>NZ_JBNDML010000022.1:0-130248 GCF_050436565.1 Paraburkholderia sp. GAS42 | reverse complement strand
GCGACAACCATGACCCCCTGACGCAGCGACAATCACCTCGGCCGACCGGCCAAGATGTTTGTCGGTAAACCGGACTTCCTGCTTGACGCTATCCAGTGTCATTCTTTCCGCGTCTTCGGTTGTTCGGGTTGCGGGTCACGTCCGCGTTGCGTCGGTGCCCTCGTACACGCATCCGGGGGCGTCACATAGGTCACGTCGTCGCAGCAGCACGCATAGACCGGAAACCCGTACGCATTCGTGCCGATGATTTTCGTTGGCCCGTGCAGCGGGCACACTGCGTTCATGTCGTCTCCTTAAACTCATGATCGACCGGCTCGACCTCGTAGACGCGGCTCGTCAGTTCGGGACGACCCAACACAGGTTCGACTCGTCGATCACGTCGGGCGAGGTAGCCCTTGCCGGTCCGGCGCTCGAGGGGGCGCCTGAAAACGATCCACAGCAATATTCTACGACGCTCTCCACATCGTGAAGGCACGATGGATGTATGGCGCAAATGGCGTCCGTTCACCCATCCAAAGGTACGACGTGACCGATTCGAACAAACTTTTAACGACCGCAGAGGCAACGGCGGATGACCGGCCTTTCGAGGTTGAAGCTGTATTCCCGTGCTCCTCGCCGGTGTCAACTCGCGACGAAGGGGCATTCGGATATCGGTCGAGCCTTACGTGACAAGCATTTGCGCGTCGCGAAGTCAATGTGTCACCAGCCTGGTGAAACGAGTGGGCGTGTTACTCGCGCAGCTTCCGACGCCTGATCAACGGGATCGGAGCGAGACAGCGCGGTCGGCTGCGGTCCTCTGCGTGGGACAGCAGTCGGCCACTTCCGGTCCTTCGAGACGGCCATTTGGATGGCCGCTCCTCCACATTCATCGGACACTCATGCCCGAACGGCAAACGTTCGCAACGGATCGGGGCAAGATGGCCACGCTACCTCGAACACGATGTGAGAGCGGTTTCGATCAAGCAGGCTGATCTTCCTTGCGCGTCACGAGGCCGCCATCCCCATATTCCCGGATCACCTTCGCAATGACGACCCGGTAGCCGTCCAACCAGCGGGCCTGCTTCGACTTCGCTTCGAGGTGCGTCGGATGCCTGATCAATTGCAGCAGTGCGTCTTCCGACTCCCAGTAGTAGACGTTCTGGATCAATCCGGCGCTGGCGCTCTCCCAGGTCTCTTCACCCAGATACCCGGGAATTGCACGCGCCATTTCGGCGATCTCCTGGTCGAGGCGATGGAATTCCTCGTCGTACTGACCGGCCCTGAAAATGAAGGTGGAAGAGTACATAGGGCTTCCTCTGGAGATGAATGAAAGGGCACAGAGTTTAGGGCATGAAGGGCCGGCAAGATCGTCAGGCCTCTTTCCGAGCCCCTATCTGGAAGGCCATGCCAGAAGCCTGATCCCGGCAACCCCGAATACGACAGCAAGGCATCCTTCCAGAGCGCGACGGGTCCGAATGTATAGCCGGCGAACTGATTCCATGGAAAACAGGACGGCATACCCGCTGAACACCAGGCATCCAATGACCGCACAGCCGGGAATCACGGCCCCGTAGGCAGATCCCGAGTTGTTCGAAGAGAGGGCGACAATCGAAACCCACACCAGTATGGCCTTCGGATTTGTCAGATGCAGCAACGCGCCTCGCGCGTACAGGCTCGTCAACTTCTCTGGCTGTTCCCGTTTCGGTGAGGTTGTAGCTGCAGTGGCAAGAGCAGTGCGTCCCGATTTGAAGGCCAGCCAGAGGAGGTACAGGCCACCGAAAATCTTGATCGCCACGATGAAATGGGACCAGGCAATCAGCGCCGCTGATATGCCGACCGTCGCTACCGTCGCCCAGAACATCGACCCTGAAATGACGCCCAGCGCGAACGCCAACGCCGCCTTCCGGCCGTGATTGGCCGCAATGGACATGATCGCGAGATTGCTCGGTCCGGGACTTGCGGTGCCAACGAAATACGCCGTATAGGCAAGCAATAAGCTTGCTGAGAAGAAGGTGTTTCCGGACATGTCGGATCTCGAAGTGGACTGAGTCCCAGGATTGTTGATGGCAGCGCGCATTCGCCACAATCAGGCGCCTAACATCCTGCCGAGCTCATTGTTGGGAGCGGATCGTTCTATTCCAGCTTCTTCGCAGCGTGAGCGAGCATCGCATCGCCAATTGGGGAGTTGCCGCGCGCAGTGAGCGCTTCCCCGGCGCCTCGAATATCCCGCTCTTCCTTGTTCTGGCCAAGCTTGCTCTTACCGACCAGACGCGTGATGTCAATCTGCAGACCGACGATCGAACCGAGCATGGTATTGATATAGTCCTTCGGTGCGTCGGCCATTTTCCAAGGCTGGGGTTGCGACGCCTCATGTGTGCGGGTCAGCCGGCCGACCAGGCCGCGCACATATCGCTCGTCGTCGTGAACGGAGATGCGTCCGTACGCGTGGACGACGATGTAATTCCAGGTCGGCACCTGCTTGTGGAATTCGTGTTTGCTCGGGTACCAGTTTGGGGAGATATAGGCATCTCCTGCGCGAAAGACCACGAGCACCTCGTCGCCGTTCGAGACGTCCTGCCATACCGGATTCGCGCGCGCGACATGCGCGCGCAGCGCGCCCAACTCGCCTTCTCCTGCCGCCAGTTCAAACGGAAGGTGGTTGGCGTCCAGCCCGCTTGTCCCATGCGTGATCAAAGTGCCGAACGGATGCTGTGCGATGTGCGCATGCAGGTTTTCGAGGCGAGGTTCATTGAAATGGGCTGGTACGTACATGTCTATTCCGCGGAGGTGTCGAAGGTCACCGGTTCGAATTTCATTTGGACGCATTGTGACGCAAAACTGGTTTATGCTACAGGTCCAGTTTCGACAAATGTTGTAGGACCAGAATCGTGGCAAGAACGGCCGGGGTGGCTGAAATCCCGTCAATCGGCACGCTGGACCGGGCAGCCGGTAACCTGAGCCGTCAGGTGGCGCAGGCATTGCGAGAGGCGGTACGCAAAGGGGATATCCGGCCCGGCGATGCGTTGCCGTCCACGCGATTGCTGGCAGCTTCGCTGGACATCGCGCGCGGCACGGTGATAGAGGCATATGAGCAGTTGATTGCTGAAGGCTTCTTGGAATCGAAAGGTCGCGCGGCCACACGGGTTGTTCAAGCGCTCGCCGAGCCGCAACAGACACGCGAACCAGGTACGGAACGCCAGCGGATGACCCGGACTGGCTTGCCAGAGCCAGCGGCAGTGTTCGCGCAGATCGCACAGGAGTTCAGGCCGCTTCCACCGGTGCCGTTTGCGATATCCGTCCCTCTCGGTTTGACTGCGCCCGCCGACATCTGGCGTCGGCTCGGCAACCGCCTGCGCGCGAAGGGGCCCGGCGCGCCGGCCGGTTACGCCGATCCGCTTGGGGCGTTACCGCTCCGTGAAGCGATCGCCGGCTACGTGCGCAAGTCACGTTCGGTGCGTTGCGAACCCGGACAGGTCATCGTGACCAGTGGAACACAGCAGGGGCTCTTTCTCGCATGTCAGGTGTTGCTGGCTTCGCGTGATCAAGCGTGGGTCGAAAACCCGGCCTACCGCGGCGTAACGGCCATACTCGAGAGCATGGGCCATCGCGATACGATGATTCGCGTACCGGTCGACGCCGAAGGCATCGATGTCGAAGCAGGCATCCGGATGGCGCCTCACGCGCGTGCCGCCTTCGTCACGCCGTCGCATCAGTATCCGTTGGGCATGCCTATGAGCATGGCCCGGCGCAACGCGTTGCTGGCGTGGGCGCGCGCCAGCAACGCATGGGTCGTCGAAGACGACTACGATAGCGAACTCCGATACCAGGGCTATCCGTTTCCGTCGCTTCAGGGATTGGACCCGGATCGGGTCGTTTATCTTGGCACGTTTAGCAAGATCCTGTTTCCGTCGTTGCGGTTGGGCTACGTGATCGTGCCCGACGATCTGGTCGATGCTTTTTGCGGCGCGCGCGTGCTGATGGACCGTCATCCGCCGAACGCCGACCAGCATGTGCTGGCGGCCTTCATGGCGGAGGGCCATCTGGAGCGCCACATTCGCAGAGTTCGCAATGTGTACTCGGGTCATCGGGTCCAGTTGATCGAGACGCTCGACGCGTTGCTCCCCAAGGATCTGGCATGGCTGGAACCAGGCGATCAGGGCATGCACGTTATCCTTTGGCTGGCGGAAGTCATGGACGATCGCAAAGTGGTCGAGCTGGCCGCCAGGGCCGGAGTCGCTGTGCGTCCTGTATCGCCGATGTTCGCGCCTGGAACGGAGCGGCCCGGCCTGGTCCTCGGATTCGGGGGCTTTAGCAACGCGCAAATGAAAGCGGCCGCGCTACGTCTTGCCTCGGTTATTGCCGAAGTGACGAAGTCCCTCAAACGAAAACACGCTGCTACACGAAGACCATCCATGCGGAATGGCAGAAATTGACAGCAAAGCGGCCACCGCAGCTGACACGCCGAATGGCCGGAGAGGGTCCGATCTCGACCGTTCGGTCTTTGGCTGGACGAACTGGTCCGGCACGGTGGAGGGCTAATGCGAAAAAGCGCACAGACCGAAGGTCAGCGCGAAGTGGGGATGACCCGGGACCGTGGACGGTTATGCAGTTGAGTCCCCTGGCCGGACCGGACAAGTCCGGTGATCGCGGTGGCGCCTGCCGGTGTGGATTTCGAGTAAAACCAGTATGGAGACACGGCAGGACTTGGCCCTCCGGGGGCGGAGTGCTACCGGGGGCTCCTCGCATCAAGCCGGGCTCAGGAGGACATCGATGACGATCGACTACCGCTGCATGCTGTGCGCGCTGATGCTGGTGACGCCCGGCACACATGCCGAGGACGACCTGCAGAATCGCGGTCATGACCCGTTCTTCCAGGTCTCCTCTGCGATTCCCAACTGCCCGGAGCCCGCCGGCCCGCGCGTGAATGAAGCCGAGTGGAAGCGCGAATCGCATCACCGCATCGAGCACGGCAACCACTGTTGGCTGGAAGGGCGCTGCCGCCTGCCGAACGCCTTCGCTTACGACGAGGAGATTGCTGACAGCACGCGCCGCCGGCTGCAATGGCTGTCGGCCAACCTGCCGGGCTGGCGGCAGAGTACCTTGTGGGTGACGGTGTGGCAGCGTTGGATGCTGGTCCAGGGCTGCGTGGCACCGGACTTTCCGGTGGCGCCGTTCATGGCCGCGCTACGCGAGGTTCCCGATGTCGAGCGCGTCATCGATGAAACTACTGCGCATCCGGAGCGGGGTGTGCCTTATGCGCAGTTCCGCAAGGGCCCGTCATCGCAAGGCAGCATGAAAGCGGGCGCGGTCGACAGCCCGGTGCCGTAGAGCGGATAACGCATGTCCATGCCGGTTCAGCCTCGCGGAACAAGGGTTTCGAGACGCGAAATCATTGTGTCGCCGGCGAGAACCGGTCGCGCAGGCTGGCAGGGACGCAGAGCAGCAAGGTCTCAGTCCGGCCCATCTACGGCCCTTCGTCCGTTCCTTTAATCGTTCGGTTGAACGTCGACTTTGCCCCAGTTAGCTGACTGTCAAGCGCCGACAAAGCTCGTCAAGTCATCGGCGCGCCGGTGACCTTTGCCTCTAACGGGGTGTGCGCTTCTGGAACGCGTCGCACGATCGAGGCCCGCGCATATCGAAGCCAGGGTGGCGAATAAAAGACTGGAAAAAGGCGTCACGGTGCTGCGCCATTGACACGCCGGGATCCTTTCGACCTTCTACGAGTTTCCACGATTGCCGAAAACTTTCCCTGAAATCCAGTTCTGGCGCTCGCCTTAGCACCCGACCAGCATAGCTTCGTGTCCGGCGCACAGGGTTCACTTCAGTGAAGAGCCGCTGATTCAGGAACGGCATGTTGGTGCCGACGAGCGCCAACAGCACGATGAACCAGCCTGCCACCGACATCAGCGCGGCAGTGTATCCGAGATCGCCTGCAGGCAGACCGTCATCAGCGGACCCGGAACGATGCCGAGCATCAGCACGGCCACGCCGTTCAGCGCAAGCAGCGTGCGGTTGCAGGCGCCGGCCGAGATTGGCGTCGTGTCCTGCGGCGCGTCGAAGTACATCAGCTTGACGATGCGCAGGTAGTAGAATGCACCGACCAGCGACGTGATCACGGCCAGCACCGCGAGCCATGTGAGGCCGGCGTTCACCGTCGCTTCGAGCACGGCGAGCTTCGCGTAGAACCCGACCGTAGGCGGAATGCCGGCGAGCGAGAACATCATCACCATCATCACGAAGGCGAAGATCGGGCTGCGTTGATTCAGGCCTTTGAAGTCCTCGAGCGTATCCGCTTCGAAATCGCGGCGCGCCAGCAGCATGATCACGCCGAACGTGCCTGTCGTCGTAACCAGATACACGATGCTGTAGAACGTCGCCGAACCGTACGCGCCGGCGGCGCCACTGGCCTTGCCGTCGACAACTCCCGCCAGCAGGCCCAGCAGCACGAACCCCATGTTCGAAATGGCCGAGTACGCGAGCATCCGCTTGACGTTAAGCTGGACGATACCGGTAATGTTGCCGACGATCATCGACAGCGCCGCCAGAATCACGAGCATTCCCTGCCAGGCGACCGCGAGCGGCAGCAGACCCATCACGAGGAAACGCAGGCCCCACGCGAACGCCGCGATCTTCGGACCGCCGCCGACGAAGAGCGTCATCGCGGTCGGCGCGCCCTGATAGACGTCCGGCACCCACATATGGAACGGCACCGCGCCCATCTTGAATGCAACGCCTGCGACGATGAAAATCACGCCAAACAGCAGCACGGCATCGTTGATGCGGCCCGAAGCAACCGCCTTCAGTACCTCGTTTAGTTCGAGCGAGCCCGTCGCGCCGTAGAGCATTGAGATGCCATACAGCAGAAAACCCGTAGCCAGTGCACCGAGCACGTAGTACTTCATTGCCGCTTCGCTCGATTGCGCGGCGTCGCGGCGCAAGGCGATCATTGCGTACAGCGACAGCGACATCAGCTCGAGACCGAGGTACAGCAGAGGAAGTGGTTGCCCGAGATCATGATCAGCTGGCCGAGCAGCGAGAACATGCCGAGCAGGAACACGTCGTCGCGGAACAGGTCGCGATCTTCGAGATATCTGCGCGAATAGACGAGCGAGACAGCGAAGCCAAGCGACACCAAGCGACACGACCGCCTTCATCACGCTGGCGAACGAATCGATCACGATCATCCGCGAGAAGAAATAGTACTGGTGCGAATCGAATGATTGGATCGCGAACCACACGCCCGCCGCGGTCGACGACAGGAGCGCGACGAGGTAAGTAAGACGCCGGATCGTTGCTTCGGAGCAGAAATCTCCCAACCGGGAGGCGATCACGATCGCGAGCACTACCAGCGCGTCGGGCAACAGCACATGTGCGTCTTGCATGATCTTCAGGGCTCTCATGAAATTAGGTGAGTTAAGCCGCATGCGAATTGATCGAGGAGAAGTCGAGATCAGCCTATCGCGACATGCCATCGCATCCCTCCGGGCCGATCGATATTTTCGCTGCGCGCGACGGGCGGTGACACACCTCCCTATATAGGACCAAAGTCCAATAGTGTGTGAGTTTCACTAAAAATATCATGTGTTTTGGGTTATTCCAGAAGCAGCCGCGGGACGGCCGAATACCTTGCGACATCGCGCTCACTGCACATTGTGATGTTTAACCTGACGTCGAAAAGATGATCGCGTGGCGATTATTCATGGAGAATGGCATGCACAAAAAAGCTGCTTGTTGTCCGGCCGACGCCTCCAACGCCGGAAGACGTGCGGTTCTGAAGACTGCGCTGAGCGTCGCGGCCGTTGGGCTGGCGGGAAGCATGGGAGGCGTTGAATCGGCTTACGCGGAGGCGCTATCGAAGTCTGAGCGAGATAAGTTGACGCCAGACCAGATTATCGAGAACTTCAAGCAAGGAAACAGACGTTTTCGCTCGGGGAAGATGTTGTCTCACGATTATTTGGCGCAAAAGAGGGCTACTGCCGGCGGGCAATATCCGGCCGCTGTGATCTTGAGTTGCATCGACTCCCGGGCTCCGGCCGAAATCGTCCTTGACACGAGAATTGGAGATACTTTTAACGCGCGTATCGCGGGCAATATCGCCAACGAGGATCTCCTTGGAAGCCTGGAGTTTGCCTGTGCGGCGGCCGGCGCTAAAGTTATATTGGTTATGGGGCACACGGGATGCGGGGCAATCAAGGGCGCCATTGATCACGTTGAACTGGGAAACCTGACCGGTCTCCTGGCTAAGATCAGACCGGCTGTGGATGAAACGCAGTACTCTGGTGACAGAAGCAGTAAGAATTATGAATTTGTCGATGCGGTGGCGAAAACCAATGTTCGACACACGATAGACGCAATACGGAATGGCAGTAGCGTGCTGGCCCCGATGGAGAAGGATGGAAAACTAAAAATTGTTGGAGCGATGTACCACATAAACAATGGGGCCGTCGAATTCCTGGTCTGAAAAATGGAGGTGGCGCATGCGCTAGCCCTGCGTAAGCGCCCATCGGGACAGTTCCATGCCACTAATGCCGGCCGGGAAATCCGCATCCTTTACGAGTTGATGCGCTGACAACGGACGGGCATCGTGATCGACAACGCGCTTCGCAAGACCACCGATGGAATCTCCACCTTCCTCAAACTGGAATCGGCGGGCGGACTGCTGCTCATGGGCGCCGCAGTACTCGCGTTGATCTGCAGCAACTCGCCGCTTCGACACGCGTACGACGATCTGCTGAAGATCCCCGTGGAGGTGCGCTTTGGATCGAGCGCGTAAGCGTAGGACGAAACCGGAGGGAGCCCCGCGGCGATAGCAATAAGCGCCGTCACCCAGGCGTGGATTGCCGAAACCTTCATCAGTCTCTCCATCCAATCGAGCTTACTCCGCAGTGTGAGCGAACTCGACCCGGCACCAACATGTTCTGCGCCCGCTCCAGTTTCATGGCCA
The DNA here is from genome assembly GCF_050436565.1 of Paraburkholderia sp. GAS42. NCBI lineage: Bacteria > Pseudomonadati > Pseudomonadota > Betaproteobacteria > Burkholderiales > Burkholderiaceae > Paraburkholderia > Paraburkholderia sp. GAS42. The sequence goes on along the minus strand of NZ_JBNDML010000022.1, from coordinate 121,325 downwards.
GCGCTCAGATGCGCATTCCAGGTCAGCGTGAAGGTTTCCATGGTGGCGCTCCGGCACCATTTCTTCAGGATGACGAAGACTCCTCGCACAGGCTACCCCGACACTGAAACCCATCGGACTCCTCGTTATTCGCCAGTGCCGATTCCAACGCGTGAACAAAATGCTGAAACGCATCCAGCGTTCCATGGACGCTTCGGTACTCGGTGCGACCGATTCTGCCGTCAAGTACGATCAGCATTCCAGCATCCGCCGCCAATTCCAGGATGTTCATTCCGTTCTCCTGAGATCGCCCGACATCGACCCATCGCTCATGCCGCAAGCGGGTAAGCGCGCATTGCCGGCGTGCTCGCCTTTGCCGGGAACACGTTCCACGAACCGTCATCGTGCCGGAAGAAAACGATGGTCAAACTTCCGTCCGGCCGCATCACGCCGTTGCGCACGTAGCGCCTTCGATCCGATGGTGTGCGACTGAACTCCATCACGCGTACCGTCACCACCGCAGAGTGCCCAAACCACTTTGCGACCAGCGATCGCAAGCACATCTTGCCGGAACCCATCTCGCTCTCCTCTCACCGCGGCGCCACCATCGTGTCTCGCCAATTCCGTGGCGGGAACATTGCAACGTCTTGTCGGTTACCTTACCGTTAAATATAGGTTAGATAACCTATAAATCAACCGCTTAATTTGGACGCAAGGGTAAACGATATTTCCCCATAAATACGTTGATTCGTTGGACATTTGGCGTGTCGACACTTGGGAAAACCGGTTTCTCAACCTATACTTAAGTCAGGTTAGATAACCTATTAAGATGAGCGATTCCCGAAGCGACCGCGGCGCAGTCGCACCGCAGATTCGCCAACGCGATATCCGGAAAACGTAGAACCGCAACGATGATTTGTCGAACAGGGCGGTTGCGACCCCACGGGCCGCAGCCAGACGCGAACTTTGTGCCGAACAGCGAGACAGTTGGCGCCTCAGAACGGAGTGCACGTGAAAAAACTGACCCTCACTTCCGCAGCGATATTTGATCCACGAACCGCGACACTCGCGAGACGGCGCGGCAATCGGGAGAGCCGGGTGCCTGAGATCATCGATGTATCGATCAACGTGCTGATCGCGGCGGGTTACGCGGGGTACACGATCAACCGCGTGGCCAATGATGCGGGCATTCGCCTGAGCACGTTACAGCACTATTTTTCGACCCGTGAAGCGCTGTTGCGCGCCACGATCGAGGAGGTCGCTAAGCGGTACTTCGAACGCTTTCGAGGGTTTGCCGAAAACAGAAACCGCTCCCCGCAGGCGCGGCTCGAAGCGATCATCGACGACGCTTTCGCCGAGTTTGTCAAACCTGGGATGCCTGCAGCCATCTTCGAAAGTTGGGGGTTGGCGCTGCATGAACCGTTTGCGCGCGATGTCGTCGTAGAGATACAAAAACGGTTCGCGAGGCTCTTTGCGAATCTCGTTGGCGAACTCAATCCGGTACTGTCGATGGAAGAACGCGAATTGCGTGGCGCATTGATCCTGTCCAGTTGCCAGGGCCTGGTTATTTTCCTTCGCTGGAGTGAAGACAGCGCCTCGCAACTGCATGCCTTCCGCAAGGCTGTCAAGGTCGTATGGAGTGGCCTCGGCAAGGCTGAGGAATGAGCACGCGCTACGTGCTGCCATGAGTCTGTGGCGTCTCGCAGGTCATGGCTCACTCGCGTTCCGGTGTGGTTTTATCGAATCGCCGAAGTCCCTCAAGAACACATCTGTCACGGAAAGAAGTACATCCAATCCGATCAGGTTCGCCAGTGCGAGCGGCCCGATGGGGTGATAGGCCCCAAGGCGCATTTCCTCGTCGATTTCTTCGGCCGTGGCGACACCTTCAGCCAGCAGGAAGAACGCTTCGTTGATCATTGGCACGAGAATCCGGTTAACCACGAACCCGGGCGAGTTTTTGACGCCGATCGGCGACTTGTCGAGCCGTACTGTCAGTTCGCGAACGATTTTGGCGGTAGCAGCACTGGTCTGCAAGCCGCGAATGATTTCGACGAGCGGCAACAGTGGGACTGGATTGAAGAAATGCATGCCGATAAAGCGCGACGGATCGGCGAGCGTCGCGCCGAGCGCGGTGATCGAGATCGATGAGGTGTTCGACGCGATGATCGCATCGGGTCGCACCACGGATTCAATCTGCTTCAGGATGCGAATCTTCAGATCAAGATTTTCGGTGGCAGCTTCGACCACGAGATCGGCGACCGCGAGGCGCTGATAGTCGGTCGACGTTTCGATGCGGAGCGCCGCGTCGCGCGTCGTCGCGTCCAGTTTGTCTTTCGCGACGAGCCGCTCGAGGCTGGCAGTCATGGCAGTGACCCCTTTGGGCAACGCGGCATCGGTGACGTCGACTAGAACGACTTTAAGTCCGCTAACAGCGGCGATCTGGGCAATGCCGTTGCCCATCGTGCCTGCACCGACGACGCCTAGCGTTTCGATTGTCATGATTGGTTCCTTTGCGTACCGTGCATGTAGCACGTCTACCGAAGATTTTCGAATATGGCAGCAATGCCTTGCCCGCCGCCGATGCACATTGTCACGAGCGCATAGCGGCCGCCGATTCGCTGCAGTTCATACAGTGCCTTCACAGTGATCAGCGCGCCGGTCGCGCCGACGAAGCCAATACGCATCTAAAGGCCTGTGCCAATCGTGTCGACGACCCCGACAAGGAAATGAGGGTCTGATCTTCAGGAGCGTCGCGTGTCACCTAAAATATTGTCAAGGTGTTACGTAACTCGGGCATGCCGCCAACGGGAACTTTTGGAGACCTTTAGAACCACGTCTCATTGACTGACGGGTGGTCTATGGTGCTATCACTTCGCTATTTGGGAGTCTTGGGAATCTGCGCTTTGTTCACTGCTTGCGGACAGATTCCGTCCAAGCATGCTGCGTGCAGATCTGATTACTGTCGCCCTCGGCACGAGCACGAGATGGCGCAATCCGGCGAGGCATCATGGTATTCGGCAACCTTCCAGGGGCATCTGACCGCAAACGGAGAACGCTACGATGGCGGCGCCTTGACTGCCGCCCATCGAACATTGCCGCTTGGTATCTATGTGCGCGTCCGATCGTTGGCTACCGGAAAGTCGGTTGTCGTTCGCATCAACGATCGCGGACCATACGTCAAAGGCCGGATTATCGATCTCTCTTACGCAGCGGCTGAAGCCCTGGGTTTGCCAGACGCGCGGTCGATGCGCGTACAGGTTGAACGTGTGGAGAAGACACAGACGGGGTCGGACGAGGGCGGAACCTTGACGACAGAGCAGTGAAGTCCTGGACGGTGCTCTGAGCAAATCGCTTGCTCAAGGCATCGGCAAGACTGCGTAGCAAAGGTTCTTCACGACCGGTCTGGGCGAAACGTTCCAACGCCGCCTCATCGCGTGGCAACGAGCGAAAGATGTGAATGGCGGCTGCGCGCGTTTCTTCCAACAGATCCACTTCCACAAAAGCCTGCAACAGATCCATCAAGAATTCCCCAACCTTTTCGGCAGTCACCTCGCCGGGACATACTCGGCTACCGAGCAGAAATCGGGCCTCGTCAATCGCCAAAATCGTCCCGGATTTGCCGGTGTATGGATGTCCGTCACTCGCTCGAAGTGCAACCTACGGCTACGGAAGTTCGAGGTCCCGGCGTCTCAGAAACTCGGATGGTCGACCTCCTACTTCCAGGTTCGGGCCAATAGGGGCCGCTCAAGATTCACCTGCCAACGACCGCTTCGTCGCGTTTATCAGACTTTCAAGGATGGCCATTCAGCAGCGAGATGGCGCGACCGAGCACAACTCGCAGGCAGCGCTTTCGCCCGTGATATCTCTCTAGCGCCTGCACCAGGCGCTTTCGAGAACGAAGCTCTACTCGCGCGAATGTCGCCCGCGCCGACGCAGGTGTTGTGTCTTAAGCGTTGGCACCACCATCAACGGTAAGCGTGGCGCCGGTGACGTAACTGGCGCTGGCGCTCGCAAGGAAGACCACTGCTTGTGCGATGTCCTCGCCCTTGCCGTAGTCGCCCGTGGCCGTCAGCAATTTCAATGTCGATGCGAACGGACCTTCGACCGGGTTCATGTCTGTGTTGATGGAACCAGGTTGGACGAGATTTGCCGTAATCCCTTGTGGGCCGAGTTCTCTCGCGAGGCCTTGGGTGAACGCGACGAGAGCGGACTTGGAGCCAGCGTATACACCGAGCATCGAGGCCGGGACGCGATCGGCAAAGTAGCTGCCGATTGAAATAATCCGCCCCCCCGTCCTGAGATGGGGAATCGCGGCTTTTGCGGCCACAATCGGCGCACGCACATTGACGTTAAGCGTCGCGTCGATGTCTTCGATGGAAATATCCTTTACATCGCCCATCCGAAGAATGCCGGCGTTGTTCACCAGGATATCGAGCCCGCCCAGTGCTTCGACAGTCTTCTGCACGGACGCTTGAACGGCCGTTGCACTTGCGCTATCGGCCTGGATTGCAATACCGCGCCGGCCTTCCGCTTCGATCGCCTTCACGACGCTGGCGGCCTGTTCCGCCGACTTTTCATACGTGATCGCCACATCGGCGCCGGCAGTTGCCAAAGCCTTCGCGATTGCAGCCCCGATACCCCTGCTTGCCCCGGTAACCAGGGCGCGTTTGCCACTAAGCATCATCACAATCTCCTTTGTGTGTGAATCGATACAGACAGTTATGAATTGACATCAGCATACCTAAATACAGTTGAATGTCGATCACCGAATATATTGGCATTTGAGTGGCAATCGAAGCTTCGGGGCATCCTGCCCCTCGCGGGTTCGTCAGTTAAGCGAAAAGGCCCTGAATCTCGGAATACGGCAAGGGCTTGTCATTGAGCAATTCAGAGCGACCATTCTCCAGAAAATCTCGCGCGATGGCCTTCGCCTTGCCGAGCACGACTTGCGAGATGCCGCTGCCGGCACTGAGTCGACGAACCCCCTGCTTCCCGAGTGTCGCTGCATCGGCGAGCCCCGGAACCGCCATGACGTTAACAGGTAGCCGGATTGCGCCGACAATCATCTCAATATCGGATGGCTGCACAAGAGCCGGAAGGAAAAGACCATCCGCGCCCGCCGATGCGTACAGATTGCCTCGAGCAATCGACTCTTCCGGCTGCTTCGATTTTTCAACCAGACTTGCAAGAAACACGTCGCTGCGTGCGTTGACGAAGAGGTCCGAACCCGATCTCACAAAGGCATCCTTGATCGCCTCGATCTTCAAGGCGAGAAGTGATGCTGCGTCTGAGCCGTCTTCAATATTGATGCCGGCGATGCCGAGATCCACCAGTTGCATGACATGTCCCGCAACGGTCTTTGGGTCATCGGAATAGCCATTCTCGATGTCGACCGACAAGGGCACGTTCAGAACGCGGATGATCCGTCGGACAGAGGCAACAACCTCATCGAAAGGAAGAATGCGCCCGTCTGGATAACCTAATGCCCACGCAAAACCTGCGCTTGTCGTGGCTATCGCCTGGGCGCCCAACGCCTCGACGAGACGTGCACTACCGGCATCCCAGACATTCGGCAACCGGAGCGGTGTTGAATTGACGTGTAGCTGATGGAATGTGCTTGCGTTAGACATTGATTTTTCCTCATATCGGGATTGGAGGAGACGTGCATAGCGCTACGCCGCTACAACGCGTTTTGCTGTATTTGCGAACGATGCAATGCGGCGAGTCGCGAGCTCGGAGACAAGGATCGCGATGACCACGGGAATGCTGGCGAGGTAGCCCAGGCTGTGGCTGCCGATGACCGGGATCATTGCAGCGCCGAGGGCGCCAGCGATGGACACACCAATATAGGTCGCTGAGGTGTTCAGACCGACCAGCACCGCGGTCATCGGCGGATTAAGGCTCGCGAGGCGGAACTGTTGCGGCACCAGCACGCCCCATGCACACGCCCCCCAGATCGTGACCGCGATCGCAGCACTCCAAAGGTGTGCGCCTGTGATCGGCATAGTGAGCATGACGATTGCGACGATGGCAAGCTTGATGCGCACTACCTTGTGCGTACCGATCCTGTCGAGAATTCGTCCAGTCAGCAGATTCGAGCAGGTTCCCGCCAGGCCCCATAGCACCAGGAGTCCACCCAGGACCATGGCGCGGTGGCCAGTAGCACGATCAAACACAACGGAGAAGTAGCTAAAAATGATGAAGGTGCCGATCTGGGCAAGCACGGTCGTGACGAGCGTGAGTCCGACGCGAGAATCGGTGAGCGGAGACAGACGCCTGGTGAGCGAGATGGGTGGCGGCAACGGCACTTCGGGCAAGAACGCCAGGATACCGGCGAATGCGCCTGCACCGAGCACAGCGACGAGAACCAAGGTCCAGTGCCAGCTTGCGAGCCCGCCAATCACGGCACCAATGGGCGAACCCAGCGCGGTAGCAGTAGTCAAACCCGCGACAATGACGGACAAGGCATATCCGCGACGCTCTGGCGGCACCAGTGACGCACCGGTTCCGCTGGCAGTCGGTGAGAACATGGCCGCGCCAAGACCTGCGAAAGCGCGGGTGGCCAATGCGATGCCGAGGTTCGGAGCCACGATGGTACCGAGATTGGCAATGACAAACAGTCCAATGCCGCTGAGCAGCAGACGCTTTCGCGCAACGTTCGCGGCAAGCGCTGCGATGGTCGGGCCAAGCAAGGCATAGCTCAGGGCATAGACGCTAATCAGCTGGCCCGCCGCTCCGATGCTCACGCCAAACGAGTGGGCGATTTCAGGCAGGATGCCCGCGAAGACGAAGCTATCGGTGCCGAGCGCAAACATACCAAGTGCGAGCGTTAAAAGGCGGCGATCCATGTGGACTTCTCCGTAAGGATGGCGAGTTGAGTTTCTTGACGAAACTATAGGGAAGCGGGGTAGATCGCACTACCGACCGGAAGTGGGAAGCTGTTCCCCATAAACTGGATAAGTCGGGTCAGTCTTTCTGGGCAACCTGCTGCTGCGGGGCATCCCATCCGCCTCCCAACGCACGGAACGTTCGCACTGCGGCGCGCGCAGCGTCGGCCTTCGTCGCATCGAGATCGTCGCGCGACTCGAGCAGTTGCCGATCGGCGTCGAGGACATCGGTCAACGTGATCGAACCCGCGCGATACGCTTTCTCCGAGAGATCCCGTGCCTTCGTCAACGAGTCGACTTCCTGCTGGATTTCCTGCGCGCGAATTTCCGTTTGCGAGAGCGCCATAAAGGCGTCTTCGACGTCTTCCGTCGCTTTGAGCGCAGCCTCCCGATACTGCGCCAGTGCTTCCGCGTACGACCCGCGCGCATTTTTGACTTCGGCGTCCACCTTGCCGAAATCAAACAACCGCCAATGCAGCGCACCTGTCCCGACTGGTTCGTATGACTTCGCGCTCAGGAAATGACTGCCTGTGATGCTGTCGAATCCCAGTGCGCCGGCGAGTGAAATCTTTGGATAGTAGCCGGCCAGTGCCACGCCGATTGCCTCATTGGAAGCCGCCAGGCGGCGCTCCGCCGCCATGATGTCCGGGCGGCGGCGCAGAACGTCCACGGGCTGATCGCCGCTGCCGATTGCAGGCACGTCCGGAACGGCACCGGCCTGATTTCCGAGTTCTGCTGCATACGTCCCAGGCTGCGCGCCCATCAGCACATCGAGTCGGTTCAGCTGTGCTTCGAGCCCTACGCGCAAGGTTGGAACGGTGGCGCGCGCCCCTCGCAACAGGGCTTCCGCCTGAGCCACTTCGCGTTCGTCAGACGCACCAGCCTGCTTGCGCGCTTTCACGAGTTCCAGCAGACGCGCGTCCGTATCCACCTGATCCTGGGTGACGGCCAGCTCCGCCTGCAGCCCCCTAATCTGCAGGTAAGCGTCGGCAGCGTCAGCGGCAACCGTCACGCGTGTTCCTAGCTGGGCGGCCTCGGCAGCCTGTTCCTCGTCCGTGGCTTGCGCGTGTGCGCGTCTCAGGCCGCCGGCCAGATCGATTTCCCAGCTTGCCGTCGCACCCGCGACATACTGCTTCTGGTCGCGACTGTAATTGGGAAATGCGCTCGCAATCGCGCCCAGGGGACTCTGCACGCTCTGATGTTCTGCCGTATATGACGCATTGGCATCGACCGTCGGAAGCAACTGGGCACCTGCCGCCTGAGCTGCGGCACGCGATTGGGCGACGCGTGCAATTGCCGCCTGAAGACTCAGGTTCTGATCCAGCGCCCGCTGCACCACCTTAACCAGCTCTGGATCATTGAAACCGGTCCACCAGTTATCGAGGTTCGGGGCCGGCAGCGTGGTTTGCCGGTCCGCGACGACCTTCGCGTTGTGGAACGGTTCCATCTGGGTGTCGGGCGCCACATAGTTCGGCCCAACCGCACAGGCCGCCAGGAATGCGCTGACGAATAGGCTACCCGCGATCGCTTTCGAAGTCCGGGATAAGAAGTCGTTCATTTTGCTTCTCCACTACCGAGTTTGCGGCGCAGGGCGCGCATGTCCCTGATACCGATCTTGCGAACGAAGGCATAAAACGCTGGGGTGAAGGCGAGCCCGAAGATCGTCACGCCGAGCATGCCGAAGAACACGGTTGTGCCGAGCGACTGCCGCATTTCCGAGCCGGCGCCGCTGGCAATGGCGAGTGGCGCCACGCCTGCTATAAAAGCGAACGACGTCATCAGAATGGGCCGCAGCCGCACGTGCGCTGCATGGGTAGCGGCGTCTTCCGCGTTGACTCCGTCTTCCTCCTGCCTCTGCTTGGCGAACTCGACGATGAGAATGGCGTTCTTGGCAGCAAGCCCCACGAGCACCACGAAGCCGATTTGCGCAAGAATGTCGATCGGCATGCCTCGCACATTCAGGCCTATCGCCGCCGCGAGCAGACACATCGGCACGATCAGCACGATTGCGAGCGGCGTTTTCCAGCTTTCGTACTGAGCAGCGAGCACGAGGAACACGAACAGCGCCGAAGCAGCAAAGATCACGAGCGGCGACATGGTCTGCTCTTTCTGCTGGTGAGCAAGGTCAGTCCACTCATACGTGATGCCGTTTGGAAGAACCTGATCAGCGAGCTGTTCCATCCGTTGAATGGCTTCTCCCGATGAGAACCCCGGGCCGGCCGCGCCCATGATTTCCGCTGCGGGATACATGTTGTAGCGCGGCACGCGATACGGCTGGGTGGTGTTTTTGAACGTCGCCACACTGCTGATCGGCACCATGTCGCCGGTCGCATTGCGCACCTTGAGCCTTCCAATGTCTTCCGGTGTCTGCCGGAATGCTTCATCGCCCTGAACCCGCACCTGATACGTCCGGCCCATGAAATTGAAGTCATTCACGTACTGCGAGCCCAGGTACAGCTCCATCGTCGAAAACACATCGGTCGGAGTGAGGCCGATCTTTTCCGCTTTGAGGCGGTCAATGTCCGCATAGACCGACGGTGCGCCGGCGTTATACAGCGTGAAAACACCCCCGAACGTCTTGTCCTTGTTGGCAGCGGTCACGAGCGTGTGCGCTGCATTGGCGAGTGCCTGCGGTCCCAGCCCGCCACGGTCTTCGAGCATCAGCTTGAAGCCGCCCGCTGAGCCCAGTCCCTGCACGGGCGGCGGATTGATCACGACGACCACCGCGTCCTTGACGCCGGCAACACGCTTGCGCAGTTCGACCAGCATCGACGCTGCATTGACGCCAGGCACATGTTTGCCATACAGCGAAGGCAGTCCGTAGAAAAGTGTCCCTACGTTAGGTGCGATCGTGCCGGTGGTGACATCAAAGCCGGACACAGGGGACGTGTGAGTCACGCCTTTAAGTCCGGGCGTGGTGAGCACGATGTCGTTGATCTCGCGGACCACCTTGTCGGTGCGCTCGAGACTGGACCCAGGAGGGAGGAAAGCAATGACAGCCTGATAGCCGATGTCCTGATCCGGAATGAAACCCGTGGGCATTCTCGACATCTGCAATGCAGTGGCCCCAATCAGGCCGGCATAGACGATCAGCATGACAGACGTCGTGCGCACGAACCGGCCAGTCATCTTTCCGTACCGCGACGACAGCCATTCGAACGACGCGTTGAATCTGCCGAACACCGCGTGATGCAGGCGGCCCAGCGCAGTCGATCCACCATGAGACTTCTCCATCTCGTGGGGCTTGAGCAGCACCGCGCACAGGGCAGGGCTCAGCGTGAGAGAGACGAAGCACGAGATGACGGTGGATGCCGCGATCGTGATGGCGAACTGCTTGAAGAACAGCCCCGAGATGCCGGACATCAATGCTGTGGGCCCGAACACCGCACACAACGTGAGCGCGATTGCCATGATGGCCGTCGAGACCTCGTTCATCGTCTGATGTGCAGCCTCTCGCGGCGACATGCCGAGCGCCATGTTTCGTTCGACGTTCTCGACCACCACGATGGCATCGTCCACCACAATCCCGACGGCCAGCACCAATCCGAATAACGAAAGGTTATTGATCGACGCGCCGAACAGCGAAAGGATGGTAAACGTTCCAACCAGCGACACCGGGATCGCGACAACCGGGATGATCGTGGCGCGCCAGTTCTGCAGGAAGAGGTACACCACGCCCACCACCAGCAGAATGGCGATGATGATGGTCTTGGCGACTTCGTGGATCGACTGCGAAACAAACGTGGTCGGGTCGTAAATCTTGATGTAGTCGACACCGGACGGGAAGCTCTTTTTCAACTCGGCCATTTTGGCCCAGACGTCATGCTCGACTTTCACCACGTTCGCATCGGGCGTGGCAATCACGAACCATGGGGTTGCGGCGTATTTGTCCGCATAAGCCTTGGAGCCGTAGTCAACAGAGCCGAGCTCGACACGGCCGATATCGCGAATGCGCGTGACACGCCCCTGCGAATCCGACTTGACGACGACATCGCCAAACTGTTCGGGCGTACTGAGACGGCCAAGCGCGTCGACGTTGATCTGGTAGGCACCCGTACCATTGTTCGAGACAGGAGGCTGATTGAGCACGCCTGCGGAAACAGCGGCGTTCTGCGCGCGGAGCGCAGCAAGTATTTCGCTGGCGCTGATGTTGTACGAAGCCGCTTTGTCCGGATCAATCCAGATTCGCATCGCGTACTGCCGCTCGCCGAACAACTGAAAGTCCGACACTCCCGGCAAGCGCGCGATCTGATCGCGAACCTTGAGCATGTAGTTCGACAGGTATTCGGGACTACGGGAGCCATCGGGTGAATAGACGTGAACGCCCAGCAGCAGCGCCTGGATGGTCTTCTTCACCTGCACCCCCTGCAATTGCACCTCGACAGGCAGGCGTGACAGGGTGTCTTCCACACGGCTGCGCGTCAGCAGGAGAGCCGTATTTGGATCGGTGCCGACCTTGAAGATCACCGTGATCGTCAGCTCGCCATTGCTGGTCGACTGGCTCGAAATGTAATCCATGTTCTCGACGCCATTGACCGACTGCTCAAGCGGCGTTGCCACCGTGCGTGCAATCGTATCGGCCGACGCACCCGGATACGAGGTCGTGATCTGAATGGTCGTGGGAACGATGTTCGGATATTGAGCGACTGGCAGCGACACCATGGTTGCCAGGCCCACGAGAACAACAAATATGTTGAGCACCGCTGCAAAGCGCGGGTGCTCAATGAAGAAGTGCGTCAGTTTCATGATTTTGCTCCTCCCTCACCCTGTTCAGCCGAGAACTGAATCGTTCCAGCGTGGGGGGAAATCTTTGAACCGGGGCGGACAGCGGGAATGCCGTCGATCACGACCCGGTCGGTCGAGGAAAGTCCCGATCGAATCACCCGCAGACCGCCGCGAAGGTCGCCAATCTCTACTTTTCTAGGGCTGACCACGTCGTCGTCTCCAACGACGTACACCATATGGTCGGTTTGATCGTCGAGCACGGCCGCATCGGGGACGAGCAAGGCCGGTTGCGGTGCAGTCGTTGCCAACCGGACGCGAGCGAAGCCACCGGGCGTGAGTGACAGGTCGCTATTGGGAATCGTTGCACGCGCATGAATCGTCCCGCTCGCACGATCGAGCGTGTTGTCGATGAAATTGAGCGTGCCTGTGCGTCCAAACCCACCGTCGCCAGTCGGTGAAATGTTCACTGTGTCGGCCAACGGCCCGTTCTGGCTTTCACGGGAACGCTGGAAAACGGCGTAGTCGTTTTCGCTGATGTCGAAGTCCAGATAGAGCGGGTCGAGCGAGACGATGGTCGCAAGCAGCGTCGTTGGGCCGCTGCCGGCGCGGCTGCCGGACACCAGATTGCCGGTCGAGACGAGATGTGTGCCAATGCGGCCGGTAAACGGCGCCGTGATCTTGCAGCGATCCAGGTCGAATCGGGCGTCACGCACCAGCGCATTTGCATTGTCTACAGCCGCCTCAGCAGCACGTTGCTCAGCCACTTTCTGGTCGACGTTTTCAACTGTGCCGGCCTCGGAGCGCTGGAGTTCCTGCGCCCGGGCAAGCTCCCGCGTGGCAAGTACCAGCCGTGCGTTTGCAGATTCGAGCTCGGCTGTCGCTTCGCTCAACTTGATCTGATAGGGTTCCGGGTCGATTTCAAACAGCAGATCACCTTTGTGAACTATATCGCCGTCCTTGAAGTGGATCTGGGTAAGCGTGCCACCGACCTGGGCGCGCAATTCGACACGATTTACGGCCGAGAACTGGCCGAGGAAGCCGAGCCGGCCCTCGATATCGCGCTGCAAAGGCGCGCTGACGGTGACCGATGGCGGGGGCGGTGCGACAACGCGCGCGGCACTCGACCAGTGCATGTGAAACGCCGTCGCTGCCACGGCGGCAATCACAACGGTAGCAACACCTTTACCGACCCATCGAACGGAGCCGGATCTCGCCAGGCGTGTGGGAGTGGTCACTCCTGCCTCGGTTTGGTCAATTCGGTTATTCATGGCATTCCTAAGTATGTTGAAAGGCTGTGCGAAGATGAGATGTGTCCCAGCTCGCCCGTCAGGTGATCAATCGTTGCTGTCTCGTGTGCAGACAGCGCGGTAATCCAGAATGTGGCAGCGATCCGGGGTGACTTTCCCGGGGAGACTGTCGACTAAGTTTCGTGACGCAACTATAGGGAACACCGTTGCGTCACGCTACTGGCCGAAACCGGGAAGCTGTTCCCCGCAAACTGGTTAAGTTGCGTGACGAAACTTGAGTTAGGATCCGTTCCATCATGTATAGAAAACGCTTCGGTGGAATGGACTGCTCGATTGCTCGCGCCCTCGACGAGGTGGGCGAGTGGTGGACGCTGCTGATCGTGCGCGAATGTACGCAGGGCAGTAGGCGCTTCGACGAATTCCAGAGCGGGCTCGGTATCGCCCGTAATATCCTCACCGCACGACTTGAGCGGTTGATCGAACTGGACATTCTCGAACGCTTCCCGATCGCGGAACGCGCAAACACGTTCGGTTACCGGTTAACCTCGAAAGGAACGGACTTATACCCGGTCCTGGTCGCGCTCATGCAATGGGGGGACAAGTGGCTCAGACCGAACGACAAGCCGCCCATCAAATTGGTGGAGCATGCGAGTGGGCGTCCAGTAGAAGTCGTAGTGGTTCGCACAACGAGCGGGCAGGCGCTGACGTACCAGGACGTTCGATTTGCTGCCGGTCCGGGCGCCACGAAGACGACGCGAGACGTCATCGAGAACCGGAACGATCGGGTACTTGGTAGACAGACCGAGGAGTCGTAAGAGCCGACGGCTGTCGGCTGATCGTCGCAGCGGGTGGCCCGAGCGTGACGGTACGCTTAGGGAAGCGGAAAAGCGCTAGCGCTGCTTTTGCTTGCCGAATCTGGACAGCGATTCCCTGAGTTTGGGAGCCGCAAAATCGATGAAATGCCGCAGTTTTATGGGCATGAGATTTCTCGACACGTGAACCAGATGGACTGGCACTGGTTCAATCTCAAACTTTGGCAGGAGTATCTCGAGCTGTCCGTTCCGAATCGCTTCATCGGCATCGTGTTCGAAGACGAAGGTGATGCCTGCGTTGTCCACTGCGGCGCTGACTGCAGCGTCGGGCGAAGTGACCTCGAGCCGGGGCTTCACTTCGAGCATATACATCTTGTTGCTCGTGGGAAGACGGAAGCGCCACGGCGACAGATACGGGCTGTTGAAGACGACGCATGAGTACTGCACGAGGTCGTCGGGTTCGCGTGGAGGCGTGTGTTTGGTGAGGAACGCCGGGCTTGCGCAGACGATCGGCCGCAATGAACCGATGCGCGTGGCGATCATATTGCTGTCCGGGAGCTCTCCGATCCGCACTGCGAGATCGGCGTGCGAATCAATGAGGTCGATGTTTCGGTCGGAGAGAAGGAGTCGAACTGTGATGTCCGGATACTGTGCGAGGAACTGATTGATGACAGGCAGAACATGCAGACGACCAAGCTGCACAGGTGCGGTAACGACCAGTTCTCCTCTTGCTGTCGCAAACTCACCCGTGGCTTCATGCTCCTGTTCCCGCACGAGGTCAAGGATGCGCCGCGCCGCCGCGACGTATGACGTGCCCGCGTCGGTCAATGTCAGCTTTCGCGTGGTTCGTATCAGCAACCGGGTTCCAAGCATCTCCTCGAGATCGGCAACCTTGCGAGTGAGCGTGCTAACAGGAATCTTCAGTTCGCGAGCAGCCGCCGACAGGCTTCCCCCGTCCACCGCGGTCAGCAACATTTCCATGGCTTCTAGTCGGTCCAACGCGTTTGCTCACGTAAGATCAGGTCGCAGTATTGTATGGGAAATGGCCACGCAGAAGCTTGATCCCCAAGCGCCCACGCATCGTGGGGAGCGCGCCGCTGCGGAATCGATATGGATGGCCGCGCTGGAAAACGGAATTGAAAGCAAAATGCAAGATTGAGAGCAAGCATCTTTCGCCACGCAATGACCCGAAGCCGATCCTTCGCGGTGTCACGTCGTAGCGTGAGTTCATGGCAACACATGTCCCTGGAGACGCCGATGTATGCACAGGCTATCGCGCAATGCGTGCAAGCAGTAAGAGCAATGGAGACTTATCTCGACAAGGCGGAGCGCTTTGCGAATGCGAAGGAGTTCGACGTTGCCATTCTGTTGTCGACGCGTCTAGCTCCCGACATGAGAGGGTTGCTCTATCAGATACAAAGCGCTTGCGACTATTTGAAGGGTGGGGCCGCCTGGCTTTCAGGACAGCAGCCACCGCGACATGAAGACAATGAGCAAACGCTTGACGAAGCGCGTACGCGCATTCGTAAGACGGTCGACTTCGTTGAAAGCGTGTCGGTAGACCGGTACGCCGAAGCAGCCAATCAAATCGTAAAAGTGTCCTGGGTGCAGGGTAAGCTAACTGGAGAAAACTATTTGCTGCAGATCGTGATTCCGAATGTCTACTTCCACGTAGCAATGGCTTATGCGATTTTGCGTACGAATGGAATCGACGTTGGAAAGATGGACTTCATTGGGCCAGTCAATGCCTTCGACGCTTGAGTAGCGGGCGGCCCGAGTCGTTGCTCAAGATGCGGACCGAGGAAAGCGTCAGCTTTCCTCGAAGATGATCTGTTAATGATCTCAGTACGATGAGCGACCGCCTGTCAATCGAAAGCGGACTTTGACTTCCAGAAGACGACTGTCCGCTCGGGGTCGCAAGTACTCATCCGACTGCAGCGAGAACTGACGTTCGCGGCCTCGGTGTGTGAACGGCAAAAGAGCAGCCCTAAGCGGTCTTACCAACGGCGACGCGTGAACGTCGGCTATGGCCGAACAGTTGTCCCCGAGAATTCGGCTTGAACGTCCGGACCAGGCGGTTTTCAGTCGGTAAGCACGCGTCAGCGCGACTGGCCGTAGAGGGTCGACTGCAGTCTGACGCGCGATGCGCGGCCCGTTCGTCCAGGCGTGGGGGCATCGGGCGAGCTTCGGCCAATTGTCGTCAGTCAGCCTCTCAATTCGAAAGGCCGCTCATAGGAATGAATGAATGATTGAAAATCCGGACGAGAGCCGATTGGCCGTTGACGAAGCCGGGGACTCGAAGCGGATGTCACTCAGGAAAGAGGGAGGGAGAGTCGAGCTATCTCTGCAAAGTATCGCGCGCCGGTGAGCAATATGCCGTCGTTGAAGTCGTACGTCGCGTTGTGAAGCGGAATACCTCCTTCCTTCCCCGTATCGCCGTTGCCCATGAAAATAAAGTTGCCCGGTACGGACTGAAGGAACGCGCCGAAATCCTCGGAGATCATCATGGGCTGCACGCTGGCGTCGACTTTATCCGTGCCGGCGATATTGCGGGCAGCCGCAACGGCAAGCTCCACATATTCCGGCGAGTTTATGGTGGGCACAAATTCGTGCGTGTATTCGAACGTGCATTCAGCCCCGTGCGTATGGCAGATGCCTTCGCTGATTTCGCGCATGCGGGTTGCGAGCATCGCCTGGACTTCGGGTGCATAGCTGCGCGTATCACCCTTGATCGTCACGTTCGACGGGATGACGTTGCGGATACCGTCCGTAATGACTTCCGTGCAGGAGATCACCGCGTGCAGGCTCGGATCGAGATTGCGGGACACGATTGTCTGCAATGCCAGCACGATTTGTGAGGCGATCACGATGGGATTGACGCCCATGTGTGGCCGGGCTGCATGTGTGCCAAGGGCCTTGATGTGAATGACGAAATTGTCTTCGCTAGCCATGATGCCGCCGGCGCGCGTGGCGAATGTCCCGGCGGGCATGCCGGGCATATTGTGCGCGCCAAAGATCGCGTCGACAGGGTATCGCTCGACGAGCCCGTCTTTCATCATCGCTTTCGCGCCGCAGCCATGTTCTTCGGCCGGTTGAAAAATGAACCGCACGGTTCCGTTGAAGTCCTTTCTCTCGGCAAGCAGGCGCGCCGCGCCGAGAACCATCGACATATGTCCATCGTGTCCGCAGGCGTGCATCTTGCCTTGCGTTCGCGAGGCATGCAGGCGGCCCGGTGCGCGTCCAATCTGGCAGCAGCGTTTCGCACAATTCGTAGCTCGAGAAGCGTACAGATGTCGTGAGCCTCACGAGTGCAATACTTTGCGGTGCCTGAACTCGTCGTCCGGGAGTCGAGCGTTGGCGCTATGTCTCATCGTGCCGACACGACGGTGAAAGCGGGTTGAAACAGTTGGCTCGTCGCTGAGGAGCAGCAAACGCGCGGGCGCGCGTCAAACGTTGAAATTTCCCTACGACGACTTCCTGGCTTGCGTGCTCCTCTTGCGCAGCGCGAGCGTAGTCCCCGTTTGTCGGCCCGAATCGAGCAAGTTCAAGCTGAAATCGCAACACTGGGCAGCGAGTCGCGCAACATCGGCATTAAGCGAGTGCGACTGGCCCGCGCGGTGTAACGCCACATACGAGACGGGCGGCAGGGCAGGTTGAGTCTGAACGATCCTCAGCGCGCCACGCGTGACCATATGGCTCAGGCACGACTTGGGCAGGTAGCTCACGCCAAGGCCCGACAGAGTGAGTCCAATCTGCGCAATCAGACTGTTGCTCGCGAGAATTCGTTGCATGCTCACGCCGTGTTCCTGCAGAAAGCGCGTGTAGATAAAGCCCGTTCCAGACAGGCCGCCCTGCAGGATCAGTGGGAACTGAACAATGTCCGCGAGCGGAATCGCGGTCTTCCTGGCGGTAAGCGAAGGGGCACACATCCACGCGTTGTCGACTTCGCCAACCCGCGTAGTCGCGAAGGATTCCGTGCCATGGATTTGCGGGACCACGATGATATCGATCGTGTCGGCTGCGAGCCGCTCGCGCAGCGTTGCGTTTAAATCCACCTCGGCTTCGACGGTAAGCTTCGGATACGCTCCCTGGATCGCGGAGATCAGGCGCGGTAACCACGTCAGCGCCGTCAGTTCGGTCACGCCGATCCGGATTTGCCGTACCAGCGCTTCCTTCGAGACGACCTGTTCGACGATCTGGTCGCGCCGGTCGAGCAGTTCCTTCGCGTACCCGAAGAACTGTTCACCTTTCTCTGTCAGCCTCGCGCTGCGGTGCACGCGGTCAAACACGGTCAGGTCAAACGCGCGTTCAAGTTCCTGGATCCGCTTCGATACCGCTGACTGCGTCGTATTGAGCCTGTTTGCCGCTGCCTCGAACGATCCCAACTGAACGATCCAGTAGAGCGCTTCCATCTGTTTGAACGTCATCATTGCGTCGTTTCTCTCGCATGAGGAAAAACGATAGTTTCTCATACAAAAAAATCGCTTTTTTTGCTTCTTTTGGCTACTTATGGTTTGTCTCATCGCGTGGCTCGGGATGCCTGCTGTCCGCGACATCAGGTTGCACAGATTTTGACCCCAGTCTGGAGAGAATATGGATTCCGTCGTCGAAAACCCGCCTGCCGTGCACGTCGCTCGCAAGCCGCGAGTCAGCCTCGCGTGGCAGATCCTTATCGGTCTCGCAATCGGCATCGTGGCCGGCCTCGTGCTGAACCATTACCCAGACATGCGCGAAGAGGCGATTGCAGGGTATTTGCAACCCGCCGGCGATATCTTCATCAAGCTGATCAGGATGATCGTCGTGCCGATCGTTTTCACGAGCATGGTGATCGGAATTGCCGGCGTCGGGGACGGCAAGTCGTTGGGGCGAATTGGCCTCAAAACGCTCCTGTATTTCGAGGTGGTCACGACGATCGCGATCGTGCTCGGGCTCGTCGTCGGCAATGTGCTGCAGCCGGGCGTCGGCACGGACATGTCGCAACTCGGGCATACAGACATTTCGCGGTATCAGCAGGCGACGCAGCAGGTGCAGGGGCATCACGGACTGATGGCCCTCGTGCTCGGCATCATTCCGGACAACGTGATTGCGTCGATGGCGAAGGGCGACCTGCTCCCGGTGATCTTCTTTTCGGTTCTGTTCGGTCTCGGCCTGCAGTCCGTGCCGGGAGAATTCCGCAAGCCGGTGATCGCTACGCTGAAGGGCGTGTCGGAAGCGATGTTCAAGGTCACGAACGTGGTGATGCGTTATGCGCCGATCGGCGTATGCGCGCTGATCGCGGTCACGGTTGCGAGCTTCGGTTTCGGTTCGCTGCTGCCGCTGCTGAAACTGGTCGCTGTGACTTACCTTGCGATCGTCCTGTTCGCGCTCGTCGTCCTCGGTGTGACAGCGCGGCTGTTCGGCTTTCGTCTCTTCACGCTACTACGGGTCATCAGGGATGAACTGATCATCGCGTTCTCGACGTGCAGCTCGGCAACGGTGCTGCCGCAACTGATGAAGAAGATGGAAGACTTTGGCGTCCCGAAGAGCATTACGACC
The DNA here is from genome assembly GCF_050436565.1 of Paraburkholderia sp. GAS42. NCBI lineage: Bacteria > Pseudomonadati > Pseudomonadota > Betaproteobacteria > Burkholderiales > Burkholderiaceae > Paraburkholderia > Paraburkholderia sp. GAS42. The sequence continues at coordinate 102,140 of NZ_JBNDML010000022.1, read as the reverse complement.
TTCGTCGTGCCGACCGGCTACACGTTCAATCTCGACGGCGCGTCGATCTACCTCGGCATCGGTACGCTGTTTGTCGCGCAACTCTACGGCATTCATCTCGGCTGGCAGGAACAGATCGTCCTGACGCTGACGATGGTGGTCACGTCAAAGGGTGCGGCCGGCGTGCCGGGCTTCATGTTCGTGATTCTTCTCGCGACGCTCGCGAGCGCAGGTCTGCCGCTCGAAGGGCTCGCATTCATAGCCGGCGTGGACCGTCTGATGGACATGGGACGCACGGCGCTGAACGTGGTCGGCAATGCGCTTGCACCGCTCGTCATTGCGAAGTGGGAACGACAGTACGACGCGGAGAAGGGCAAAGCGTATCTCGCGTCGCTCGACGCCTGAACGCCGGCGACTTCGGCCGCATGACAACTATCCAGCAGGAAGATCAGGAGCGTTGCAGATGAGCAGCAGCCAGGGCGAGTTCTTTCCCGAATCGTTAATGCAGGCGATAAACGCACGTTTTCATCACGTCGATCGCGATATCGATGGACGAAAGCGCCTCTTCTTCGACAACGCGGGCGGGTCGTTCCGTCTGAAAACGGCCGTCGACACTTACGCGCGAATCGACGCGATGCCCGATTGCCCGGAGCGCATCCACGACCGGTCGCGCTACCTTCAAGACATCCAGGCGCAAGGCGAGTCGGACATCCGTGCGATCCTGAACGCGCGCGATGGCAGCATCTACACGTCGCTGACGGCGTCGGGGGCGATGTTCGATATGGTGCGCGCGATCATGGAAAATGTGCCCGGCACAAACGTGGTCACGACGATTCTCGAACACCCGTCGTCTTACGATGCGATGACGCTTTACGCGCAACGCACGCACAAGATACTGCGCGTTGCGCCCAGCAATCCCGAAACGGGTGGCGTGGACGTCGATGCAATTGTGTCGCTGATCGACGCCGACACGGCATTGCTCAGCGTGATGTACGCCTCGAACATTTCCGGCGCGAAGTTCGACATAGAACGGATCGTCGAGCGGGCGCGTGCGAAGAAGCCGGGCCTGTTTATCATCGTCGACGCGGTCCAGCACGCGCCGCACGGTGTCATCGACCTGGAGAAGACGCCCGTCGACGGCATCAATTTCGCGCCCTACAAGTTCTTTGGCTGCCGCGGCTCGGGCATCGCGTGGCTGTCGCCGCGCGCGGCCATGCTGCCGCATCACCGCCTCGCTGCAAAACACGAGTCCGCGTGGGAACTCGGCAGCCCTGCGCCCGCGCAATTCGCGGTCGTTACCGAGATCGTCAATTACGTGACGTGGATTGGCGGCCATTTCGGCGACGCGAGTGATCGTCGCGAGCTGTTCGTGCAGGGGATGCATCGCATCGATCGGCATGAGCGCGCACTGCTCGGCGCACTGCTCGATGGTCATGGGGAGCAGCGCGGTCTCAGGCAGATCGGTGGCGTCAGCGTGTTCTGGGATCATCCCGATCTGACGAAGCGCGACCTGATCATTGGTATCGGCTTCGAGAATCTGGGGCCGACCGATGCCGTGCGCGAATACGAGAGGCGCGGCGTCATCGTATATGAGCGCATAGCGTCGAGCCTGTACTCCGGGCGGATGCTGAAGTCATTCAAACTGGCAGGCGCGGTGCGGATATCCCCACTCCATTGCAATGCGCCACATGATGTCGAGCGCTTTTTGGCGATCACCCAAGAACTGGCGAGTCTTTAAAGCGGTTGCTCGGACCTCTCGTGAGGTGGCGCGTGAAAAGGATGCGCGTCTAGCGCCAAAAACAAAGAATCGCATCAAATGCGGTTTGATGCTGCACCCCGCAAAGAGCAAGACTGCGAACGGCATCGTGCCGTTAAGCAGAAGTACGTTTGCTGGGCCAATGCCGAGCAGGCTAAGCCCGTTATTAAGGATGGTAAGAACCAGCGCGCCGCATGCCAATTGGAGAGCCGACACCTCCGCTCAGTTCACGCCGCGCCTACCGGCCATCCCGGCACGCGGCTTGTTGCGCAACGCGAACAACTCTTTTTAATAACAGGGTGTGTATGCGCGTGACGTTTGAAGCTAGAGTGGGGTGGCCGATGATCTATTGGATCTGCAGCCCACATGTACCAGGAGTCCATGTGCGCACTACTCCCTTACCGATCTCTCACAACGGCCCATCGCGGCGCCACACGGTGTAATCATGAAACGTCTTTGTCTGACCGCGTCACTATGCGTTGCGTCGCTAATGTCGCCAGTAATTCAGGCACAAGAACCGCAGACGTCCGGCTACCACTACACATTGCCGCTCGACGTCGCTCTCGATGCAGCGAAAGAAGCGATTCGCGTGTGCGAAGCGAAGCATTATTGGGTGACCGCCACGGTGCTCGATATGGATGGGGTACCGCAAGTGGTACTACGCGGAGACAGGAGCACTGTACACACTGCTGAATCGAGCATGCGTAAGGCGTTCACCGTCGTGACGCTTGGGCCGGAATTCGGCTTCGACCGGTCGAGTGGCTTTTTCGAATTGATGAAGACGAGTCCGTACGCACCGCAGCTCGCGACCGTGCACAACGTCATGGCGTTGCCGGGTGCAGTAGCGTTCAAGGTAAACGGAGAGATGGTGGGCGCGCTCGGTATCGGGGGCGCACCCGGCGGCGACAAGGATGAGGTGTGCGCTGCCGCGGGCGTAGCGAAGGTCGCGGACCGCTTACCGCACTGAGTCCGCTGCGCGGTACTTCTCACCGGACACATCGCGCATCACGACGGCGACGTTGCGCGTTCTTTTTGAGCGCGCAACATGTCCGCGCTCAGGCGGCCGAGACGCGCGGATCGAAGTCAAACTCGAGCCGAATCCCGCCCGGTTCAAAAATCATTGTGTGCCGCTTTGGGCCAGCCCCCAGGTTTTCTGGTGCAAACTGAACTTCGACGCCGGGCCATTTGGACACCTTCGAGAATACGTCCTCGAGCGCTGCTTCACTGCCGACGCGCAAGGCCAGGTGATGCAGGCCCACGTTCGTTTTGCGGTCGAATTCCACGCGGCCCAATTGATTCTGCACTTCCCACAGCGTCAGCATCACCTGCCCGTCAGACACGAATGCAGCCGGATAATCCGGTTTCTCTCCAATTTGCGTCCATCCCAAACAACTGATGAAAAAGTCGCGAGTGAGGTTCAGATTGCGAACGGTCAAGCCAATGTGATCGATGCCAAGCGTTAGTGGTTTCGTAGTCATTCGAGCCTCCGGGTTGTGGCGATGATGCTATCGCAGAAGGAGATTGCGCGCAGGCGGTGCGATCAGATCGCGATTGATGTAGTTGGGCGCACATTCGCCCATTGCGAGCCAGTCGTTGTCTGCATTCGCGCGCGCTCGGTAAACAATGCCTTGATCGATCAGGGGTTAACCCCGACAACGTTGAAGCATAGACTTCATTCACCGCTTCAAACAACTGAGTTTGTTGCAGGCCATCCAACATTAGTCGAGGTGTTTGCCATGAAGTCAATTATCCGTGCAGCCATTATTGCCAGCGCTCTTGTGATTCCAGTTGCGTCGTTCGCTCAATCGACGGGACACACCACACGTGCGCAGGTCCGCGCAGAACTCGTGCAACTGGAGAGTGTGAGTTATCACGTCGGTGACGGCGATGCGACGCGCTATCCCGATGCAATTCAGGCTGCCGAAGCGAACGTAGCGGCACGCGATGCATCAGCGAGCAGTTACGGTGGCGCGTCGAGCAGCACATCGCAATCGGGCAGCCGCGTGTCGGCTGCCGACTGGAATGCAATGTACAGCCGCTGAGCGCCGCCAGGCGCGAGGGACGGTTGCTATCGGTCATCGTGCAACCGTCCTGATTCAGGTTGTTGGTAGTTGAGCATTGATATGGCTAGTCGTCGTTCGCCGTGTGTCTGATATCTAGCTGATCGAAAAACACCTTGTTCACGAGATATTGCCGCTCGTTGAGAGGGACCACTACTGTGAAGTGCCGGGTAATTCCCATACCGAAACGGATCGACCATGAATCTCAAGCGTGTAGGCTCGCAACCTTCAATGAAAGGCTCTGAAGCGCAATTTACGGGTGCTGTTCGCATCGACCCGTTGAACGTTCCTCCAGAGCCGGCGCGCGTTTCAGTGGTGAGCGTGACGTTTGAACCTGGCGCGCGGAGCGCCTGGCATACTCATCCTCTCGGACAGACGCTTATCGTCACCGCAGGCTGCGGATGGACTCAGTGCGAAGGTGAAGCCATTGTCGAAATACGTGCTGGCGACGTGATCTGGTGCCCGCCGGGTCACAAGCATTGGCACGGAGCATCTGCTACTACCTCCATGACCCACATCGGAGTTCAGGAAGCTCTGGATGGCGTGAGCGTCGTCTGGATGGAGAAGGTTACCGACGAGGAATATCAGGTCGGACCTACTGGCGGTGAGCATGGCCACGATCACTAATAGCGCTGCGAAGCATTTCTTGTTTGCATCGATGAGCTTGCGCGTGTGACGGACGAGCTTGGCCTCGAGCAGGCGCCTACGGGAATGATCTTCATTCCTTGCATCGGCGGACTGAGTTACAACGAGGGAGAAGCGATAACCGCGGAATGGGCGACTGTGGGAGCCGATGTGTTGCTCCACGCCGTACTGGAAAGCGCCGGTTGTTTGGGAGCGTGACGACGACCGGGGGCTATTAAGGCCTTGATGCGCGCGGGCGAACTCGCCTAACATAAATAACGAGACTCAGAGCAGGCGGTTCATAAACGCTTTAGCCAGGGATTCGCTATGAAGCGGTTAGCCGACTCGATGCGTCGACATCTTTTCTGGTCATGGACATGGCGCCGCAATCGCACGCTCAAGCGTCGGTCCTTCATTGCTGGGCACGACATAGTGCGGAGGTTTTCGTCATGATTGAGTCTTCCGATTTTCGGGTCAGAAGGATAGGGCTTAATCACGGAGGCGGCCGTATGCCCGCAGTCGGATTTGGCACGCTGATTTCTGATGCAGCCACGACTACAAGCGCCACCCGATACGCGCTGGAAGCCGGATATCGACACTTCGATTGTGCGGAGCGATATCGGAACGAGCGTGAGGTGGGCGAGGCCCTGCAGGCTGGACTTGCAGTCGGAGGGATCGCGCGCGAAGAAATCTTTGTGACCACCAAGCTATGGAATTCAAATCATCGGCCCGAGCGTGTTGAACCGGCATTCGAGGCAAGTCTTGAAAGACTTGGGCTGGACTATCTGGATCTTTATCTCATTCATACGCCGTTTGCGTTTCAACCAGGAGATGAGCAGGATCCGCGCGACGAGAATGGAGATGTCCTCTACGATAAAGGCGTGACTTTGCTCGATACGTGGAGGGCAATGGAAGATCTTGTCGACCATGGAAGATGCCGGGCCATTGGACTGTCTGATATTAGCCTGAACGAAATTCTGCCCCTGTATGAATCGGCAAGAATCAAGCCGGCCGTGGTCCAGGTCGAAGCACATCCTTATCTTCCAGAAACGGAACTTCTGGAATTCTGCAAAGCGAAAGAGATAGTGTTCTTGGCTTTTGCGCCATTGGGTCACGGAATAAGGCCAGGGCCGCTCGAGGACCCGGTCATCTCGCAGATTGCCGCGCGAGTTGGAAAGACGCCAGCACAGGTGCTGCTCGCCTGGGCGGTGCAGCGCGGCACAGCTTTGCTTACAACGCCCAAGACTGCGGCCCGTGCGCAGGAGAATTTCAACATCTCTGCCCTCCCGGCAGACGCGTTTGACGAGATCAATCGGATTCAGACCAGGCAGAGGTTCAACGAAGTTGTGAAGACCGGCAGCCCTGGTTTTATTCCGCGAAGTAGTCAGTAACCATCATCCACGACGGCTATCTCGCCACGATCGAAGTGAGCATGGACCGCCGCACTGTAGAAGGCCTGCCTGGGTGACCGACACCCGGTCGATAAAGCTAGTGGCTACAGATGCAACCTGATCTGTGTCGCGAAGGCGCGAATGACCTCTTCATTTCGCGCTAGAAACATCCACTGACCAACACGGGTCGAAACAAGCAGTCTCGCCTCGACCAACACCGCGACGTGCGCTGATACAGTCGATTGAGATAGCCCGCCGCGCGTATGGATTGCATTTGACGGTACACCGCAACCAAGATCGACGTATCCCTTTACAAAGTACTTGTTTGGCACCTTTAACCACTTCAGGATCTCGCGTCGGAATGGGTTTGCGAGTGCCTTATAAATTAAATTCTCGTCAACCATAGATTTCGACAAACACCTTAACTTTGCGCCCGGTTGCGCTGCCCCGACAATGACTCTGCAATGCTTCCGGCGAACTCTTCGCCAAGGTCCTCCCGGACGAGAGCCAAGGCCACCTGGATACCGTCACTTACACCGCACGACGAGTACAGATTGTCATCCTTCAAGCAGCTTTGATTGCTTACGACGTCTACTAAGGGATACTCGGTGGAGAGCCATTGCGCGTCGCGCCAATGCATGGCCAACGAGCGATGGTCTGCAAGACCGGCGCGCGCGACTAAAAAAGCGCCGTTGGACACCGACGCGAGCCTTCGCACGCCACGTCCGGCATCACTGAGCCAGTCCACCAGTTCGCGATGCTCACGTCCCGAGCCGATGATCGGGGAACCAGGCACTACGACGGTGTCGAACGAAGTATGCGCATCCGACAGACATTCCGTCGTGTGCACCGCTACGCCATTCGAGCACAGGACGGGCCCCGGGAACGGTCCCACGAGATGCTGTTCGTACAGCGTTCCTCCGCACAGTCGGTTTGCTTCATGGAAAACATCCATCGGGCCCGTCACTTCGAGTAGCCGAAATCCCGCGTACAGCATCATCGCAACATGCATGCGCCGACTCCGCAAATCCGTTGCGCACGAGCGACCGTACCCGGTTATCACCCGGCGCGAGGTATGGCGTTCTTTCCGCATGATGAATCTGCCCTTGGTTATCGTCCCGTATCAACGTAGGCCACGACTTTTGAAGAGGCGGCTGTGCCGTATCCACGAGCCCAAGTCTAATCAGCCGGCATCCGGGAGGAAACACGTGGATGTCGCCATGCGTGGCCAATCAACGTGAGATTTGGGCCAAGGGCGCAGCTGCAGTAATGTCGTACATTGTGTTGCGTGGGAGGGTCAATGTCCGCTGGGTGGCCGCCTACTGGGAAGTTCGCACTGCAGTAGCGTCCACGCCCTGAAGGTGCGCGTTTTTGCGTAGTGTTTCGGTGACGAATTCCACGAAGGCGCGAATCTTACCGCTGGTGCTTCGCCGCTCTACATGAAGCAGGCTCACCGGGGTCGACTCGGGCTCGAATGACGTCAGGACAGGTTGGAGCCTGCCATCGGCTAACTCAGCAGCCGCCTGATACGACAGCAACTGGGTTATCCCCACACCGTCAACGGCGGCGAGAACGGCAGCGGGACCCAGGTCGACGATCATCCGCGGCCGAAGCCTGACAGGCAACCTCGAACCGTTCTCGTTGAACACCCACTCAAGTGGAAGCGAGACGCCAGTGAAGGACACACAGCGGTGATGGGCCAGATCCCTGGGGTGAAGGGGTTCCCCATGCGCAGCGAGATAAGAGGGCGCCGCGTACGTTCGACGCCGCACAAAACCCAACGGAACAGCGAATGTCGAGGAGTCTCCGAGGTGGCCGACACGGATAGCAATATCCACCCCTTCCTCTAGAAGCCGCGTGGTTCGATCGACGTACACCGCATTGACGCTGACGTCCGGATAACGCAGCGCGAAGGCGTTAACCAGAGGAGCAACATATCGCTGGCCAAACAGGACCGGTGCAGAAATGGTCAACGTACCTACAGGATTGAGTTGATCGGCCGCAATGTTTGCTTCCGCATCCGTGATGGCGTCTAACACCTTCCTGCAGGCTTCGAGGTATGTCATACCTGCATCCGTCGGACGAACCGTTCGAGTCGACCGGGCAAGCAGATGTGTGCCGAGACGGGATTCTAGCGAATTGACCGCCCGCGAGACCGCGGCGGCCGAGATTCCGACTTTGTCGGACGCGCCAGTAAAGCTGCCTCGCTCGACGATGGCTACGAAAATCTCCATCTCACGCAATTTGTCCATTCCACTTCCCACCTTGATCACTGCGTCCACACATCGCGATTCTATGCATTGTGATACGCATGGTGACGATCCGCATCGACGAATGGCTCAATGAAGACACTCATTGTCCAACGCCGAACGCTTTCTAGATAGCAGGAAGCGGCCTTTTATGATTTTCCTGATCGGAAAGTTCGCCTTGTCGGTTTGAAAGGGACTCTTTCAGATAGTGATGGTTATCACGACGTCCATGGCCGGTTGGCAAAATTCGCGAACTCATTGGCCCAATACCTGACTAGCCTGGGCTCCAATGAATTGGGCCTATCCTGGACAATCACACGGTCGCCAGGTATCGGTGATGCGGCAACCGCATTCCGTTATCGATGTTGGAGGATCTCCGCTTTTCAGGCAACCGCCGACCGACATATTAGATGCCCTATCGAACATGAGTAGCAACGGGATTCCTATGAATACAGGCAACCCTTTAACACGTGAAGCGGAAGCGCCGGCCGTCGCGCAGTCGCCGGCACTCTCTTCTGTGCCGGGGGCAGAGGCTCAAGCGCCGCCGACGTCCAGACAATCCGCGCTTTCGCCTGGTCTCGCCGTCGGCCTGGTTGGGATGCTGCTTGCGTCTCTACTGGCCATTCTCAACGAACAGGTCACTGCACTGTCGCTGGCGGACATTCAGGGCGCGCTCTCGATCGGGCATGACGATGGAACCTGGCTGACCGCGCTGTTCGAGGCGGCTAATGTCGCTGCGATGGTGTTTGCGCCGTGGTTTGGGATCACGTTCACGCTCAAGCGATTTACGATCGGCGCCGTGATCGCGACGATGTTCCTCGGGATCCTTTGTCCCTTTGCACCGAACCTGCTTACGCTTTACGTGTTGCGTGTGCTGCAGGGGATTGCCGGCGGATGCCTTCCCCCGATGCTGATCATCGTGGCGCTGCGCTATCTTCCGCCCAAAGTGAAACTATACGGACTCGCGGGGTACGCGCTCACGGCGACCTTTGGACCGGCGCTCGGCACACCGCTTGCAGCTTTATGGACCGAGTATGCCGGTTGGCAAATGGCATTCTGGCAAATCGTGCCGCTTGGCATCGTAAGCTGCGTGGCGATCCAGCAGGGGCTTCCGCCAGATCCGGTCAAACTCGAACGACTCGGGGCATTCAACTGGACCGGCTTTCTGACCGGGTTTCCGGCCGTCGCCATGCTCGTGATCGGCCTTCTGCAAGGTGATCGTCTTGACTGGCTCGATTCCGAATTCATTCGCGTGATGTTGATTGGCGGAGGACTGCTGTTGGTGACATTCCTCGTCAACGAGTGGTTTCATCCGCTTCCTTTTTTCAAGCTGCAGATGCTGTCGCGCAGAAACTTTGCGCACGGACTTACGACACTCGCGGGCGCGGTCATACTCCTCGTTGGCGTGGCTGCAATACCCGGCCAGTATCTTGCGCATATTCACGGTTACAGGCCGCTGCAAACCGCGCCGCTGTCTTTGCTGGTTGCCATTCCCCTGGTGATTGCGCTGCCTGCGACCGCCGCCGTCCTGAACCTCCGGCAAGTCGACCACCGCTGGGTCATGGCCATTGGACTGTGCCTCATGGTTACCACGTGCCTGATGGGGAGCTTCATCACGTCCGAGTGGATCCGCAACAATTTCTACTGGCTTCAATCGATACAGATCGTCGCGCAACCGATGGTGATCCTGGCAATCCTGATGGGCGTCACGACGGGCTTGCCACCGACAGACGGTCCATTTGCTTCGGCGATGTTTAACTCGCTAAAAACGTTTTCCGCGGCTGCGGCAACGGGTCTCTTCGAAGGGTTGGGTACAGATCGCGAACGTCTTCATTCGAACATGCTCGTGGACCACTTGGGCAATCACGCGCTTGTGGCGAGCCAAAGCATCGACGCGGCGCATGGTCTCGGCGAACTTGCACACCGGATCCACGTGCAGGCAGTGGTACTGACCTCGGCGGATCTCTATCGCGTGATGGCAGGTGTTGCCATCGCCCTTGTTTTCCTGGTGTCAGTGTTACCCGTGCGTATTTACCCGCCGTGGTGCGCTACGCCCCCTTCTTCCCATTAAGAGACGGTATTTATGTCATCCGTTGCTCGATCACCCCTCAAAATTGTTCGTGTTGCCGCTCTGGTTGTCGCAGTCGGCGTTGGCGCATTGGCTTGCTCAAGACTGTTAGGCGGCTCGAATACCGAATCCACAAACGATGCTTATGTAGAGGCCGATTTCACCCTCGTGGCGCCACGTATCGCCGGCGAAATATCCGACGTATTCGTCAACGACAACCAATCAGTAAAAGCCGGGCAATTGCTGATACGTATTGATGATCGTGACTTCCGGGCCGCATTGATGAGTGCGGAAGCGGACGTGGCTGCGGCAAAGGCGTCCGTCGCGAACTACGACGCCGAGATCGCGCGGCAGCCCTCGCTCGTCGAGCAGGCGCGCGCGACGCTTAGATCCGACGACGCGTCGATCGCGTTTGCGCGAGCAAACGCCTCGCGGTACCAGAACCTCTCGGAAGCCGGCGCGGGAACGACTCAGGAGCAGCAGCACGCTTCGAGCACGCTCGCCGAGCAGCTCGCGCAGCAGGCCCACGATGAGGCCGCGCTGGCGTCGACTGGGCAGAACCTGAACGTACTGCATACCCAGCGCGACAAGGCGGCCGGCGGGCTCGCACGCGCCGAGGCGGCGCTCGAGCAGGCAAAGCTCAACCTGTCCTATACGGAGATCCGTGCGCCGGTCGACGGCAGGGTTGGACGGCGTTCTGCGCGGGTTGGTGCATTCGTGACGCCAGGTGCAGCGGTTCTCGCGATCGTGCCACTTTCTGAAGCCTATGTCGTCGCTAACTTCCAGGAAAACCAGCTCGCCAGGATGCGGCCTGGCGAAAGCGTGCGGATCAAGGTCGACAGCTTTCCTGGTGTTGTGATTCGAGGGCATGTCGATAGTCTTGCTCCTGCTACGGGTGTGAGCTTCGCGCCTATCGCACCCGACAACGCAACGGGCAACTTCACCAAGGTCGTCCAGCGTGTGCCTGTCAAGATCACCATCGACCACGGACAACAGGCCGCGTCTGCGTTGAGCGTGGGGCTTTCTGTCGAAACTGAGGTCGCCGTCGGTCAGCATGGTGATACGCCGGCCGAATGGGGAGATGGAAAATGATTGCGAACGACTTTTCCTTCCGCGCGTTCGTATTGGGGATATTGGCATGCCTTGTGATAACGGGCTGCACCGTCGGCCCGAACTTCGAACGTCCAACAACGTCTACGCCGCCGGAAGTCTTTGATCGTACCCAATCTGCGCAAGCATCAAGCAAGGCCGTCGAATCTGAATTCGCTCCGGAATGGTGGACGCTGTTCAATGATCCCACGTTGAACGCACTTGAGCAGCAACTGGCCGATGCGAACCTCGATGTGGCGGCGTCGTCGGCGCGTCTGCGGCAAAGCCGCGCCGGGCAACGCATTGCCGGTGCTGAGGAATATCCAACGCTGGACGGCGTGGCGTCGTACAACCGCGAGCGTGGAAGCCCGAACGGCATCCTGTCGTTGCTCGGCGTCACCCCGACGGGAAGTCAGGCGCAGTCGGCTTCGGGTGGCGCGCCGCTTGGCGTGGCGCCGTTGCCAGGCTCCAAGGGCTCGCCAGCTTACGACTTGTACCAGTTCGGCTTCGATGCATCGTGGGAACTCGACATCTGGGGTCGCGCCCGACGTGGTGTGGAGGCGGCGACGGCGCTGGCCGATGCCTCATACGAGGACCGCAACGCAGTGCTGTTGTCCGTACGCGCTGAACTCGCACGAGACTATATCCAGTTGCGTGACACGCAGGCTCTCCTTCAGATAGCGAACCAGAACCTTGAGATTGCTCGCGATACCACGAAGCTCACACAGGTCCGGGTGCGTGAAGGCGTCACGACGGATCTGGATGTGGCCAACGCTTCCGCACAGGTGGCGTCAATCGAAAGTCTGATTCCGACGCTCGAATCGCGACGCGAAACTACGATCAACGCGATTGGCGTACTACTGGCCAAGGAACCGGGCGCGCTACGGCAAACGCTCAGCGAGCCGCATGACGTGCCCGAGCTACCTGCACAGGTGCCCGTCGGCTTTCCGTCGGAGCTGGTGCAGCGCAGACCCGACATCAGAAAAGCAGAGGCTCAGCTGCACGCAGCCACGGCATCGATCGGCATGGCAAAAGCCGATTTTTATCCACGCATATCGCTGAACGGCAGCGCAGGGTTCCAGAGTCTTCAGCTCTCGAACGTTGCCAACTGGGCGTCGGGCCAGTTTGTTGTTGGACCATCGATCACGCTTCCCATATTCGAAGGCGGGCGCCTCAAGGGGACACTGCACCTACGCGAGGCGCAACAGCAGGAGGCTGCGATCGTCTACAAACACACCGTACTTGAGGCCTGGCGCGAGGTGGACGATGCGCTCGTCGTCTATGACGCTGAACAGAGGCGGCGCGATCGGCTGACGGCGGTGGTTGCTCTAAACCAGCGCGCGCTCTCGATCGCGCAGCAGCGCTACAAGGGTGGGGCGGTCGACTTTCTCAACGTACTTAACGTGCAGAAGCAACTACTGGACGCCCAGAGCAACTTCGAACAAAGCAAGGCGACCGCTGCCGCGAATCTCATCACCCTCTGTAAGACGCTCGGCGGCGGGTGGGAATCGACTTACGCCAATCCATCCGTCTCGCGTTGACGGGGGCACTGGGGCGGACAGGTGTGGCGTCTCTCGCATGCGTTCCAGGTTGCGTAGTTGCGGCGAAGTGTTACGTGTATTTTTGCCGAGGCGCCCCGCACATGGAAGGCGCGCGTGTGGTACGAGTCGCGACCTGATACGCCCGTCCACCACCCCAATAACTGCGGAAGAGCGCTTTGATTTCATCTCGAGTCCGCAGGCCAGCGAAAGGATTCAGAAAAATTGAATCCTCCAGACAAATTACAGGCCTGCAGACAGGGAGCAATAAGACCTTCGAATGATTTTAGTGACAGTTCGTATTAGTCGGGATCGATCCCGACGCTGAAGATGGCGGCCCCAGCGCAGCGAATGCAGAAACGTCTACCTGGCGCCCTGGTGGAGAGGCAGCACCTGCTGCAACTTCCTGACGACATCAGGCACTGAGCGCGCATTCAGCTTGTGCATCGCTTGCGCCCGATGGATCTTGACCGTCACCTCGCTAAGACAGAGAAGGTCGGCAATCTGCTTGTTCAACAGTCCATCGGCGACCAACCTGATGACTTCCCGCTCGCGCGCTGTCAGCGAATCGTATGTTTGACGGATGCCCGCAACGATCCTTTCCTGGCGCTTCAATTCGCTATCCCTTTTCAGGGCTGCGGCGATCGTATCGATCAGATCCTGATCCTTGAACGGCTTTGTCATGAAATCGAAAGCGCCCGCCTTCATTGCCTTGACGGACATCTCAATGTCACCGTGTCCGGTCAGAAATATGACCGGAAATCGAACACTTTCTTTAAATGGCGCCTGCTGCAGGGTCAGGCCGCTCGTGCCTCGCAGCCGGACGTCAAGAATGAGACAACTCGGCACGTCCGGCATCTCCGCGGCCAGAAAATCGTCGGCCGATTCGAACGCCCGCACGTGAATTCCGACTGACATGAGCAGAGAGGTTAGCGCGCCGCGAATAGACTCGTCGTCGTCGACCACATAAACAAGCGAGTCCGGCAATGATTCACTTCCCGTCCCAACGTTGTCGTGTTTCATCGCTCGATCTTCGAAAAGTTCGTTACAGCATGCTGACGCCGATACTCTCCGTATGGTAAGCAATGCTCGAACTTATCGCTACATATTGCGCACGGTTTTTCCTGGCGTCATTGCGCCTCAAGGAATACCTTTGCCTGGTAGCCTGACCGGCGCTGACGCGAACACCTTGAGTGGGCAGAGCGGCTGCACCGTCGCTCCGCGCCTGCCCCAATTTGCAGTCGTATTTGGCCGTATGACGAGCGCAGTCCGCTATCGGAGCCCGTGACAAAACTGTTCGACCGTGCAGATACACGAGATTCTGGAAATTTTGACGTGATGGCCGAAAATCGGCAGGAAATGTCCCCAAACCATCAAAGCTAGAGCGTCGGTGAAGACCCGTGAAGCGTAAGCTGATCTCATCGGCGATCAGAAGATCGCTGGTCCTGGCGGGCACAGGGACCTGGTGACTGGAGTCATGGGGTCTTGCACAAATTGACGCGGACTGGATGGCGCTGAACCTTGCCTTCTTTCGCATTCGGATCTTTGTCTTCGTGTACCTGTGGACGCGTTGGGTTGACCACGGCGGTAAAGGTACTGCCTTGGGTAAATACGTGGCAGATACCGGGCATGAGCCCGACTGAGGACAGAGTCATCATGATGATGCGGAACCGGAATACTTCCTTCCTGTTTGGAGGCAATGCTCCCTATGTCGAGGAGCAATACGAGGCATACCTTGCCGACCCGAACACGGTGTCGGAAGAGTGGCGCGGCTATTTCGACGCGTTGCAGGGCGTGCCGGCGGTTGATGGATCAGACGCAGGCGATGTTGCACACGCACCGGTTGTGTCTCGCTTTGTCGAGCTGGCCAGGCAGACGCGAACTGGAGGGCGCTCAGAGAGCGACGTACTGAGTTTCGCCCGCAAGCAGGTCGCCGTACAGGCCTTGATTTCAGCCTATCGCATGGTCGGCACCCGCAATGCTCATCTGGATCCGCTGCGCTGGACCGCGCCGGTGCCGGTGCCTGAACTGAGCCCGGGCTACTACGATCTGTCCCAGGCGGACATGAACACGAAGTTCAGCATGTCGGGCGCTTATTTCTCGGACGAAGATACATCGCTCGGCAATCTGATGCAGGCGCTCACAGAGACATATTGCGGGACGCTGGGCGCCGAGTTCATGCATCTGGCTGATCCAGTTCAGCGTAACTGGTGGCCAATGCATCTCGAGGCTTCGCGTGCAAAAGCCACGCTGGATACCGGTGACAAGCTGCACATCCTCGAACGGCTGACGGCCGCCGAGGGCCTCGAAAAATACCTGCATGCGCGCTACGTCGGCCAGAAGCGCTTTTCGCTTGAGGGTGGCGAGTCGCTCATCGTCCTGCTGGATGAGCTGGTTGCATACGGTGCCACGAGGGGAGTCAAGAGCTCAATTCTCGGCATGGCACATCGTGGACGCCTGAACGTTCTCGTCAATATTGTCGGCAAGCCGCCGGCTGCGTTGTTCGACGAGTTCGACGGGAAAACCGCGCATCTTCTTCCGGCAGGTGACGTCAAATATCACAAGGGCTTTACCGGCCTGCTCCCGACAGCAACCGGGCCGGCAGAAGTAACACTCGCGTTTAACCCGTCGCACCTGGAAATTGTGAACCCGGTTGTTCAAGGGATCGCTCGTGCGCGCGCCGAAGTATTGGGGCAAGGTGCGAGCGCTGTGCTGCCCGTGGAGATCCACGGGGACGCTGCTATTTCGGGGCAGGGTATCGTCATGGAGACGATGAACCTTTCGAATACCCGGGGCTACGGCACGGGCGGCACGATCCATGTGGTCGTGAATAACCAGGTTGGCTTCACCACTTCCCGCCCGGAAGATGTCCGGTCGTCTTTCTATTGCACCGACATCGCCAAGATGATCGAGGCGCCGATCCTGCACGTGAACGGCGACGACCCTGAGGCAGTTGTTGCGGCAACGCGCCTGGCAATCGATTTCCGTGCGACGTTCAATAAGAGCGTCGTTATCGATCTGGTTTGCTTCCGCCGCCATGGCCACCAGGAACAGGACACGCCGAATATCACGCAACCGCTAATGTATCGTTCCGTTGCGGGCCACCCTGGTGTCCGTACTCTCTATGCAAGGAAGCTTGTGGACGAGCGGGTCGTGACGGCGGACGACGTGGAGAAGTATGTCCACGACTACCGTGAACGTCTTGACGCTGCGCAGACCGTCGAAGAGAAGAAGCCCGTCGATCAAAAGAGCGAAGAGGTGAGCTGGCCGCAGCTGCTCGATGGAAACGTTGGCCGTATCTATTACGCGGCACCCTTGCCGGACCACGTTCAAGAACTCGCACTCAGGATCACAAGCGTTCCCGAGCAGTATTCGTTACATCCGCTCGTCGGAAAAGTGATGACTGCCCGTCGCGAGATGGCGGAAGGCAAGCGTCCGCTGGACTGGGGTATGGCTGAGCATATGGCCTTCGCCTCTCTACTCTCCGCGGGTATCGACGTGCGCCTGAGCGGCCAGGACAGTGAGCGCGGTACGTTTAGCCATCGTCACGCGGTACTCCACGATCAGAAACGGTCGATTCGGGGAGAGGGCACGTACATCCCGCTGGACAACGTGTCGGAGACCCAAGGACGATTTTCGGTGACCAACTCGGTTCTGTCGGAGGCAGCGGTTCTCGGCTTCGAGTACGGATACTCGGTTGTTCGACAAAACTCACTCGTATTGTGGGAAGCGCAGTTCGGCGACTTCGCGAACGGGGCGCAGGTTGTTATCGACAACTTTCTGTCCGCTGGCGCTGCAAAGTGGGGGCAACACAGTGGTGTCACGATGCTGCTTCCACACGGTCAGGAAGGGGAGGGGCCGGAACACGCGTCCGCCCGACTTGAGCGCTACCTGCAACTGTGTGCACAGGAAAACATGCGGGTTGTTCAGCCCACGACACCGGCTCAGCTTTTCCATCTGTTGCGGATGCAGGCAGTGCTCCCCGATCGCGTTCCGCTTATTGTGATGACGCCCAAGTCACTTCTGCGCCACCCGGAGGTTGTCAGCAGCCTCGAGGATCTGGCCAGGGGCCGATTCAAGGAGATTCTTGCCGAATCGCCTTCTAAGGAAGCGGCGTCCAGGGTCGACCGGGTCATTCTGTGTTCGGGTAAGGTCTACTACGAACTTCTGGAGCGTCGGCGTAAGGCGAAGAAGGACAACATCGCATTGATTCGCGTTGAACAGTTGTATCCGTTCCCCGCAAAGCAGATCAGTTCGGAACTGGAGCGCTATCCGAATCTGAAGAGCGTCGTCTGGTGTCAGGAAGAGTCGAAAAACCAGGGTTCGTGGAATTTCGTGCTGGAACAGCTGCTGGACATCGTGAAGGCACCTGCAACGCTGCGCTATATCGGACCCGAGGCGACCGCATCGACTGCACCGGGTTACCGGTCGATGCACCTTGCGCGTCAGGAAAAGTATCTGCACGCAGCGATCGACGAGTAAGAAGGCGGAAAGGGCGAGTCGGAGACGATGTCACCGATTCGCCCCAGGCATGAAGACGGTAGTGGGTAGATGAAGAGGAGGTCAATATCATGGACAAACGTGCCGGGCGGGTGCTGTTGATTACGGGTGTCAGCTCTGGCTTTGGCCGCGCGCTTTCTGAAGCCGCTTTGCTTGCGGGACACACCGTGATCGGCACCGTCAGAAGCGAGGCAGCAAAAGCTGAGTTCGACAGGCTGGACGGAAAACGGGCGCACGGCGTGATCCTCGATGTCACTGACTTCGCAGCGATCGAGACGGTCGTCAAGGACGTTACCGGGCGCACGGGACCGGTCGATGTACTTGTGAACAATGCTGGCTACGGCCATGAAGGAACCCTTGAGGAGTCACCCCTCAACGAACTGGTACGCCAGTTCAACGTCAACGTGTTCGGCGCCGTGGCCATGACCAGGGCCGTGCTGCCGTCAATGCGGCTGCGACGTGCGGGTCATATCGTCAACATCACGTCGATGGCTGGGCTCGTGACGTTTCCCGGCGTCTCTTACTACTGCGGCAGCAAATTCGCGCTCGAGGGTATCTCTGAAGCGCTGGAGAAGGAAGTGCGCGGTTTCGGGATCAAGGTAACGATTGTCGCGCCCGGCTCATTCCGAACCGATTGGGCTGGTCGCTCGATGATTCGTACAGAGCGTAGCGTCGACGACTACAACGCCGTTTTTGAACCGGTTCGCCGACTTCGCAAGGAAAAAGATGGGAAGCAGGCAGGCGACCCTGCCAAAGCGGCGCAGGTCCTGCTGGACATCATCGAGCACGACAACCCGCCTGTCCATCTGCTGCTCGGCAGCGACGCGCTTGGCGTTGTGCGCAAAAAGCTGGCCGACCTGAACGATGAGATCGATGCGTGGGAATCAGTCTCGAAGTCGACCGATTTTTCATGACCGGGCATGCGCATGGTTGCCTTGCCTGCCTCAAGGCAAGCGGTCGCGATGCCGCGCCATGTCCCTGACTTCTGTCTCGATCTTCATCTTTTACCCAAAGGCGTCTTTCCGGGTAACTTGTTCTAACGCGGAAACGATCGGGGATGACTCCGGCCAGCAAGGGCGCAACGCTCGGAGCACGGATTGTCTGGAGGATTGAGCAGCAGAATCTGGACGTGGTTCGGGCTATGCTGTGAATGAAGCGTTAGAGGCAGCATGTCGAATTCAGGCAAGATGCCGGGGCGGAGATAAGTGTGCTGTCTCCGTTCAATCTGGATCAATCGGATTAGCATGGACACGTTCCGCAACATGAAGATTTTCGTCGAAGTGGCCGAGGCGGGAAGCTTTACGGCGGCCGCGAATCAACTGGGTACCACAACGGGCTATGTGTCCCGGTCGATTTCCGAACTCGAAACTCATCTGCGTACCCGCTTGCTCAACCGCACGACGCGGCGCATCGCACTGACAGAGGCAGGCGAGCGGTATCTGCAACGGTGCTACGCGATCACCGCGTCGGTTGCGGAGGCAGAGGCCGAGGCATCGGACGCGCATGCGAACCCGGTGGGAACGCTGCGAGTCCACGCGTTGTCGAGCCTGGGGCAAAACTATGTGGTCCCCGCGGCTGCGGCCTACCAGGAGCGCTATCCCGCAGTAACCGTGGATCTCACGCTCTCGCAGAACGTTCCCGACCTGCTGGAAGAGGGCTACGACGTGGCCTTGCGGGTCACCCAGGGGGCGCTGCCCGACTCGGCCTACATCTCACGGCGGCTCGGCACGTTCTACAGCATTCTATGCGCGTCTCCAAAGTATCTCGAGATACATGGTGTGCCGCAGACAGTTGAAGATTTATCGAATCACACCTGTCTTCAGGTCGCCATGCCGATTTTTCCGGCGGACCGCTGGCATCTGGAAGATGTGAGCGGAGAGCACGAATTCATGCTGCCTGATGGCCGCTTCAAGGTGAACGTCCCCGATGCCATGGCGGTTGCGGTGCTGGAAGGAATGGGCATTGGGGCGTTACCGACGTTCACGGTGCGATCCATGCTGCGCTTGGGCTCGCTGAAACGCGTGCTGCCGGACTATCAGCTGCAAACGCTGAATGTTTTCGCGGTGTATGCGTCGCGTCAGTATCTCGACGCGAAGATCAAAACATGGATCGAATTCTTGCGCGACTGGACGGATGGCGCGCTAAGTACCGATGGTCTCGCAATGGGAGGTACCTCAAACGGCTGAGGCGTGGTGCCCGGTGAGCGCCGTCGAGGTAGCGCATTGATCAGGATGCTCCCCAGACCAAGGAGCAGGCACGACTACAACCTCAAGTATCTGATCGCGGCGGCGCTGCTCGATGACGAGGTGGGGCCGGCTCAGCTCGAACCGGAACGCGTCCAGGCGGCTGACGCGCTGGCACTGCTCAGGAAGGTCGTGGTGCGGCCGGACGCTGCATTCAGCGCGCAGTATCCGCACGCGTTGAACACCCGGGTGACGATCCGATGCAAGGACGGGCCGACCTTGACAAAGGAACATGTCGGCTTCGAAGGTGGGCTCGAGAATCCGTTGACATGGGAGCGGACGGTCGAGAAATTCCACTGGCTGAGCGAGCCATACGCGGATGAAGCGCTTCGAGGCCAGATCATCGATCTGGTCTCAACGCTCGATGAACATACGATTGAGGACTTGATGCAACGCCTGGCGAAGGTCAGTCCGGAGCCGCGATACCCGGCGAAACATCCGGGGATTCAGTAATCACAAGGGTCCTTAGGAGATATGTCGGCCCGATAGTGAGTTGGGATTTGCATTGCAGCGCCATTCGCGACCGGATCGCCGCGTCGCAAGCGGAAATAGCGATCAGATTGCAGTCTTCCTTACGCTCTGGGGCGGGTGGCGTTGAGCCTATTCGAAAGTATGACCACGTTGAACGATGAGGTGCATCGCACATCTGCTTGAACGACTAGCGTCGGTGCGAAACATTGGATACCTTAACGTAACGCGGCGGCCGTTCATGGGCACTTGAGTCATGGCACATCCGTTCGGCACGCTTAACGTATTGTTACCGGCGCGGCGTCCTGTTCAGTGAGAATGAAACGTCACGTTTCGATTCGTAAGGAGCGCGACCATGCTGGTTAGCCAAGTCGATCCGTGGGTTCAGACCATACGACTTTTATCATCGGGATCACGATGCGCAGATGCCCGCGCTGATACGACGCCCGTGGCGAAACACCGGACATCCAGTATCAGTCGCTCGCCGCACTTGAAGGTGAGTCTGATTGAGCGGACCACATCGTTAACCGTGACAATCGCGTGGCGGGATCCGACGAGCTGCTTCTACGGCGCCCAGATCTGGCGGGTCGCAAGCGCCAAGGTATCAGGGATATGCGCGTTGAGCGGGCAACGCATCAGGCGCGGGGACCGTATCTTTCATCCGCAACGTTCGAAACCTGCACCGGTCAATGCCCGCGCGATGATCCTCGAATCGGCCCTAAACGCGATTGAACCGTTGCAGACAAGCCGGGTGTAGATATTCTCCTGGAAGGCGCGACGTCTTTTTCTTCATTGAGATAACGACGACAAGCGTGCGAACAAAAGACTTCATGACGACGGCTATAAACCGCCCGATGAGAAGGTGGGTCCGCAGCGCTTGAAAACAATTCCACGTATGGGGCTAGTCAACATTCAGGTCGATGCGACGGGGGATGCGCCACCACACACATCTTCTCCATTCACGGGCTAGCAACAGAATGCCGCGTCAATGAAGACTGTCCTGGTTGGCATAGGTTGACTCCCACCCGCCGCCGAGCACCTTGCACAGCGTGATCAGGTTGGCGGCGGCGTCGGCCTTGCTTTGCTCAAGCTTGCTCTGCGCGTCGAGCAACTGTTTCTGCACGTTAAGTACGTCGAGAAAGTCGACTGCGCCTGCCTTGTACCGTTGCCGCGCAATCGAAAGCGCGCGCTGGTTCAGGCTGACGACCGCCGTCAGGCGATCGCGCCGCCGCTGTTCAGCGTCGTAGACGACAAGCGCATCGTCCACCTCGCGCCAGGCTTCAAGTACGGTGCGTTTGTAGACGATCGCGGCCTCCTGTTGTTGCGCCTCGCGTAAGTGCAGTGTCCCCTTCAGGCGCCCGCCTTCGAATATGGGAAGCGTGATCGATGGTCCGACGACAAACTGTCCCGACGCCCAGTCGGCGAGATTCGAGAGCTGAAGGCTCTGGAACCCTGCGCTGCCGTTGAGCGATATGCGTGGATAGAAGTCGGCCTTCGCCATGCCGATCGTCGCCGTGGCCGCGTGCAGCTGAGCCTCTGCTTTCCTGACGTCGGGTCTGCGCTGCACCAGCTCCGATGGAAATCCGATGGGCACCTGTTCGGGCAGCGCCGGCACATCATGCGGCTCGCTGAGCGTTTGCCGTAGCGCGCCCGGTTCCATGGCCAGTAGCACGCCAATCGCGTTGATCGTGGTCTCGCGATGCGACTCGAGCGTCGGGATCAGGCTTTCGATCGACTCCGCCTGTGCGGTTGCGTTGGCCACGTCCAGATCCGTCGTGACGCCTTCACGCACCCGGGTTTGCGTGAGCCTGACGGCATCGCGGGCGATTTCAAGGTTTTGCCTTGCAATTTCAAGTAGAGCCTGCGTGTCACGCAACTGAATGTAGTCTCGCGCGAGTTCAGCGCGTGCGGACAATAGCACTGCGTTGCGGTCCTCGTATGAGGCATCGGCCAGCGCCGTCGCAGCCTCGACACCACGTCGAGCCCGACCCCAGATGTCGAATTCCCACGATGCATCGAAGCCGAACTGGTAGAGGTTGAAAGCTGGCGAGCCCTTGGAGCCCGGCAACGGTGCCACACCAGGCGGCGTGCTGCCCGAAGCCGACGCCACCTTACCTCCGGTCGGGGTGACGCCGAGCAACGACAGGATGCCGTTCGGGCTTCCACGCTCGCGGTTGTACGACGCCACGCCGTCCAGCGTTGGATATTCCTCTGCACCGGCGATGCGTTGCTCCGCACGGCTTTGCCGCAGACGCGCTGACGCCGCCGCCACATCGAGATTCGCATCTGTCAGTTGTTTTTCCAGTGAATTCAGCATGGGATCGTTGAATAGCGTCCACCATTCCGGACCGAATGCGGATTCGACTGCCTTGCTCGATGCTTGTGCAGCCTGAGTGCGGTTAAACACGTCAGGCGTACTCGTCTGCGGACGTTCGAAGTTCGGGCCGACCAGACAGCCCGTGAGCGCGAAGCAGAGCAATACCGCGAGCGCCGACATGCGGATGGAAAAATCGCACGCGTTCATTTCGCGTCTTCTCCTGCGATCCGCGTATCGGCATGCTTGCCAACGGCGACCTCCGTTTCGACAGAAAGCCCCACGCTCAATGCAGACGCGGCCTGTTGTCCGTGGTCGATGGTGATCTTGACAGGCACGCGCTGGACGACCTTGGTGAAGTTGCCCGTCGCGTTGTCGGGCGCGATAGGCGCGAAGCTCACACCCGTAGCGGGAGCAAGACTATCGACACGCCCTCGAATCACGACGCCCGGAAAAGTGTCGACCTTGATACGCACGGCATCGCCGGGCCGCATCCTGGTGAGCTGGTTTTCCTGAAAGTTGGCAACGACATAGGCTTCCGACAGCGGGACGATCGCGAGCAGGGGCGCGCCGGGTGTAACGAATGCGCCGACCCGCGCCGAACGTCGTCCAACCTTGCCGTCGATGGGCGCGTGGATCTCCGTATAGGACAGGTTGAGCTTCGCCTGCTCGAGCGCCGCCTCGGCGTGGGCCAACGCGCCCGCTGCCTTGTCGCGCTGGGTTCGCAGAACGTCGAGGTTCTGCTCAGTCGCAACGAGCGCGGCCCGGTTGCGGGCCTGCTGCGCGAGTTCCTCGGCGAGCGCGGTCGAAGCATGCTGCTGCTCCTGCGTCGTTCCCGCGCCGGCTTCCGAGAGATTCCGGTAGCGCGAGGCGTTCGCTCGCGCAAACTCGAGCGTCGCGTCATCTGCCCGAAGCGTGGCACGCGCCTGATCGACAAGCGCGGGCTGCCGCGCGATCTCGGCCTCGTAGTTCGCGACCGATGCTTTTGCCGCCGCCACGTCCGCCTGCGCACTCATCAATGCCGCCCGGAAGTCGCGGTCATCGATACGGACCATTAACTGCCCGGCTTTTACCTGCTGGTTGTCCTCTACGAGTACCTCTGAAAGCTGGCCAGCGACACGCGGTGCGACCAGCGTGAAATCGGCCTCTACATAAGCATCATTGGTGGTCTCGCTATTTGAGTCGGCAAATAGTCTTATGCAAGCCCATACAGCGACGCAGAGTATGATCACATACGCCGCAAGACGAATTGTTCTGGGAGCAAATCGGATGACAGATGACATATATATCGTCGCTTAGCGGGGAGAAGGCGGCGTAGTGGTCCAGGGCGGATAAACGCGCACGGGTAACACCGGAACAACGAAAAGAAAGGCGACGGCGATACCTGCCATCACGCAATAGAGATCCGCCGATGTCAGTACTACGGCCTGCTCGTGGATCCGGTGTGCGAGTTCGCCGAGACCATGAACAGCATCGATGCTTTGACCCGTAACCAACGGGTTGTTGCCTAAGCGATCCACGAGCATGCTCGAATGAAAATGCTCGCGCGCAGTACCCAGCCCTTCAATAAGGCCGGTTGCCGCAGCAGCCGAAAATGTTTTGACCGTGTTAAACATGGCCGAAGCAAACGGGCCTTCCGTTGGGGGCAAGCCTGTCGTGACGCCCATCAGGATCCCCATGATCACCATCGGTTGCGCAACGCTCTGTAGCGCCGCAAGCCAGTAAAAGTTCTCGCGAATCCACTCGGAGGTCATAAAACTCCCCATCAGGCACGAGGTGGCCATCAGGGAAAGTCCAATGGCCATGACCCAGCGGTGGTCGACCTGCCGGAGGTTCAGGACGGCGGCGGTCGCAGGCAGCGTAACCACCAGGGGAATGGCGACCACCAAAAACAGCGGCGTGGTTTGCAGCGGCCGGTAATCGTGAATTTGTGCGAGAAATTGGCTGGGTATAGCGGCAACGGCATCCAGCAGCACAACCGCGCCTACCAGTGTTAGTAACCCGTGTGAAAAGTTCCTGCGGAAAAGCAGTTGGAGCTTGAAAAACGGCAGCGGATGAAACCACTCGTTGATAAGGAACGCCACCAACAACAGCGCCCCGCCACAAAACATCGTGGCGATAAACGTGGAATTCAGCCAATCAAGGCGATCGCCCTGCAGAAGGCCAATGACGAGCATTGCGATAGCGGGGTATCCCAGTATGAATCCGGTCCAATTGAATGAACGGAACCGTTCGAGTTTCGTGGGATCCTCCGGAAGTCCCTTGTAGATTGCCACGCAGCTCAGCAAACCAAGCGGCACGATTTGCCAGAATGCCATTCGCCAGCTGACATATTCTGTCCACAAGGCGGCAAGAGGCGTGCCGAGCACTGGCCCGAAGGTCGCGGTGAGTGCGTACCCGGCGAGCCCGTATAACTTGACTTTCGGGGGAAGATAACGCAGCGCCACAATGATCAACATCGGGGGCAGACATCCGCAGGCTACGCCCTGCAGCGTACGCAGCACATATAGCGAAAGCAGGTTCGGCGCAAAGGGGCAAAGGAATCCAAGGAACATCACGCCCAGCACGGCGCCGATCGTAAATCGCTTCAGCGTGAGCGTCACCCCAAACCACGGAGCAAACGCCATCGTGGCCACGTTCGTGGCCTCGAAGAGAGCGGTCAGCCAGGTCCCATCGTCACTTCCAATCGAGAACGCGCCGCGAATATCAGCCAGCGCCACTGCGGTGACCTGTTCGTTCAATATGGCCAGTAGCGATGCCAGCAACATTCCGATCAGGCCGATAGCGAGACGAAGCGGTAGCTTCTCTTCAGTGGACGTTTGCTGTACAGGAGCCTCTACCTCGCGCGCAGAAATCTGCGCCGACGATCCGGGCGGCTTGTGTCCTGGCGTTCCGGCTGTGGGCAGGTTGGCGGTGTTCATAAGAGTCCGCGAGGCTACGAATATTTAGTGGGGTACTGGATCGGAAAGTATTCCTCTCTCGCGCAGTGCTCGCGAAGATCCCGGATGCGCCGCGAAAGCGCCTGGTCCAAGGACCCTATGGTTTTTCCTGCAGTCATTCGAACCGGGCCACCCACGTATCGCTGCCGCGCAATGGATTGATCTCATTCTAGGAGACGGGGCCGCGTTCTTAAAGCTAACAAAGGTCGCGTATCGGTTCATCCCATTCACAAATCTGGCCAATGTCACCATAGCTGCCGGGACAAAGCGCCCACCTGGAAATGATCCTTTTCCATTCGGCTAACAGAACAAATTTTACCGAGGTGGAGCGGCGCGAGCGGCGACGTCTTTTCTTGCACGCTTTAGCGATTCCCGGGCAATGGGTAACCGCGCCTGGCCGGCGGTTTAACACGGTGGTTCCTGCCGCTATGACGCGTTTGGCGCGGCGAGGGTATCTGCAGATCAATGGCGCAAATGCCAAAGCGATGTATCAGGACGCCACCGAAACAGACTGCCTGTCGGGATCAACAACTGGCGCGACGCTTCATCGACAGCCGAACGGGTAGTGGCTACAGTGGCTACAATCGATATGCGAACCCACTGACGCTGATGCGTCGACAGGTTCTGCTTTATTCAAGCGTTGTTGACTGGAGAAGCGACCAATGAAATTCTCGATGAAAAATGAAATCCGCTCAGACGATGTTTCAACGATTGAGCATGCGATGAAGACCGTCGATGCCGACGCGAAGGTCAACGTTGACATTGACGCGAAGACAGTGAGCGTCGATTCATGGCTGATGCCTGAAGAGTTTCTCGTCGCTTTCGAAGACGAGAACTACGACGTGGTCATTGTCGAAGCCTAGAAGGCTTGAGACCCGACCCGGTGGCGCTTCAGCGTTGATGGCATGGCCGGGCAAGGTGGAGCAGTAATGAAACGGTGACGCATGTTACGCGTACAGTTGACCTGCACCGGAATCTTTCGGCCAGCTGACTGCCTGGCGCATCTGGACCAACGTTATGACTGGATAGTCCAATCATGAGGATCGGGTCTTGTGCGAGTTTTGAACAATCCGTTGCCAACCCGATTGGCAGCTCCGGGCGGCAAAGGCAACTGCCCCGCGGGCTCAACGCGGCGAGACGACGATCGCCGCGCGGCGATTCTGCGCCTGGCCGGCGGCCGTGCGGTTGTCGCCCACCGGGTCGCGCTTGCCTTTCCCGATGGTGTGGACGTGGTCCGCAGCAAGGCCCGTGTCGACCAGTTCGTTCGCCACGGTCTCGGCACGGAGCCTCGACAACCGGATGTTGTAGGCGTCCGTGCCCACCCCGTCGGTGTAGCCATAGACGCGCACGCTGTTGAGCCCCACGGACACGAGCGTGTGGCCGATGCGCTCGACGACCCGGCGGACCTCGGGCTTGAGGTCGTAGCGGTCGAAGTCGAACAGGATCGGTTCGTTCGAGCCGAACTCGAAGCCCTGCTCGGTCTCCTGGAATCCTTCTGACTTGAGCGCCTTGACCTGCGTCTGGGTCAGACCGCGGTAAAGCGGCGGCGTCTGGCAGCCCGCGAGCAGCATGCAAAGGAGCAGTGCGCTCCCAATACACATCCGCCAGATGCCTGCAGGAAACGAGTGTCTCATCATCGCATTCCCCTCGAGTGCGCCCGCTTTGCGCGCGCTGTTTCGAACCCTTGCGACGGCCCCGGCTGCGCCTCGGCTGCTGCGCCAGGGCCATCCCGTCAAGCCGGTCCGGCGACGCCTTCGGCAAACTCCCACGAGCCCGGCCGCGCGCGCTTGGCCCGGTACATCGCTGCATCTGCGGCGCGCAGCAAACTGATCGCGTCACACGCGTGATCGGGATACAGCGCAACGCCGATGCTCATCATGGTGGCCACTGTACGGCCATCGGGCAAGACGATTGTCGGCGTCATGCTGGCCAGTACGCCCTCGGCGATACGGCCGGCGCTGGCCGCTTCGCGCATGGGCGCCAGCATCACGGCGAATTCGTCGCCGCCCAGGCGCGCGACCAGATCGGCCTCGCGCAACTGCGCGCGCAGCCGCGCCGCGATGCCGATCAGCACCGCGTCGCCGGCTTCATGACCGAGGCAGTCGTTGATCTCCTTGAAACGGTCGCAGTCGAGATATAGCACGGCGACGCGCTGGCCCGTTTCCGCAGCCTCGCGGAGGGCACCCGCGAGGCGCGACTCGAACTGCACGCGGTTGGGCAGGCCCGTGAGGGCATCGTGGTTGGCCTGGTGTTCGAGCGAGGCATTTTCTTCACGCAGGCTGTTTTGCCAGTTTTCGAATTCGTCGAGCAAGGCGTTGAAGTCGTCGCCAAGCTGATTCAGTTCCGCGATCGCCACGGGCTCGACCCGCTGCTCGAACGCGCGCTCGCGCCGCACCGCGTGGGCGACGCCGGCCAGCGCGCGCAGCGGCGCGACGATGTTGCGCAGCAGGCGCTGCGAGCTGACATAGGCGCCGAGCACGCTGACGGCGAGGCAGGCCAGGATGCCGCCGACGCCGCCGAGCAGGAAGCCGAAGAACTGGTGACCCCGGCCGCGCACTTCGACGTGACCGACGACGATGCCGTCGTGCAGCACCAACGTGGTCACGGGCCCGGGTAGCGCAATGCCGGCGACCTCCCGCTCGAGCCTGGCGATCGCACTGCCGGCGGGCAACTGCCACGCCGCGAACGGCTGGCCCTTGCCATCTGTGACGACGACCTCGGCCACGTCCTCTTCGTTGGCGATCAGCCCGATTGCCTCGGCCGCTGCGATGCGGTCGCCGAACACCAGCGCCGCCTCGACCGTATAGCCGAGCGAGCGGGCCAGCAGGTTCAGATTGTTGCCGGCATAGGCACGCAGCGCGATCACGGCGACCACGATCAACGACACAGCGGCCATCGCGACGGCGACGAACGCCAGGCGCAGGTGCGCGCGGCGCAACACGCTTTGCAGCGTCGGGCGCGGCGTGCGAGGAGGGGAAACGGGGGGCGCGGGCTGTCTCATGGCGTCAGCGGCCGCCGGGCGAGCTTGAGCACATTCGGGTGAACCCGTACGCCGCTGCGCGCCACGGCGTCGAGATTGATGTCGAACGTGACGCGTTCGTCATCGACATTGAGGCAGAACATGCTACCGGCGGTGCAGGACGGGTTGTGTTCCGAGATGGTCAAGACCGGATGGCCGGCCACGGCGGCCCTGACCTGCTGTTTCTCATCGTCGCTCAGGTTGCCGAAATAGACGACGTCGCAGGCTGCGCCGATGGCGGGATCATCAAAGGCGATGCGCTGCACGTCGAGCGGCGTCGAGCCGGCCTGCAGCGTATCGACCAGGCCGTGCGCGTAGTCGGGCCGGCCCGTCACGCACAGGCGCAGGCGGGCCGGTGTCGTCGGCCAGTGTGTGAAGCTGACAATGCCTAGCACGACCTGGCGCACGGCGGCGTCGCCCGGCGAAATGGCGGGATCAGCGCGGCTCGCGGTGCTGACGGCGGGCGTGGCGTCGGCTGGACCGGCTGCATTGGCGGGTGTTTCGGCGAGTGCGGCTGGTGCCGCGCCCAGCGTGCAAGCCACTGCGAGCAAGGCGTGCCGAAGCGGCCCGGCCCAGCCACGCCGACCGGACGTCGTCTGTGTGGCGATAGCTGCCGCGCCCCCTGGCTTCATTGCGGCCGCATGACAGGCAGCCGCGGCGCACACGCTCGCATGCATGATGGAAACATTCGTTGGCGTCGATCCCGGCGCTGCCTCCTGCCACCCGCCATTCGCGGGCCTGCACCGTATCACGCGCACCGATCAGTTCATCTTACGCACAAAGCCGCGTGATCAACCAGTGGGAAACACCCGCGAGCGCCTTGGGGGTGAACTGGCGGATCGAGTCGGCGATGGCAGCGTGCGGGGTCATCAGATTGTTCGGCACGCCTCCGCGCACATCCGGCACGCATCGCTGCATGCACCGCAGTGCTCGGGTGCGTGACCTGCGCATTCGTCCGCGCACTCGTCGCAGATCCGCGCGCAAAGCGCACAGAACTCAGGAGCGAAACGGCTCTGCCGCGCCAGCGCGGCGGACGTAAGCCGGCATAGCGACGCGCAATCGACGTTGAGCCGGATGCACTTTGCCAGGACCGCGACGCCGGGTTCTCCAAGGCACGCGGATGCGCAGCGGTCGCAAGCGGCGGCACATGCATCGCATGCATCGATACACGGTTGATAGGCTTCAGGGTTCATCGTATCGAGCTCCAAATACGAGAAAGGTGGGCAGGCTTCGGGTGCCAGTCCAGACATACGGGTTGCGCAGCGGCAGGCCATTACGCGCATATACGTGTAGCCAAGTGTAGTCCACCGCAAGTAGCGTCGGCGACGTCATCATGCTGACTTACCCAACACCCGCGTGGCCCCGAATCCGGCCAGTTTGTTGAGTCAGGCTCGTACGCGCGCATTCGGACTGCGTCCCGGGGTACTCGTACATTTCGTGCGAAAACTGGCGGTTACCGTGAATCAATGTCCGCTTCGTAGAACGGTGAGCGGCAGGCTCAGCGTCGATCGGAAACTGTCTGACTTGAATGGAGAATCACCCGCGAGCCCACGCCAGAACCTGCGCGATTTTTAGTCAACAAGTTAGACAAAATCGCGTAAGTCACCCATTCTTATGTCGATGCGCAGTGACATGGGCGCGAATCGCTGCATCTGTGGCACAACGATGCGACAGAGCAGCGAGATCTGTCGCATTCGGACCCGCTCGAATTCCTGCATCGATCGTGCGCTATGCTTTTCTCGTGTACACGCTGCACCAGCCTGTCGCGTTGACCTCCTTGCCGTTGTAGATCTGACACGGTCCAGCCGCGTCGCCGGCTTTGCCCTGAAAATACTGGCAATTCACGCAAGCCTGCCCGGTCTGATATTTAGGATATTTCACCGTGTCGACTTTCGTCGCGTCAGCCTTGTATCCGAGCGCCTGTGCGGTCGCATCCGAATCGGAGACGGGCTCGGCGCCGGCCAGCGCGCTGCGCGAGAGGACGAGCGAAGACGCAAATACACTAGTTGTGAGCATGAAGCTACGGCGGGACGATTTCATGATGCCACTCCTAACCGCTTTCGAATAAGCCGGCACGGGTGTCGGCATGAATGAACACCCGTACTCGCGCCGGATGGTAACCACGCGCATGTTCATGAAAGTCTTCCTGTTCCGAATTCGCCAGCTCAGCGCGAAACGTCAATGGACTCTCTTAATTACGCAGGATTGCTATTGATAAATTCCGTCGCCGACTGCAGCAATCACTTTATCGTCAGCAGACCGGCCCGCGCCTTCCGGAACGCATCTGCCTGATGTTGCGGGATGGCAGGCGCGCGCGGGTTGAAGCTGGCTGGCTATACAGGGGCCCTCACGGAGGCGCACGCGGATCAGGTGAACTACTACTTCACCTCGTCACCCTTCGCTTCATCTTTGGCCATGTTCTCGTGACTCATCGTGTCTTCTTTCATCCCGTCTTTGGCCATATCGGCCGCGCTCATCGCGTCATGCGGCGTTGCGTCCATTGTCGGGGTTTCCTGACTCACTGCGTCTTGGGCAGCGGGGTCGTTTGACGGGCTATCGGCAGCGAAGGCGCCCGCAGTCGCGAGCGTCATGCAGGTGGAAAGAATGGTGGCAGTGAGCTTGTTCATGATGTCATCCTTCAGCGATCCAGTGGTGAGGCCATCGCGCATATCAAATGGAACATGCGCGTCGTCCTGGGTCGCGGCTGGGCCAGCGCGCGCCCAGGATTCTTTTCATTCTTGTCGGGACAGACAGGGAAATGAAGTAGGGACCCCCCGCCGAACGGCATGGGTAAATACCCGCTCAACATCCCGGAGCGGAGCCACCGTGCCGGTCAACGCATCATTCGGCCGGCACCAGGCTTCAAGTTGTTCGCCCTGCGCGAATCGATCTCGCTGGAATCGAAACTGCACCTCAGGCTGGCCTCGGCAAACGCACCGGATGGGCGCTGCACGCGCCCGCCGCAGCCCTCCTGTCTGGCAAGGACTAATTTGAAGCGCGTGACTGGGTTTGCCCTACCGCAAGTGTAGGGAGGTAACCCATCGCAGGCCCCGTCGCGCATATGCAGAATCCAGATACGGGTCAGTGTCAAGACGTCACCAGCCCGCATTCGCAGTAGAGCATGACGTCCAGTGCGCATCGCGCTGGCTGACCCCTGGGACGGAGGTCATATGTTCAGTACCCGCACCTATCGCAGCAGTGTTGCAGCACTGCTGTTTCTGCTATTCACGCTTCCTTCATTCGCCCAGTCGTTCCGGGTGCAATGTCCACCAACGACGCCGCTGCATCCGACGGCACTCCCTCTCGGAGCGTCGGAGCCGGCATACACCGGGCCGTCCGTGACCGGACAGAACTCCACCCCGACCAACGTCGTCAACGGCGCGATCAAGTGCCAGCAGATCTCGGGCGGCGATGGTTACGCAACGATGGGTAACGGCGTGCAGACCTACCTGTTCGCTTTCGGCCCGTTGTCGGGGCTCGCCGACATCAAGGCGGGCCTGCCCGGCACCGAGTTCGCATCGGTGTTCAATACCGTCGGCGACCCGAGAACTGACCCGACCTACAACGGCGCAGTCGGCATCGTACCCGATCCGGAATCTGTGCCGCCGGGGCAGTTGACCGGCCATGTCGATCCACGGCCGATCATGGATGTCGGCGTGATGAACGGCAACGAGCCGGCGCCGATGATGGCGATCGACGAAGACGACGAGTTCTTCCTCACGCTGACGAACGTCGGGATGATCATGCGCCCTGACCTGTTCGAAAGGCACACGGTGCACTTCCATGGCTATCCGAACGCGTCGTCGTTCTATGACGGTGTGCCGGATGCGTCGGTGGCGATCAACATCGGTGCGAGCTTCACGTACTACTATCTCGCGCCGGATGCGGGCACCTACTTCTGGCACTGCCACATCACGCCGCCAGAACACCTGCAGATGGGCATGGTCGGCCAGATCTTCGTGCGGCCACGCCAGAACCGCGTACCCGCCGGCACGTCGCTGTACAACTCGCTGGTGGCGCAGCAACAGGATTTGCGCACGGCGTGCGGCAACGACATTCTGTGCACGACGCCGCTGCCGCCGCAAAACGGTGTCCTCCATGCGAATAACATGAGCGGCTCGCCGACGCTCTACGCATACAACGACGGCGACGGCTCGACTGCCTACGACGTCGAATACCCGGTGCAGATACACGGCTTCGATCCGAATTTTCACTTCATTGGCATGACGTTCAATCCGGAGCCGTTCACCGACATGAGGGACAAGATCTTCATGCTGAACGGACGCAGCTATCCGGACACCGTGAATCCGAACCCGCTGTCGACACCCGCGTCGGACGGCGTGCCACGCTTTTCGCAACCGCTGCCGACGCTGATCAACATTCCGGCCGGTGGCAAGGCGCTGCTGCGCATCTCGGACCTCGACGTGACCGAGTATCAGACGCTGGCGTCGCTCGGCATTCCGATGCACGTGATCGGTATTAACGCTCGCCTGCTGCGCGACATATCCGGCAACGACCTGACCTACAACACGAACTCGATCACGCTGGCCGGCGGTGAATCCCTGGACGTGATCCTCGACGCCAGCGACACGACGAAGTATCAGCCGGGCGCGATCTATTACCTGTACACGCCGAATCTGGATCACCTGGCCAATGACCAGGAGAACTTTGGCGGCTTGATGACCGAGGTCCATATCTGCCATGCGGTGGATCCGACCACGAAGTCCTGCACCTAGGAGAAGAGCCGTGGCCCACATCACTCACCACACATGGCTCGCGATGCTCGCGCGCCTTGGACGGCTTGCACGGTTCGGCGCGGCGACGCTCGTCACGCTTTTCTGCGTGCACGCGCAAGCTGCCGCACCCGGCATCACGGGGACGCACTTCGATCTGAGCGCCGAGGCGAACCGCATCACCCAGCCCGACGGCGCGAGCATCTATTCGTGGGGCTATGGATGCCGCACCGCGCCGGCCGGCTTTTCGCCGTCGACGATCGCGGGCGCGAACTGCCCGAGCATGCAGATTCCCGGTCCGACGCTGATCGTCAAGCAGGGCGACGTGGTTACGGTAACGCTCACCAATAACCTGCCGCCGGCGGCGGGCAACACGTCGATCCTCTTTCCGGGATTCCAGGTCTGCGCCGCGCTGTTGAACCCCGATGGAACCTGTCCTGCCACGCTCACCGGTACGCCGGGTTTGCTGACGCGCGAAGCTGCCCCGAACGGCGGCACGGTCACGTATAGCTTCGTCGCGGCGACGCCCGGCACGCATGCTTACTACAGCGGCACACAGGGCGATCTGCAGATCGAGATGGGCCTGTATGGCGCGATCATCGTCTTGCCGACCTCGTCGCCCGGCACGGTCGCGGTGCCGACAGGCTGCCGCGCCGTCGCGGCGACGCTTCCCGATGGCCAGCCGGACTTCCGCAACGCCGGGGCGGCCTACAACCACAGCGCGGCTTGTTACGACCGCGAGTATCTGTTCCAGTTCTCCGAAATAGACCCGCGCATCCATGTCCAGGCGGAACAGCAGGCGGGCAACGCTTGCACGTTGCCAAACGGCTGCATGACCGTCGAGACGGAGCCGTATCACCCGGCCTATTTCATGGTCAACGGCCGCTCGATGCCGGACGACATGGACCCGAACTACGCGGTGCAGTATCCGCACCAGCCCTATAACGGCAATCCGCACATGCATCCCGGTGAACTGGTGCTGTTGCGGATCGTCGGCACCGGCCGCTGGCAGCATCCGTTCCACGAGCACGGCAATCACGTCCGGGTGCTGGCACGCGACGGCAACATGCTGCTCAGCAAGACCGACCCGACCAAGGTGGCCGGCCCCTTGCTGTTCACGACGACCACGACGCCGGGTCTTGCGATGGACGGGATTTTCTACTGGACGGGCAAGGGCCTGAACTGGGACGTCTATGGGCATAAGCCGGTGGACGTGTACACCGAGACCGATCCGAAATTCGCGGCTTACTACGGCAAGCCCGTCGTCTGCACCCCGGATGCGAACGGCTATTACACGGCCGACCCGCACGCGCCCAACTACTACGAGTGGTGCGCCGATCACGGCAAGGCGCTCGAAGCGCATCCGTTCGGCAACGTCGGCAGCGGCGGGCCGGTCACCCTGCCGGACTCGCACGTGCTGACAAACGGTTTCTGGTATGGCGGCAGTCCTTATCTCGGGCCTAACGCGACCATACGCGCCACTGCGCCCACCGGGACGACGCCACCGAGCGGGACGGTGGTGAATCCACCGGCGACAGAAGCAGGCTTTGCATTCATGTGGCACTCGCATAACGAGCGCGAGATCACTACGAACAACATCTTCCCAGGCGGAATGATGATGATGATGCTCGTCGATCCACAAGCATTCCTGATCGACGAATCCAATTAGAGGCGGGGAGAAACGCGATGAGATCCACCAAGTTTAGAGCGACGCTCTTCGACTTGCTCAAGGCAGGTGTCGCGGCGTCCATTCTTCTGACGGCCAGTGGAGCATCTTTCGCTCAAGTCGTCAATCTGACAGCGAAAGCCAGCACTGCCGTGTTGCCCGACGGACAGTCCGTTCCGATGTGGGGCTACACGTGCTCGGCGGCCGCGGTGGCGCCCGCCACCTGTGCGGCGGCGAACCCGGGCGCTGGAGCGAACTGGTCGCCGGTGGTGATCACCGTGCCGCCAGGACCCCTGACGATCAATCTCACCAATAGCCTGCCGGGCGCCGTGCCGACCTCGCTCATGATCGTGGGGCAGCTGGGCGGCGGTCTGGGCGGGACTCCGGTGAGAACGGCGAGTCCGCCGCATCCGACACAAACCGCGGTCACGTGGCCGATTGCCACCGCGGCAACCGGTGCATCGTTCACGCCGCCCGCGCAAGCAGCTCGTGTCCAGTCGTTTGGGACCGAGGTGCCGGCAGGCCAGACGACGGCAACCGCGCTCACCTGGAACAACCTCAGCCCTGGCACCTATCTGATCGAGTCGGGAACGCATCCGTCGATCCAGGGGCCGATGGGGCTTTACGGCGTGCTGGTGGTGAAGGCCCCGGTCGGCAGCACCGTGACCTGCCCGGTGGCGTCGCAGACGTATCAGGCTTATACGAATCCGGCTATCTGCTATGACGCCGACGTGCCGCTCGTCCTGAGCGAAATCGATCCCGTGCAAAACACGGCGGTTGCAGCGGCAGTGACGACGACGGGCTTTAGCGAAACCAAATCGTGGTCGGGCCAGCCCGGCGGCTGCGGCGATTCGAAGTCGACCTCGTTCGGCACCTGCTATCCGCCGACGGTGAACTACGATCCGCGTTACTACCTGATCAATGGCGTCGCCTTCGACCGGACCAATCCCGGCGGATCGTCGTTTCCCGTGAATGCACCGGTCACCACAGGCCAGGTGCTCGTGCGTTTCGTCAACGCCGGTTTGCGGATGCACGTTCCGTCGATCGTCGGTGCACAAACGGGCAATCCTGTCGCTTCCGGTTTCTCGCTGATCGCCGAGGACGGCAACGTGCTGCCCGGCAGTACGCGGGTCCAGTCGGAAGTGTTTCTGGCGGCCGGCAAAACCTACGACGTGATGGTCAACGCACCGGCGACTGGCGCAACGGCGATGCCGGTGTTCGACCGCGAACTGAGCCTGTCGACCAACAATCAACGCGACGGCGGCATGCAGGCTTACATCGCCGTCAATGGCGGCGCACTGCCGACGTCGACGCTCACCAATCAGAATGCGGTTGCCAATGCCGCTAACTACTTCTTTATCCCGGGCACCACGTTGACCGTGTCGGATCCGGCCAAGGGCGTGAAAGCCAGGGACGTCAATGTCTACGGCGTTGAGGTCAAGACCACGACCACCGGTGGCGCGCTCACGCTGAACCCGGACGGCACGTTCGTCTATGTGCCGAATCCCGGCACGACAGCCGACAGCTTTGTGTACCAGGCGAACGGCAATTCCGCGGTATCGGCGACGGTGACGCTGTCCGCCTGTACCTCCGGCAACGGCTGTCTGTCTGGCGCGCCGGTGGCCAACAACGGCAGTTACATCAGCAACATCGCGTCGCGTCTGCAAATCGGCGCGCCTGGCGTGCTGGTCAATGCCAGCGATCCGAAGGGCCTGGCGCTTACCGCGGCGATTTCCGGTGGCGTGACCGGCGGGACCGTCACGCTGAATCCGGACGGATCGTTTACCGCGATACCGACGACGCCGCCGGTCGGCAGCAATGCGACTGCCAACCTGACGTTCAAATATACGGTAACGAATTCGCAGAACACGCCGAGTGCTTCTGCCGGGACCGTGACCGTGACGTTCAAAGGCGGCAGCGGACTTGTCGTCAAGGTGCTGGACGGGCCGAGCGTGGCGCCGGGCAAGACCCCGGTTCAGCTTGGCGACTACCGCTGGATCATCGAGGAAGACCGCACCTTCCAGATCGATCCTGCGTGCCAGGTGAACACGACACCGCGTCCGGCTACGTGCCCGCCGCTGCCGGTTCCCAGTCTCGGCGCGAACTTCCACACCAGCTACATGCCGGTGGTCGCGGCAGGCTGTGTCGGCAAGGTCGCCTGCGAGTCGGGGCAAACCGTGTATGACCCCGCGACCAGCTCTCACCTGCCGGCAGTGTGCGACATCGGCGACGGCGTGTGCCGCACGACCGCTGCGCAACAGGTGCCGGTCGATCCCAGCCAGGTGGCGCTCGATCCGACGAAGCACTACTACATCTCGGTGTTGCCAGGCGATGCCGGCAACAGCTTCGGGAATGGTGCGGGCTTGCCGCAGCCGGTCGATCCAACGAACCCCTCTGGGCCGCAGAGACCGTTCGATATCGCCAAGGACTGCCCGTCGGGTCCCGGCGGCGCGGATTTTGCACCGGGGACGGGCAAGTGCGGCCACACCATGGGCGGCGCTCCGATCGCGCCCAGACAGACCAGCGTCAACGTGCTGGCACAACAGACGCCGATGGCGACGGCGAAGGTGTCCGTGTTCGTCTTCGAGGACGACGCCCCGCTCAATGGCGAAGTGGACGTTAGTGGCGGAACCGACGTGTTTGGTACGGCACGCGAACCTGGACTCGGCGGATTCGAAATCAAGCTTTGGGACGACGCGGGCAGCACCGGCGACCCGACCGGACAGATGAGTTACGACATGTTCAACATGCCGCTGTCCAATTCGTTGCAGGGGACTATCGATCCGGTCTCAGGGCTCAATGCCTGCCCGATTTCGACGTCGACCGACGGTCTCGTCGGCATGATTCCGACGTGTCCGAAATACGAGTCGGATGGCAAGACGGTGTCGCCGCTGGTCGGCCAGGCCATCATTGCCAACCTGATGCCAGGCCGGTACGGTATCGTCGCGACGCCGGCAGCCGACAGAATCGGCAGGGGCGAGGAATGGCTGCAGACGAATACGCTGGACGGACAGAAGGGTCACGACGCTTTCGTCAAGGTAGGCGGCCCGGCGTACTTCCAGGAGTTCGGACCGGCGGGCTTTCACGTCGCGATCGGCTTTGCCAATCCGAAAATCATCAATGCCCGCCTGCCGCTCGTCTGCGCAGGTGCCGCAGCTGCGACGTGCAACAACGGGCTCAAGGGCCGGGTAACGAACCTGCACTACAGCCGTCCGCCGAACGAGAACCTCTACGGCAGCGGTTCGCGCACCTCGTTGGGTTTCACGCAGTGCTACGTGAGCGTCGGCGATCCGGACAGCGAGGATATCGCCTTCACGAAGTGCAATGCCGACGGAACGTTCAGCTTTACCGGCCTGCCCACGGGTACATTCAGAATCACGATCTTCGATCAATGGAACGATCAGATCGTCGATGGGCTCGCAACGGCGGTCCAGCTGGCAGGTGGCCAGACCAGGGATGTCGGGGATATTTCGGTGCTCCAATGGCACACGAATCTCTACACCCGGACGTTTATGGACCTCAACGGTTCCGGCGTCTCGCAGCCTAGCTCCCCGGGGCTCCCGCTGGTTCCGACCAATGTGCGCTTCCGCGACGGCAGCTATTCGAATTTCAACAACACCGACATGAACGGCTATGCGTCGTTTAACGAAGTGTTCCCGCTGTTCAACTGGTATGTCGTCGACACCGATGAGACCCGTTTCAAGCAGACGGGCGTACACGTTGTCTATGACGCGGGCGGTCCACCCGATGGCACGCCTGGCGGGGGCAGCTCGACCATTGCCGCCAACTATGCCAATACCCAGGAATCCGCGACGGCGCACCTGCCTCCTAGCCTGCGCGTACCGGGGGCGGTGTATTGCAACGATGCGGACTGCACGGACCGCTCGGGTACGGCTCCTTCGACCGGCAGAGTCGATCCGCCGTGGGTGACCACGATGGGTTGGCAGGGCTTCTCGGGGCAGAGTTCCTTTATTGAGTTCGGCAAGGCGCAGTTTGGCGCGAATGAAAACGGCGGCATCAGGGGCGAAGTCATCTATGCATCGACGCGGCCGTTCGACGATCCCTCGCTGCTGATCCATACGAAGTGGACGCCTGACGTGCCGAACGTCACGGTGAACCTGTATCAGGAAGGCACCGCTGCGGACGGCACCACCAGCCTGAAGCTGGTGGACACGACGAAGACCGCCAGCTGGGATGACTGGGCGCAGGGCTTCCGCTCCGACGGCGTGCCGAACATGAACTGTCCGGGGCAAGAGACCAACGATCCGTTCTTCTTCACCTTGAAGGACACCACCCAATGGCTGGACCCGAATCATCATGCGCTGCCGGCGCATTCACAGTTCAAGTGCTATGACGGCATGCACGCGTTCAACCAGCTGCAGCCGGCGCCGTATGACGGGATGTACAAATTCCCCAGCGTGACGGGCAGGAGTCCGACCACCGGCAAGCCAACCACGACGAACTGCACAATCTGCACGGCCAATCCTTCGGGCGACGGCACGCAGATGCTGCCTGCCGGCAAATATGTGGTGGAAGTGATCGTGCCGCCGGGCTACGAACTGGTGAAGGAGGAAGACAAGAACATCCTGATCGGCGACAACTACATTGCGCCGATAACGCAGCAGTTCACCGGTATCGGCGCCATCTTCATCCTGCCCGACCAGGCTGCGGTGAATTCCACCTATAACCGGAACAATGCGCAGAATCCGACCACGAATCTCGGATCCAACACGTACTCCCGGGGTGAGGGCGACACGGGCAGCATCGAGACCTCCTGGCCTTGCGTCGGTGCACTGCGTATCGTGCCCGACTACATGAGCCTGTTCCCGGGCTCGCAGGAAGTCGCGCCGTTCGCGGGCGCATCACGGCACCTGTGCGACCGCAAGGAAGTGACGCTGTCGAACCAGATGACCGTGCTGACGAAGTTCTGGATCTTCAGTTCGACCCACGTCGCCGCGCACTACACCGGATTCATGCTGGACGACTTCTCGTCTGAGTTCGATCCGTATTCGCCGCAATTCGGTGAAAAGTTCGCGGTCCCGAACGTGCCGATCTCGATGAAGGATTTTGCCGGCAACGAAATCGCTCGCACTTATTCGGATCAGTGGGGCATCTTCAACGGGTTGAACTATTCGACCTGGCAAGTCAACCCGCCGAACCCGACCGGCTATGCACCGACGATGATGGTCGCCTGCATGAACGATCCTGACATGCCCGATCCGGCGCATCCTGGCCAGACGATTCGCGATCCCCTGTTCAACCCGGCGTACAGCCAGTTCTGCTACGAGATTCCGTTCATGCCTGGGCAGACGCAGTACATGGATACGCCGGTGGTGCCGGTCTCGGCCTTCGCGGAGGGTTACGACCAGCCTGACTGTGCGTACCCGGATGCCACGCCGGCGATCGCCAGCGTAACCGGCGACTCGAGCGGCGGCGGCGCGGGACCGTGGGTCAGCACGTTCGGCCACACGTTGACGATCAAGGCTCAGGGCAACCAGCAGGTACCGAACCATGGGTACACGGGCCCGAGCGCGACCAAGGCGCCGTTCAACCAGAAGTTCATCACGCGCCACTATGGCTTCGGTACGCAACAGGGATCGGGATCGGTGACGATCGGAGGCATGCCGGCACTGGTGACTTCATGGACCGATACGCAGATCAAGGTGATCGTTCCTCCGTTGCTTGGAACGCAGTCGAGCTGCACGATCCAGCAACGCGGTGTGCTCACGCCCACGATGTGCGGTGAACTCGTCATCACGGCGGGCAACGGCAAGCGCTCGATCGACACGGTCACCGTCACGATCGGCGGCAAGGCGCCGACCTACGTGAACGGCGAGAACGCCACGAGCAACGCGATCCAGACCGCGATCGACAAGGCGATCCCGGGCGACATGATCGTCGTCGGACCGGGTGTCTATAACGAAATGCTGCTCATGTGGAAGCCGGTCCGGCTGCAAGGTGTCGGCGCGACGTCGGTGACCGTCAACGCGAACACCCATCCGTCGGGCAAGATGGACCCGTGGCGCAGGCAAGTCGGGTGTCTCTTCGGCGACGCATTGAACGGCGGCTTGATCTCGGCGAGCAATCAGTACGATCCGACCGGTACGTATTCCTGTTTGGCGACGATGCAGCGCAAAGTTGACGGGATACCGTTCGAACCCATCTCCGGCTGGGACTTCAACCTAAACGGCAATCTGGCTGAGTTGCTGATCGAGCCGACGCTGATGGGCGCGTATGAAGGCGCGGCAATCACCGTCCTCGGCAAAGGCGTGAAGGACGTGCTGGTGGGCGGCGTGCTGCAACCCGATCCGAACTGCACCGCGAACGGCATCTGCGCGCCGCTCACGAACAGCAACGCGGATTGCACTACGTATTCGAGCAACTTCCTGTGCAATCCGTCGCGTATCGACGGCATGACCTTCACCAACAGCTCGCAAGGCGGCGGCGGAATCTTCCTGCACGGCTGGAACCATTACACGGAGGTCTCGAACAACCGTGTCTTCGCCAACGCAGGGACGCTCACGGGCGGCATCACGGTGGGCCAGGTCGAAACGCCCGAGGCGACAATCGCTGCGGACGGCGTGACGCAGACGCCGTTCCAGTTCAACGCGCATGTGAACGTGCACCACAACGCGGTGACGTCGAACGCTTCGTACGGCGACGAAATCAACTCGACCACGCCTTCGTCAGCGGGCGGTGTGACCTTCTGCACAGGAGCCGACTACTATCACTTCAACTACAACTGGATCTGCGGCAACATGAGCAGTGGCGACGGCGGCGGTATTGCGCACTTCGGGTTCAGCTATAACGGCGACATCTCGCATAACTGGGTGCTGTTCAACCAGAGCAACAACCCGACACTGCCTACTTACGGCGGCGGTGTGATCGCCCAAGGTGTGCCTCCGGACGGTACGTTCTGCGAGAACGCGACCACGGACATCGATTGCGCACCGCAGCTGTCGGATGGCGTTGGCCCTGGCCTCGTGATCGATGGCAATCTGATCGTCGGCAACACGGCGGAAAGCGGCAAGGGCGGAGGCCTGCGGCTGCAGAACGTCAACGGCACCGATGTGCAACGCAGCCCAAGCAACGCAAACGCGTGGTATCAGGTTCGCGTGATCAACAACATCATCGCGAACAACGTGGCTGGTTGGGCGGGGGGCGGCGTCTCGCTGCAGGATGCGGTGCGCGTGAACTTCGTCAACAACACGGTCGTCTCCAACGACTCGACGGCGTCGGCGGGCGTGCTCTTCAATACCTCTGCCGCCACGCAGGCCAACGTCGGGCCGCCGAACTGCACGACGGTGGGGTCGGAAACGACGTGCAGCCCGATCACCACGTCGACTTACGAGCCGGCTGGGCTGGAAACCGCGCGCCACACGTCGAACCTCATCCCCGCGTTCACCAATCCGAACGTGACGTGCCCGGCGGGTGAGCCCAACTGCACGACGTTCTCGAACCCGGTGCTGACCAACAATGTGTTCTGGCAAAACCGCACGTTCTATATCACGGTGGGAGGGCAGAATCCGAACATAGCGGGCCTGCAGAACGCTGTCACGTTGAATCCGTCTTTGAATCAGGCGGGGAAGACGACGGGCTATTGCGATCCGAATGCTGTCTACTGGGATATCGGCGCGTTCGGCGACACCTCGGCCAGCAGCCGTCAGGCGGGTATGTCGATGAATCCGCAGTATTCGATTCTGACCGACGCCGGCGACTACCCGGGTGCGCACAACAGCGGGTTGAA
The DNA here is from genome assembly GCF_050436565.1 of Paraburkholderia sp. GAS42. Classification (NCBI taxonomy): domain Bacteria; kingdom Pseudomonadati; phylum Pseudomonadota; class Betaproteobacteria; order Burkholderiales; family Burkholderiaceae; genus Paraburkholderia; species Paraburkholderia sp. GAS42. The sequence continues at coordinate 59,757 of NZ_JBNDML010000022.1, read as the reverse complement.
TCCAGCGGTGGTGCATCAGTACTGCAACGGTTCGCGTGTGCCGCCGGAAGCGGGCGGAATCGGCATCACGGTGCCTCCAGGCATTTCGGATACGGTTCTTCCGAATCCGCTGTTCACCCTGATGCCGTCGGCGACGCCGGATGAAGGCAACCAGTGGATCAACATGTCGTACGGGCCGCTGTCGCTGTTCAACGAAGCGCTCACGTCGGGCAGCACCGGCTATAACGTATTGCTGGGCAACTACACGATCAAGACCGGTTCACCGGCAATCAATAACGGCACGTCAGCCGGTGCGCCGAATCATGACTTCTTCGGCACGTCGCGGCCGCAAGGCTTCGGATACGACATCGGCGCGGTCGAGTTCGTGCAGCCAGGGCTGTTTGGTGGCCTCCCGATCGATCCACTCGCATTGGGGAGCCCGTCGGGTGGTCTGCTCGGGCTGTTCCAGGGGCTGGCGCCGAACCTCGGCGGGGCACCGAAGTTGCCCGTGAGACCGCCGACGGCACCGCCGCTGACTCCGGCGCAGGCGCTGCCGGCATTCATACGCTGATGGGGACACTGCAATGAAACTTCGATCCCCCTCGACGTTGCCAGCGATGCTGTTCAGAAGCAGCGTCTGCCTGGCCGCGACCCTGGTTCAAGCGGTCGCGGCCGGGCAGAGTGCACCGGCGCCGCTCAAACCGCCGGCGACGGTCACGCTCAGACACTCGCCGTACTTGCCCGTGAGTCTGTCGCAGCACGCGAAGAACTACTACGGGATGGTGAAGGGCATCGACAACCTGAGCGTGCGCCGCACCGCATCGGGCAATCTGATTCGCTTCAACTATCGCGTGACGGATCCGGTGGCGGCGCATCTGCTCGGCGAGAAGACCGCGACCGCCTATCTGTACGGGGAAGCGAGCCACGCGTTGCTCGAGATTCCGGTCATGGACAAGATCGGCCAACTGCGTCAGACCGGTCCCCTCGAAGCCGGCCAGGAATACTGGATGGTGTTTTCCAACAAGGGCGGTCCGATCAAGGCCGGCGAGCGCGTCGACGTATTCATCGGTTCGCTCCATATCGACGGACTGATAGTGGAATGATCGCGGCACAGCGATCAGCAACATAGACAGGAGAGGTGACTCATGGCCCGGTTTCTATTGATGGCGATCTCGGCGGCCTCCGTGGCCGGTGTTCTGGCATCCGGCCCGGTGGCGTTCGCGGCCTCGGCCGCGGGAACGGCTCAGGCCGCGGCGGCGAGCCATCTGAGCGCGGCGCAGATCGTCGAGCGGAACGTCGCGGCACGTGGCGGGCTGCAGGCATGGCGTGCGGTCAATGCGATGACGATGTCGGGGCAGATCGAAGCCGGCGGCAAGAAGAACACCAGGCTGCCGTTCACGATGACGATGAAGCGGCCGCACAAGAGCCGCTTCGAGGTTCGCTTCAACGAGCAGACGGCGTTTCAGGTCTACGACGGCGCACAGGGCTGGAAGGTGAGACCTTTCCTCGGCCGCGATGAAGTCGAGCCGTACTCGCCTGCGGAGGTCAAATCGGCCGCGGCATCGGCGGAACTGGACGGGCCGCTGATCGACTTTGCGAACAAGGGTTCGCGGGTCGACGCGCTAGGCATGGAATCGGTGGAAGGGCACCGCGCGTACGTCCTGAAACTGACAACGAAAGACAATACGTCACGCCGCATCTGGGTCGACGCCAGCAGCTTTCTCGAACTGAAGATCGACGGCGAACCGCGCAAGCTCGACGGCCGTATGCACGACGTCGCCATCTTCTATCGAGACTACCGGAAAGAAAACGGGCTCGTCATCCCGCACACGCTCGAGACCGTCGTCAGCGGCGTCCAGCCGGGGCACAAGCTGACGATCGACCACGTCACGGTGAATCCGCCGACGGACGACGCGTTGTTTGCGAAACCGCAACTGGCCATGGCCAAAGTGCCGGGCACCAGCCACTAGTCGCTCGCGACTAGCCGAACATCCGTGCGAGGTGTACGGCCATGAAACGAATCGTATTGTGGATGCTCGTCGGCTGCCTGACGGCGGCGGTGTACGCGAGCGAACAGATACCGGCAGGGCACGATCTGAGCGTGGATCAGATCGTCGAGAAGAACGCCGACGCGAGGGGCGGCCTCGACGCATGGCGAAAGATCGAGACGATGGTCTGGGTCGGACACGTGGATAGTGCGAATGCGCCCGAGCAGGAATTGCCGTTTGTGCTCGCGCTGAAACGCCCGAACAAGACGCGTTTTGAGATCACGGTGCTCAACCGGCGGGCGGTCCGGGTATTCGACGGCAAACAAGGATGGAAGGTGAGCCCGAGCGTCATGGGTAGCGGGGAGGTGCGGGCGTACACGCCGGATGAGTTGAAGTCCGCGCATGACGAGCAGGTGATCGACGGGTTGCTGATCGACCATCAGGCGAAGGGCGTCGATGTCGCGCTCGACGGTATCGAGAAGGTCGACGGACACGACGCTTACCGCCTGGGGGTGAAGCTGCCTTCCGGCGTTATCCGTCATGTGTGGGTCGACGCGCAAAGCTTTCTGGATGTGAAGGTCGACCGCCAGGCGCGCGGTCCTCATGGGCCGGTCACCGTCGAAGTGACGTACGGCGACTACCGGAGCGTCAACGGTTTGCAGATACCGTTCGCGATCGAAAGCGGCGCGGCGGCTTCCGGAAAGCACGACAAGCTGACGCTGGACAAGGTGACGCTCAATCCGCCGCTGGACGACATGATGTTCACGCGCCCCCCTTCGCAGGGCCACCGCAATTCGGCGTCGGTCAACGCCGAGGTGTCGCCGCCGGCGCTTCCCGCGATGAACCGGCCATCCCCTTAGCCATGGACCGGCTCCGTGTCAGCAGAGGCGTCATCGCGCGGGCACGGCCGCGCGCGGCGCGCACGCTCGTTCGATGTGTGTTGCTCGCTGCGCTGCTGGTGCCGGCAGGCAAGGCAAACTGTGCGCCTTCGGCGGCTCCCGTTACGGCCGTGAGCACAGGGGAAGCGATTTTCCAGAAAGGCGTGCTGGGTTCGGGCGAACCGCTCGAAGCGATGCACGACGGCGGCGTGAACCTGCGAGGCGCCGCGGCGGCCTGCATGAATTGCCATCGTCGCAGCGGCCTCGGCTCCCGCGAAGGCAACAGCAGCATCCCGCCGATCACTGCCCGGTATCTGTTCCATCCCCGCGTAGAAACCCCCGAGGAATTCGACCTCCCGTACATTCCCGGCATGCGCACCAATCGCGAGCCCTATACCGATGCGACGATCGCGAGAGCGATACGCGAAGGGCTCGACTCGGAAGGCAGGCCGCTTGGCAACCTGATGCCGCAGTACGCGCTGAACGACACCGACATGGCGGCGCTGACCGGTTATCTGAAGCGCCTCGATCAACGCAGGTCACCGGGTGTGACGGACACGGTGCTGCACTTCGCGACGATCGTCACGCCCGATGCGGACCCGGTGAAACGGCGCGGCATGCTCGATGTGCTCAAACAGTACTTCGATGACAAGAACGTGTTTCCGCTCGGCGCGACGCCGCCGCTGCGCACGTCGCGCAAGATGATGTTCATGGTCAATCGTCGCTGGGAACTGCATGTGTGGGAGTTGAGCGGCCCGCCGGCGACGTGGCATGAACAATTGAAGCGCTATCTGGCGGAGCAGCCGGTGTTTGCTGTCCTGTCGGGACTGGGCGGCAAGAACTGGGCTCCGGTCCACGCGTTCTGCGAGCAGGAGGCCGTGCCGTGTCTCTTCCCCAACGTGGAAGTGCCGGTCGAAACCGACCACGATTTCTATTCCGTGTATTTCTCGAAGGGTGTGCTGCTCGAGGCGGATCTGCTGGCAAAGCGGATTCTCGATGACGCCGGCGGCAAGCCGGCGAAAGCGATGAAAACGGTCTGGCAGGTCTATCGCGCAGGCGACAATGGCGAGCGGGGCGCCCAGACGCTTGCCGCCGCATTGAGGGGTCATGGCATCGCGGTGTCGAATCGCACTCTCGCGCCGGGCGACGACGTCGCAGGCGCCATGCGTGGTATTGCGCATGCGGACGTGCTGGTGCTGTGGCTGCGTCCGCCCGACATCGCGGCGCTCGGCCGTTCACCACCGCCGTCGAACATCGTGTTCATGTCGGGGCTGCTGGGCGGGCTGGATAACACGCCATTGTCAGCGAGCTGGCGCGGCGTGACGCGCCTTGCGTATCCGTTCGACCTGCCGGAGGGACGGCGTGTCCGTGTCGACTACGCGTTCGGCTGGTTCTCGATCCGCAAGATTCCGATGGTCGCTCCGCAGGTACAGGCGGATACCTATCTCGCGTGCGGCCTGCTTGCGGAGACGCTGAGCCACATGGTCGACGCGTTCGAGAAGGACTATCTGATCGAGCGCATCCAGGACATGCTGGAACGCCGCATCCTGACTGGCTACTATCCGCGCCTGACGCTGGCGCCGGGGCAGCGCTTCGCGTCGAAGGGCGGCTATATCGTCCGGTTTGCCGAGCCGGATCGCGTCAGGCTCGTTGCCGATGGGGACTGGATGGTGCCGTGATCGTGCCGCGAGGTTGCGGGTGAACGGCGGGGCCGCTTGCGCGGACAGGGTGACTTCGAGCGCTTTCACTACCACAAGAATAGGACATTGACCCATGTCGGTTCCTGTCGCCTGTTTGCACAATAAAGATGTGGCGAGAGGCGCGAATGCCACATCGGGAATGATCGCTGTAGCCGGAAAACGTCTTACTCGTCCCGTCTTTCACCGTCGGACGCAACCCGGAAATGCAGCCGTCGATCTTTGCCACTGCAGGTAAAGAGTGCGAAACACGGCGCAGGGAGAACCGGCCATGACAAAGGCTCTTATCAGCAACACTGCACTTCATCAGCTGCTTCACCGTGGCTGGGTAGCCGCCATCGTGGCGCTTTGTCTGTTCCAGGCTTCCACCGCACACGCTCTGCCGATATTCGCGCGCCAGACGGGACAAAGCTGCGTGGCGTGTCACGCCGGCGGCCAGTTTCCTGAGCTCACGCCCTATGGACGCATGTTCAAGCTGAATGGATATACGCTCGGCGAACGCACCATTCCGATCGCCGTGATGGGAACGGTCGATGTGACCAAGACAAGACACAACAACGACGCCAACGGAAATCCCATCTCACCCAAGGACGGCAATATGACCTGGGATGCGGCGAGCATTTTTCTCGCCGGCAAGATCACCGACAAGATCGGCGGCTTCGCCCAATATACCTACACGAACTACGATCACCAGAATGGCGACGGCAAGTGGGTAGGTAAATGGGCATCGGACAACACCGACCTCCGTTTCGTGGAAAGGATCATCGGTGAAGCGAGCGATTTCATACTGGGCGTAACGTTGCACAACAATCCGACCGTGCAGGACGTCTGGAACACCGCGCCTGCATGGAGCTACCCCTACCTCTCTTCATCGACGAGCGCGGTGGGGTCTCCGCAGTTTACGCCTCTCATCGAGGGGGCATTGGCGCAGCAGGTCGTCGGCGTTGGCGGCTACCTGTACTGGAACAAAATGGTATACGCGGAACTGACCGCGTACAAAACTGCCGACGGAATCTGGTCGTTTCTGAGCCATGGCAACAAGGCTGGAAACCTGGCCCACCCGCAGATCTATCTGAAGGGCTACAACCCGTATTGGCGCGTTGCGCTGACTCGCGAATGGGGCCCGCATAACATCATGCTGGGGACGTTCGGGTTGTATGCCGACGTCTATCCCAACGATCCAAACACTTTCCCGATATTCACGCAGGGTGTGACCCGCTATCGTGATATCGGCGTGGACGCGCAGTATCAATACCTGCTGGATCCGCATACGATTACCGCACAGGCACGCTACGTTCACGAGAATATCAGTGATCCGAATAATTTCGTTTTAGGCGACAGCCAGTCGGCAAATCTCAAATCGATGCTGCTGAAAGTGTCGTACGTCTATCAGGCCAGGTATGGCGTGAGCCTCGCCTTCTTCAATGTGACGGGCAGCACCGATAGCGTGGCTTACGCCAGCAGCGCGAACTTTTCTCCTGCCACGCAGGGGTGGATACCCGAGATCTTCTGGATTCCGGTGCAGAACATCCGTATCGGCCTGCAATACACGCATTTCACCAAATACCTTGGAGCCCGATCCAACTACGACGGCACCGGACGCAACGCATCGGACAACGACACGCTGTTCGCCTACTTATGGGCCGCGTTTTGGTGACATTCATGGGGTGGTGTTCTCGCGCGGAACGAAGTCGATTCAAAGAGCGGCAAAAGCAGCGGTAAGGAGGATCGTGACATGAACAAACTGGCGCAGTTCGTCTCCATTGGGATGTTGCTTGCCGGGTCGGGTTGTCACGACCTGGAGCGGTCCCGGGCTGTCGATAACCCGGCTGTCGCCGGCAAGACCATCGCTCTGCAAGTCTGCTCGAACTGTCATGGCGTGAACGGCGTGTCGGTATCGCCGACCTTTCCCAAGCTGGCGGGGCAACGACGGGAATACCTTGTCGATCAATTGACGGACTTCAAGACGCATGCCCGAACCGACCCGAACGCCAAACGATTTATGTGGGGCTTTACTCACCTGAGCGAGGCGCAGATCGACGAGCTGGCGACGTATTTTTCGAGCCAGCAGCCGGCTATGGGTGAACCCGGCGATCGTGCGCTGATGGGCGAAGGGAAAGCGATTTTTGTGTCTGGGCTGCCAGACAAGGGCGTCGCGTCCTGCGCTTCATGTCACGGCCAGCACGGCGAGGGGACGAGCCAGTTTCCTCGCCTCGCTGGTCAACACGCGGACTACATCGTCAAGCAGCTACTGGTTTTCCAGCGCACCGAACAAAGGCCTCGCGGTGGGCCCATGAAGGCGGTCTGCGCCAATATGTCGGACGAAGATATGCGCGCCGTAGCCGCGTACCTGGAGGCGTTTCCGCCAGAGACGGAGGCAGCGGCCAACCCGCCGGCCGATCAATGAGCGAGCTGGCTTTTCACATGGCCAATGCGAGCATTGAACCCGGTCAATTGCATATGAACGGCGTCTCGTCGACGCGATCTTCGCAACGGTGAAGACCATGAACCTGACACGATCGTCTCCGGGTGCCGGTGTACCGAGCCCAGAGCTTGCGCTTCAACAATCCCCTCGACTGGCCGCGTCTCAGGCGTCGTCGCTGTTCGACGAACGCCCGTTTCTGAAGCGCCTCGGCATCACTGACTGGCTGTTTGCGCTGGCGATGGTCGCCGGCGCGGGTTTCGCGCTGTCGCGCTATTCCCCCTTCATGAATGACTACGACAAACTGGTGCTCGTGTGCGCGGTGCCGGTTTTCGTCGTGCTCGGCTGGCGCTGGAAACCGGCGCGGCTGCTGATCGCGGGCATCGCGGCGCTGTCGCTGTTCTCGATCCAGCTCTATCACGGCGATCTGGCGCGCGCCGATAGCGCGTTCTTCCTTAAGTATTTCCTGTCGAGCCAGTCGGCCATTCTGTGGATGAGCGCGCTCTTCGTGCTCGCCACGGTGTTCTACTGGATCGGCCTGCTGTCGCGTTCGCCGACGGGCGCCGCGATCGGTTCGAAGATGACGTGGGCCGCGGTGCTGATGGGCTTTGTCGGGCTGATGGTGCGCTGGTACGAGTCGTACCTGATCGGCGCGGACGTCGGCCATATTCCTGTCTCGAACCTGTACGAAGTATTCGTGCTGTTCAGCCTGATCACGGCGCTCTTCTATCTGTATTACGAAAAGCACTACAACACGCGCGCGCTCGGCGCGTTCGTGCTGCTCGTGATCAGCGCGGCCGTCGGTTTCCTGATGTGGTACTCGATCGCCCGCGATGCGCAGCAGATCCAGCCGCTCGTCCCTGCGCTGCAAAGCTGGTGGATGAAGATTCACGTGCCGGCGAACTTCATCGGTTACGGCAGCTTCGCGCTGTCGGCGATGGTCGGTGTGGCGTATCTGATGAAGGAGCACGGCGTGCTGGTGGACCGCCTGCCGACGCTCGACGTGCTCGACGACGTGATGTACAAGTCGATCGCCGTCGGTTTTGCGTTCTTCACCATCGCGACGATTCTCGGTGCGCTGTGGGCCGCCGAAGCGTGGGGCGGCTACTGGAGCTGGGACCCGAAGGAAACGTGGGCGCTGATCGTCTGGCTGAACTACGCGGCCTGGCTGCACATGCGGCTGATGAAGGGCCTGCGCGGCAATGTCGCCGCCTGGTGGGCGCTGACTGGCCTGCTCGTCACGACTTTCGCCTTCCTCGGCGTGAACATGTTCCTGTCCGGGCTGCATAGCTACGGAAGGCTGTAAAAGAACGCTGGCGTGCTCGCGCCTTCCGCACGTATCGCCGGCTTGCGGATGGCACAGCTCGATGGGCGAAACACTTGCGGGTCTCCACCCATCCCTATAGGCGAGTGTTCCTACTTCCTCCTGCTCCTGATTCGGGCAAGAATGTATTCACGGGTCCGGGTGCCCCGTGATCCACGGTCGGAGAGGCCGCCATGAGACGCATATACTTTTTGCTGCCGAGCACGCAATGTGCGCAGATGATCGTTGGCGAGCTCCTGTTGAAGCGGGTCGAGTGGCGCCATATCCATGTGATTGCCAACCACAACGTGCAGCACGACGATCTGCCGGCGGCCACGCTTGCGCAGAGTAGCGACTTGCTTCATGCCCTCACGCGAGGGACGGCGGTGGGTTGCGCGACGGGAATGTTGACGGGCCTGATCGCGTTGGTGTTTCCGCCTGCCGGCCTGACCATTGCGGGCGGCACGGTCGTTGCGCTCACGCTCGCGGGCGCCGGGTTTGGCGCATGGACAGCGACGATGATCGGTATCGATGTACCGAATACGCGGTTGAAGCGATTCGAAGAGGCGATCGAACGGGGCGAACTGCTGATGATGATCGACGTCCCCGGCAATCGCGTCGAGGAAATCGAGGCGATGATCAAGCTCCATCACGCGGAGGCGGACATCCAGGGAACCGAGCCGACCATTCCGGCGTTTCCGTAACCTGCTCGCGGGCTCAGCAACGATGCAGCGATGCGACAAAGCCGGCGCGCGCCGACGCCCGGACGCGCCTTTATGCCATTCGTCTCGATACCGGCTCACCGCAACAGCGTGAGACGTTAACTAGCCGCGAGCAGGCGCCGATAGCGCTCCAACACCCGCGGGACGTACTGGCGTGTTTCCGGAAGAGAGGGCACACGGTAGCCGGCCCGGATCACAGCATTTTCCCCGGCGTTGTACGCGGCCAGCGCGAGTTCGACATCGTCCTTGAACAGATCGAGGAGGAAGCGCAGATAGCGTGCGCCGGTCAGCACATTGTCTCGCGGATTGAGCATGTCTCCACCCGCAAAGCGACGTGCGGTTTCCGGCATCAACTGCATCAGTCCCAACGCACCTTTGTCCGATACCGCCTTCGGGTTGTATCGGGATTCGACGTCGATCACGGCGCGCAACAATTCACGCTGTACGCGGAAGGTGCGGCTCGCTTCGTCGATGACATCTGCAAACTGCGCGATGTCGATGCCGCGCGATGCAGTGGCGCCCGCACGCTTCGCGTCGCGTCCGGGAGGCGGGTCCCCCGCGACGATGACGGCCAATCCGGGTTTGCCCGGTACGTTGGTCAGGACGATCGCGCCATTGCTGTCAATCGCTCCAAAAATCTCTGCGCGCACAACACCCGGCGACGCCATGCCAAGCACTACGCATGCGACAAGTATCGCGTTTCCCGACCAGGATGAAGGGCTGCAGCGCATAGTCATGTTCTCCCGCACCTGAATTGTGGTGTGGAGAAAAGGGCATCTGCAATGGGGCACCTCCCTACACTTTGCAACGCGAGGCGAGCGCATCCGCGGCCTGTGCAGAAATGTTACGTGCGTAACGAACCGTAATCATCGCGAGCCTCACTTTAGTCGCCGGAACTTCTTCGTCCTGGTAAATCATTTCCGCTTCAGGTCGATAGACGGTGACCTATGTCTTTCTGGTCGACATAGCGCGTGATCTCTGCTCCATCCGTATTGCTACTAATCTCCAGTTCGGGGCAAATCAGTTCAAATTTGAAACATTTGGGTGGGTATTCGGCCGCATTCAATTTCGTACCAATTCCACATACTGGTCGCTACTGGCTTGCAGGGCGGTGGCGCGAACCTTGCATTTGACACTTCGAGGACATGACGTTGCATCAGTAGTGAAAGGGAACTTCAGGAAGCAGAGAAGAAGCAAAAGACGAGACGTGCGGTAGCGCCGTTTAACGACTCCATTGCATTGTCCCGACCGGTTCATGACCACCGGGAGCCTCCAACGTGAATATCAAATACCGCGTCGTGATCGCCGAAGATCACGATCTGCTGCGCAACGGTCTGCGCTCGATGCTTTCGGCGCAAGGCGACTACGACGTCGTCGGCGAAGCGAGAGACGGCAAGGAAGCCTGTCAGATGGCAATGACGCTCAATCCCAACCTGATGCTGATGGATCTGTCGATGCGTGGCATGAATGGAATCGATGCCAGCGCGGCGATCAAGCGGCGATCGCCGAACGTGCGCATCGTGGCGCTCACGGTTCACCAGAGCGAAGAATACGTGCGTGAGGCGCTGCGCGCCGGCGTCGAGGGTTACGTGCTGAAAGACGTCTCGTTCGATGAACTCCTGATCGCCATGCGTATGGTCATGCAGGGGAAAAAACATTTGAGCGCAGACGTGTACGGGCACATGGTTGACTCGTTCGTCACGGGACACGAAGCACCCGCCCCAAAGAAGGCGTGGGATGTCCTGACGGCGCGAGAACGCAGCGTGCTCAAACTGATCGCCGAAGGGTGTACCAACCGGCAGGTAGGACAGTACCTGAGTCTCAGCCCGAAGACGATCGAAAAGTATCGCGCCAGCATGATGCACAAGCTCAACATCGCCAATTTGACGGAACTGGTTTTGGTGGCGATCAGTATGGGCCTGCTCACTTCTCTGGCCGCGAAGTGCTCCGAGCCGGACGCCGACGACACTCTGGTCCGGCTACCCGTTAATCCGGAGTCGCCGCCTGAATCCATTACGGACACGGACTTGCCAAAATACAAGCTCGGCGGCGCGGCGTGATGAGCGCGCGGCGAAGGCGCGCGCTAAATAATCCACGCCGCCGAGACCAGCGTGCCGCGCGTACCTGACGACTGGATCGAAAACATGCCGCCGTGCGACTCGACCCGGTGTTGCATGCCGATCAGGCCAAGGCCTGTTGCCCCTGCTTCCTCCGTCGACAGGGGCCGGTTTTCGTAACCGATGCCGTTGTCCTGAATCGTCATCAACAGACCGCCCGCCATGTGCCGGAAACCGAGCGTGATTTCCGTGGCCCCCGCATGTTTGACGATGTTGTTCAACGCTTCCTGAGCGACTCTGAACATATCCGCCTTCAGATGTTCCGGCACGTCTCGATCGTCGACATCGGAGTCGAAGCAGACTGAGATGTCGTCGGCGCTGCGCTCGATGCGTCGGCATAGTGAGCCCAGCGCGGCGGGCAGGCCAAGCTGATCGAGCATCACCGGACGCAACTCGCCGCAGATGTGCCGCACATCGCCGATCGTTTCGCGGATTCTGAGCACGGTTGCGTCCAGCAGATGCGCCGCGTCGTCGACCTGGCCGCGGCGTATGCGCATCAGTGCGTCCTCGGCCATCAGCTTGACGAGCGTTAATGACTGCCCGAGACCGTCGTGCAGTTCCGCCGCGAGGCGTTGACGTTCTTTCTGTTGGCCCATCGTCAGATACGTCAGGCGGTCCCGCGCATTCGCTTCGGGCAGGTCCGCGGCGTCCGCGAGGCCAGTCTCTGGAGTCAGCGGCTCCTCGAACAGCGTCAGCAACGCACTGCGCCCGGCCTCGCCCGTGGGAACCGACTGCTGGTGCAGCATGAGCCGGGTCGGCTCACCCGTCCGGGCGCCGAGCACCGCGCTAAAAGAATGGAACTCGCAATGCGCGCTCACGGACAATTCGCTCGCCAGCGCGGCGAAAAAGCCGTCCGGCGCCATGTCCAGAAGTTGCTTGCCGATCAGGTCGGCGCTCGAGTAGCCCAGCAGGGCCGCAGCACTGCGGTTCGCCGAGAGGAATGTGCCGTCCGGCGTGAGAACGGCGAGTGCGGCGCCGCGCGCATCGGTCACGCTACCGCTACCCGGTTCGTTGGGTTTCGCCGCAACGCAAAGCCTTCGCATTGCCTCGATCAGATCGAGCAACTTCACCTGTAGTCCCTCGGGCTCACGGGCATCCATTGGACCTCCCGATGCGTTGGCTTAAGGGAATCGTAAGCCGTTGCCCGATTGTAGGTCACGACCGACGCTCGCTGCAACGGGGCAACCGCTGGGTTGCCAAGTGGGGAGCACCCGGTTGCATGCGGCGGGATTTCCCTCGGGCGGGCATACCCTACCGCGCTTTGGGGGCCCTCATCCAATGACGCTAGCGCGCAAATTCATGAGACTAAATGTGTAAGGTGGAACGCGCCTTCCATGCGGTCACGCATCGTGTCGATGCCGAGCCTGGGAGAGCGATCACCGGCGGGCGTAGGTGGGGTCCCGGCCTGTTCATCTCCGGGTTGCCGGAACGATTCGTCAGCGCTGTTGCGATGCTGGTGACCGACACAACCCGCGTCTTGCGCAACCGAACATTGTTCCCACTTCCGGAGACCGCGATGAAAACGACCCACGCAATCCTGATCGGCTCAGCCCTGCTGGCCGGCGCCGCACTGACAGTCCCCGCAGCACGGTGCGCGTGGGCCGCAGACGCGGCCGAAGGCGGCGACATGCATATGCATCATCACATGATGTCGGGCACGATGCGCTCGACCGTCGACTACACGCTGCCGCCCGTGAAACTGATCAGGGAAGACGGCAAGACGGTCTCGCTGATCGATGAACTGAACGACGGCCGCCCGGTGATCCTGACCTTCATCTACACCACCTGCACGACCATCTGCCCGATGGTCAGCCAGACGTTCGAAAAGCTGCAAAGCGAGCTGGGCAGCGACCGGGACAAGGTCCATATCGTGTCGATCTCGATCGATCCGGAACAGGACACGCCAGCACGTCTCAGATCGTATGCCGCCAGATTCGACGCGGGTCCGGAGTGGCAGCACTATACCGGCACTGTTGCAGCGAGCATTGAGACGCAACGCGCCTTCAACGTCTATCGGGGCGACAAGATGAATCACACGCCGGTGGCTTTCGTGCGTGCGGCGCCCGGCAAGCCATGGCTGCGTATCGACGGTTTCGCGACGCCAGCGGAGCTGCTGAGTGCCTACCATGACGCCGTTGCCTCGAACTAATCGCACATCGTCACGCAAGGAGCGATGAAATTGGCGAACAAGCATCGTGTGCTGATTGCGGACGACCAGCATCTTTTGCGCAGCGGTCTTTGCCGCATGGTGTCCGAACTGGATGACTACAGCATCGTCGGCGAGGCGAGCGACGGACTCGAAGCGTATCGTCTCGCCCTCGCGACGATGCCCGACCTGATCCTGATGGACCTGTCGATGCCGGGCGGGAGCGGTTTCGAGGCAATCGCCGCGATCAAATACAACGCCCCGCAGATTCGAATTATCGTTCTCACTGTTCACCGTAGTGAAGAACACGTGCGGGAGTCGCTCGCTGCGGGCGCCGATGGCTATGTGATCAAGGATGCGTCATTCGAAGACCTGGTCGGTGAGATGCGTCTTGTCATGCAGGGCAGGCGCAATACGAGTCTCGAGGTTGGCAGGCACTGTGCTGCTTCGCGCGACCTGGTCCCGGTGACACCGCAAAAAACGCAGCGGTGGGACGCATTGACCGGTCGCGAGCGTTCAGTGCTGCGACTCGTGGTCGAGGGGCACACCAATCGGCAGGTCGGCGAGCACCTGAAACTCAGCCCGAAAACGATAGAAAAACATCGCGCGAGCCTGATGCGCAAGCTGGGCATCACGAACGTGGCCGGTCTGGTCCGCATCGCCATCGACATGGGCGTCCTGACGCTGCCCGACGAAGAGCACGTGCGTTATCCGTCCACCTGAGGACGGCGCAACTGGAGGGTCTTTACCCATGTCTTTGGACGGCTCTCCCTACTTCTTGCCCGTATCGACCTGAACAAGAATGCATTCAACGGCCTCGGCGACGCCGAGGCGGTCGGTCGATACAGGGGGGAGCCGTGCACATCCAGTTGACCTCTATCCAGTCCGGCATGCCCGGGCATCGGTGGCATGGCGCCCGCCTTGCGACGAATACACGACTCAGCCGCGGCTTCACGCTGCTCGAACTGCTCGTGGTGATGGTCATCATCGGCTTGCTGGCAGGCCTCGTCGCCCCGCGATATTTCGAACAGGTTGGCAAGTCGAATACGAAGATCGCGCGCGCGCAGATCGTCTCGCTGGGTCAGGCACTCGATCAATACCGGCTGGATGTCGGGTCCTATCCGACGACCGAAGAAGGCCTGGAGGCGCTCGTGACCAAACCGCAGAATGCGACGCGCTGGAGCGGGCCGTATCTGCAGAAGGCGGTGCCGGTCGATCCGTGGGATCGCCCCTACCAGTACCGTTCGCCGGGTGAGCACGGCGACTATGACCTGTTCTCGCCTGGCAAGGACGGGCGAGGTGGCGGCGTGGGCGAAAACCAGACCGTCTCTTCGTGGTAACGGCGCGTCGCGCGGTTGGTGCGACGCCGGGCCGGTAGTGGATTGTTTGCAAGGAGAGTCGACGTGAGGTACGTGCTGCGAGTCTTCGATACCAGTGGCTCAGTCCAGACGCTTCGTATCGACAGCGATTCTTCGTCGACTGCGGCTTCGCTCGCACGTGCGCGCGGCCTGCGTGTGGTGTCGGTTCGTGTCGAGGGCGGCCGGCAGCGCCGGCGGGCGAACTGGCGGGCGATGCCCGGCGCGAGGTTCAACGTCGAACTGTTCGCGCGCGAGCTCGCGGCATTGCTCGATGCCGGCGTCGGCGTCGTCGACGCACTGCGCACGCTTGGCGGCAATGAGCGCCGCGAAGCTTCGGCACAGGTGTATCGCGACCTGTTGCGGCAACTGGAAGAGGGGCAGTCGCTATCCGCCGCACTCGAGCACGCGAGCCACATCTTTCCGCCGGTTCTGGTTGCCTGCGTAAAGTCAAGCGAGCAGACCGGCGGTCTCGCGGATAGCTTGACGCGCTATTCGCGCAATAGCGCGCTGCTTCATGAACTGCGCGGCCGGGTGGTGTCAGCGGCGATCTATCCGTCCGTCCTGCTGCTGGTGGGCGCGGTCGTCGTGCTATTTCTGCTGGGTTTCGTCGTGCCGCGCTTCGCAACCTTGCTTGAACACAGCGGGCGCGAACTTCCGCTGCTCTCGCGATTGCTGATGGCCTGGGGTGGCATGGTGCATGCCCACGGTGCGGAGTTAAGCGTTGGCCTGGCTGTGCTGGTGGTGGTGGCCGCTTTTGCGCTGCGCAGGCCAGTGGTCCGGAACTGGATTGCCGATCGCATGCTTGCGCTGCCTGGCATTGGGCAACACTTCCGGGTCTTTCGCCAGTCGCAGTTTTATCGCACGACCGCGATGCTGGTCGACGGCGGCATTCCCGCCGTGCGCGCCTTCGACCTCGCGCAGGGCCTCGTCGGCCGCGCCGATCAGGCCGCGCTCGCCGGCGCCCTGCAGCAGGTGCGCAACGGCGCAAAGATCTCCGACGCCTTTCAGCAGGCGGGGCTCGCCAATGCGATTTCCTACCGGCTGCTCACCGTTGCGGAGAAGACCGGCGGCCTTGGGCCCGTTCTCGACCGCATCGCCGCGTTTCAGGAGGCGCAGGTGTCGCGCGCGATCGATCTGCTCTCGCGCCTGATCGAGCCCGCGATGATGATTGTTATCGGGGTGGTCATCGGCGGAATCGTCGTGCTGATGTACATGCCGATTTTCGAAATCGCATCGAGCATTCAATAGTCCGTCTTGGGGAACACGCGTGGATACCGTCAGCACAACACCGGACAGCCTCAGCACCGAGCCGCGCGGCGACCTGCGCGACGCACTGCGCACGCTCGGCGAGCGCCATGGCTCCGGCATTCGCGCGCTGGAGGAGTTGATCGCGCAGACGGCGTTGAGCGCGGACGAGGTGTGCGTGCGACTGGCCGCGCAATTCCGCATGAAACCGATCAGCATGCGCGAGCTGAATCAGTACGAACCCGATTTCGACGTGCTGTCCTTTGTCGAAGCGACGACCCGCCTGTGCATCTGTTTTCGCGAGACAAACGACGCAAGCAGCACACACAGCGGCAAGGGCCTGCTGTTTGTGATCGCCGATCCGCTCGATGCCCGCACGCGTGGCTGGGTCGAACACCGGATGCGCTCGCGGCCGACCGTGCCGTACCGCTGGGCGCTCGCGAGCGCGGGGGACATCAACGCGTTTCTGGCCGTGCGCGAAAAGGACGTGCGGGCGATGGACTCGCTCGCGTTCGACGATCCGATCCAGCGCGCGACGGATCCGTCATCCCTGGCGTTGACGCTACAGGGAATCAGCAACGACGACAGCCCGGTGGTGAGGCTCCTCAATTCGACGATTTATGACGCGCTCAAGATGATGGCAAGCGACATCCACCTCGAATGCCGCGCCAACGGGTTAATGATCAAATGCCGTGTGGACGGTGTGCTGACCGTGGTCGGCCGTGTCGAAGGCCGCGACGTCGCGGACCAGGTTCTGTCGCGTGTGAAGGTGATTTCCGAACTCGATATTGCGGAGCGCCGCGTTCCGCAGGACGGGCGCTTCAAGGCGCAGTACGCGGGCCGCGAGATCGACTTTCGCGTGTCGATCATGCCGAACCAGTTCGGCGAGGACGCGGTGCTGCGGATCCTCGATCGCTATCAGCTGTCGCAGGCCTCAGGCGGTCTGACGCTCGAAGCGCTGGGCTTTCAGCAGGCCGATACGCGCTTCATGCGCTCAGTCGCGTCGATGCCGTATGGGATGCTGCTCGTGACCGGCCCGACCGGCAGCGGCAAGACCACGACGCTTTACGCGATCCTCACCGAGATCAACAGCGGGCTCGAGAAGATCGTCACCATCGAGGACCCGGTCGAATATCAATTGGGCGACATCCTGCAGATTCCGGTCAACGAAGCGAAGGGGCTGACGTTCGCGCGCGGACTTCGGTCGATTTTGCGGCACGACCCGGACAAGATCATGGTCGGGGAAATCCGCGATGCGGAAACCGCGCAGATTGCCGTGCAGGCCGCGCTAACCGGTCACCAGGTATTCACGACCGTCCACGCGAACAACGTGTTCGACGTGATCGGCCGCTTCACGAACATGGAGGTCGACCCCTACAGCTTCGTGTCCGCGCTCAATGGCGTCGTCGCGCAGCGTCTGTTGCGGCAGTGCTGTCCGGACTGCACCACCGATGAAACCGTCGACGCAGACACGCTGGTGCGCTCGGGCATCGATCCGGACACTGCAGGCAGCTACCTCTTTCACCGCGGCACGGGCTGCGCAACGTGCCGCGGCAGCGGGTATCGCGGACGCCGCGCGATCGCGGAAGCCTTGCGCATGAACGACGAGTTGCGGCAACTGCTGTCGGAGCGCGCGCCGCTCGGCGCGATCAAGGCGGCGGCCATGCGCTACGGCATGCAGACGTTGCGCACGGCCGCGATCGAACTCGTCAGGCGTGGCGAAACCACACTCGAGGAGATTAACCGTGTCACGATGGTTGAATAATCCGGTCGCAATCGGCGTCGGCACGCGCGAGATCGTCGTGGGAGCAGGCACGCCCTGGCTGTCGCGTCTGCGCAAACCGGCACCGGCTAGCGAGCCTGTCAGAGTCGCGATGGCGCAAGAGCAGTGCTGCACCGAAACGGGCGTGCTCGACGCGCTGCGCGCCGCGCTTTCCCCCGCGCTCACCACGCCACCCGCCGACGCCGCCGCGCCAGCGGTGCAGGCGCCTGGGCAGAAGCGCAGTGCCTGCCTGGTGCTGGACGACTTCTGGGGCAATCACGCGATCTTGCGCGGCGATTTCCGCACACTGCGCCCACGCGAACTCGAAGAGATCGTGCTGGCCCATTTCACCGATACCTACGGGATCGACGGCGAGTCGCTGCGGGTACGCTTCCGCGTGCAACGCGGCGGCCAGGCGCTGTTTGCCAGTGCGCTACCGCACGCGCTGCTCGACGGCATCCACGAGGTGAGCGCGTCCGAAAACGTCGGGATCAGCCGGCTGAGCCTATGTCTTCCGCAGATGCTCAATCGCATCGGCAGTGGCGCCGACGGCGGCGAGGCGCTGCTGTTGTTCGTCGCCGACGAGTTGCTGCAGGCGGTCATGATCGAACAGGGGAACTGGGTTGCCTACGACTCGCAGCGCCTCTTTCCGGGCGATGCAGGCGATGCGTCCCGGCTTGCCGTGCTGGCCGAGCAACTGTTCGAACGCTCGGCGACCAAAGCGAACCTCCGGCGCGAAGACTGCAACATCTATCTGTTCGGGATCGAGACCGAGCTCGGGCCGTTCGCCCGGCATTTTGCCGAGGCGTTCCGGCTGGAACAGCCGGCGATGGACTGCTCGCCTGCGCAGCGACTGATGGAGTATGCGCAATGATCCCGCACCTCGACATCGACTTCAGCGGACGCCGTGCCCGCCCTGCGAAGGGCGGCATGATCCTGCTGGGCGTCGCTGCTGTGCTGCTGCTCGCGAGCGGTGGGCGGCTCTGGCATGCGTACGCGGAAAACGACCGCGCGCAGGCGCTACTGGACGTCGTCCGGCAGCACACGCTTGCGACCCGGCACGCGGTGAAGGCGCCGCCGACGCCCGCCGCCAGGCTCGCGGAAAAGCAGAGCCAGTCGGTTCTGCGTGAACTGACGGTGCCGTGGCAGGACCTCTTCTCGATTGTCGAAGACTATCCCGATCACGATGTCGCGCTGATCGGCATCGATCAGAACCCCGCGCAAAGCCAGATCCGGATCACGGCCGAAGCGAAGAACTTCGACGCGATGATCGCGTACCTGAAGTATCTGCAAAAGAGTGTGCTGCTGCGGCAAGCCGTGCTCAACGGTCACCTGATCGAGACGAATGTGCCGGGCAAACCGGTGCGTTTCCAGATCACGGCCGTCTGGAGGAAATCATGAAAGCGGACCAGTTGCGGGACAGGCTGTTGACGCTGCGCTTCGAGATGCAGCGCTCGTTTGGCATGCCGGGGTTGCTAGGCGCGCTGGTACTTGGCGCAGCCGTTGTGGTGAGCGCCGCGATTCCCGGTGTGGAGTCCGAGACGCACGACATGAACGCGACGCAGGATCCCGCCCGCCTCGCGCGTGCGGCCAGAACTCACGAAAAGGTCGACAACCGCGATGCGGCGGCCGATGCGATCGCGCTCGAGGCGTTGCCCCAGCTGTTCCCGGGGTTTGCGCAAAGC
Organism: Paraburkholderia sp. GAS42; assembly: GCF_050436565.1. Taxonomy (NCBI): domain Bacteria; kingdom Pseudomonadati; phylum Pseudomonadota; class Betaproteobacteria; order Burkholderiales; family Burkholderiaceae; genus Paraburkholderia; species Paraburkholderia sp. GAS42. The sequence goes on along the minus strand of NZ_JBNDML010000022.1, from coordinate 40,455 downwards.
GCGGACGATATCGCCGTGATCCTCGCGCAGGCCCGCGAGGTCAATCTGACGCTCGGCTCTGCTGAGTATCAGGTAGCGAGCGAATCCGGTGGGCGCTTCACGCGTTATGAGGTGCTGCTGCCGGTCAAGGATCAGTACAGCGCAATCCGGCATTTTCTTGCGTCGGTTCTCAACCACGTGCCGAACGCGGCGCTCCAGGAAATCCACGTCGAGCGTCCCGCGGTAGACGGCAACATTCTCGATGCACGGGTCCGCTTCGAGCTCATTTATCGGGCAGCGCAGCCATGAAACCCGCTCTTGTCAAACGCGTGCTGCAGACGCTCTGCGGAATCGCTGCCGCGGGGGCCGGCTGTCTCGCGCTGGTGGCAGCGACACACACGCCGGCGGAGCTTGCCGCGATCAACGTCCAGCACCGTGACGATACACGAGCGCGGCCGGCTTCCGTTCATGGCCAGCCCTTGCCGCACACAGCCTCGCAGGCAGCCACGCGCGCGAGCACGCACGCAGCGGCGCAAGCGCCGGCTCCTGCGTCGCACAGCACGGCCGCCAGCGCAACGCCGGCGACACCACGCGCGAGGCTCATGTCCCTGCGCGCGCCGTTGTCCATCGAGTCGGCCAACAATCCGTTCGCCGCTTCTTCGTGGCTGCCGCCGCCTCCCGTCGTGGTGCCGGTCGTACCTGAAGTGCGCGCGGCTGCGCCCGTTGCGCCGCTGGTGCCCTTCACCTACCTCGGGGAGCTGGATTCGAAAGCGGCGAAGCCGCAGGTATTCCTCAGTAATGGGGACCGGTTGCTGATCGTCTCACCCGGTGAAGTTGTCGATGACCAGTATCGCGTCGAATCGGTTTCCGAATCCGACGTGGTGCTGACCTATCTGCCGCTGAACCAGACGCAGACCGTATCTATTCCAAGAGAAGGAAAGTAGATGAAAACCTCACGCACACGGGGTGCGAGCCGCAATGGGGACGGCGGCCGAACGCTACACCTCTCGCCTGTCATTCAGTTCCGAGACCTGTTTCGAGACCCGCGCGCGCCGATCGGGGAGGCCACCAGGCGACGTGTGCTGGTGGTCGTCATGTCAGCGCTTGCGTTTGGCGGTTGCATGCAAGTGCCGACCCGACAGACCGATCCGACCAACGCCGAGCTGAAACTCGACTATCTGCGCGATCGCAATGCCCAGGTCAATGCGCTGCTCGATCAGGCCGATGAGCTCCGGAAGACCTATCAGTTCGATGCCGCCATCCAGAAGCTCTATGCGGCAAGCCAGATCGATCCGACCAGCGAACGCGGGCGCAAGATCGGCGCCCTGATCGACGAGGACCGCAGGGACCTCGGGATCCTGCAGGAAGCGGACCGCATGATGGGGCGCGGTTCGTATGCCTCGGCGGCTGAACGCGTGCACCGCGTGCTGCTGAAAAATCCGACCAATGCGCTGGCGATGCAGTTGCAAAAGGAGATCGACGAAAAGATTCAGCAGCAACGCGCAGACAAGCAGGAAAAGCTTGTCGCGTCGTCCATCATGCGTACGCCGGTCTCGCTGCAGTTTCGTGACGCGAACGTGCGCATGGTCTTCGAAGCATTGTCACGCACTTCGGGATTGAACGTCATCTTTGACCGCGACGTCCGTGCGGACCTGAAGACGACGATCTTCGTGACGAACGCGTCGCTGCAGGACACGGTCGATATGATCCTGATGCAGAATCAGCTCGACAAAAAGCAGCTCAACGCGAATACGCTGTTCATCTACCCGGCAACGCCCAACAAGCAGCTCGAGTATCAGGAATTGAAGGTGCGCACGTTCCAGTTGTCGAACGTCGAAGCCAAGCAGGTCCAGTCGCTGCTGAAGAGCCTGCTGAAGATCAAGGAAGTCGTGATCGACGAGCGTGCGAATACCGTGACGATCCGCAGTACACCGGACACCATCCGGGTTGCCGAAGAGATGATCGCCGCGCACGATTTGCCGGAACCGGAGGTGATGCTGGAAGTCGAGGTGCTGGAGGTCTCGCATGAGCGCATGTCCGATCTCGGGATCGAATGGCCGAACTCGTTCACGATGTCGACGCCGAGTACGGCGAACACGTGGGGCGCGTTGCACCATCTGCCCATCAATGCGCTGAATGTCAGCGGCCTGTCGGCGACAGCGAACTTCAAGCTCACCGATACGGACGCGAATCTGCTGGCAAGTCCACGCATCCGGACGCGCAACAAGGAGAAGGCCCGGATTCTGATCGGCGACAAGCTGCCGGTGATTTCGAGCTCCAGCACGCCGAGCACGAGCGGTCCATCGTTTACCCAAATGATTCAATACATCGATGTCGGCATCAAGCTCGAAGTCGAGCCGCAGGTGTATCGCGATGGCGACGTCGGCATGAAGCTGAATCTCGAAGTCAGCAATATCACCAAAACGATCCAGAGCGGCAATTCGCAGACCGGCCTGAGTTCGCTTGCGTATCAGATCGGAACGCGTAGCGCGTCGACGAGCCTGCGCGTCAGGGATGGCGAAAGCCAGATTCTCGGTGGCCTGATCTCGGACGAGGACCGCAAGAGCGCCGACAAGGTGCCCGGCCTCGGACAGCTGCCGGTGCTCGGGCGCCTGTTCTCGGACCACAACGGCGACCATGTGAAGACGGAGATCGTGTTGCAGATCACACCGCACATTGTCCGGCCGCAGCTTGCTGCGGATGTGGACACGCAGGAGGTCTGGTCCGGCACCGACGTCAACGTGCATGCCGACCAGCTTCGGCTCGATCCCGTCACGGTCGCCGCGCAGGCGCCCGGAGCGACTGCCGTGAAGCCGCTGCCCGGCAATGTGGGCGGCGGCACGACCGGCGGCGCGTCCGGCCGAACGGGCGCACCGGCGAACCGTTCGATGGAAGTGCCGCCCACCGGCGCGTTTGGGCAACCGCCTGCAGCGCCGCGCACGACGCCGCCGCCGCCACCCTACGGCGGACGTTTCTCGACGCCGTATGCTGCGCCTGCGGCGCCGCAGGTTCCCGGTACGCCACCGGCAGCTGCCCCGCAGGCGGCGGAGCAGTCGGGCGGCGAGGCGGAGCAGGGCACCGGGGCAGGCGTGGCGCCCGCGCCGGCTCAGGCGCCGGCAGCACCCACGCCCACACCCGCGCCCGCGCCTCCTCCGCCCACCCTGGTGATGCCCCCTGGCGACATTCCGAACGATAACCCGCTTCACTCCATTCAAAACGGGTACTAAGCCGTGGCTATCCCGACGAACGCGATCCGTATGCCTCGCGCAGCCCGGCTCGATCAGCGCGGCTTCACGCTGATCGAGCTGGTGATCACGCTCGCGCTCGTGGGCATCCTGGCGCTCGCGATCATGCCGTTCTCCGAACTGATCGTGCAGCGTCAAAAGGAACAGCAATTGAGCGCCGCGTTGCGTGAGATCCGTACGGCACTCGATGCCTACAAGGACGCGAGCGACGCGGGTCTGATCGACAGGGAGGCGGAAGCGTCCGGCTATCCGCCGTCGCTGACTGTGCTTGTGACAGGCGTGCCAAATGCGAAGGATCCGAAAGGCGGCCTGCTGATGTTCCTTCGCAACGTGCCGCGCGATCCGTTCTTTGCAGGCGAGCCGGATACGGCTGCGGAAGATACCTGGAACGTGCGGCCCTATGGAGTGCCGCCGGATCAGGCCAGCGCCGAGGGGACGTCCGGGAATGATCAGGCGAACAAGGATGTGTTCGATGTGTCGTCGAGATCCGGTCGCGTCGGCATCAACGGCATTCCGTACAAACAATGGTGACCGTGCATCATGAAACCCGCTCATACGCTCAGGCCCTGCGGTTTCACGCTGATCGAACTGGTGGTCGTGATGGCGATCATCGGCTTGCTGCTGTCGATTGCGGTGCCGCGTTACATGCACAGCATCGAACGCGGCAAGGAGCAGGTCCGGCAGCAGAACGTCGCGGTGATGCGCAATGCAATCGATCAATACTACGGCGACAACGGCCAGTATCCGGAGACGCTCGATGAACTGGTGGCGAAACACTACCTGCGCGCAGTTCCGGTCGATCCAGTCAATGGAGACGAGAAGTGGGCGGTGATCGCCTCGCCGGACGACACCAAGCCGGGCGTATACGACGTCGCACCCGCGAGCAGTGCGCAGGGTACGCCCGCCGATACAGACGGAGCCAGCAAATGAGGCATCGCGTTTCGTCATCGCGTCTGAGCGCGCGCATGACATCGGCTGCCCGGCCTCGAAACCGGCCTCGCGGCGCGCGCCAGCGTGGGCTCGTGCTGCTGGCGCTATTGATCGCGCTGATGCTGATTTCGATCGCGTTGTTGGGTGCGCTTGACGTCTGGTCGTTGCAACGGCAGCGCGAGCAGGAGACGCAGCTGTTGTTCGCCGGCGATCAGTACCGGCAGGCAATTGTGCGGTATTACCGTGCCGGCCGCGTTTATCCGGCGTCGGTCGACGATCTGCTGGACGACACCCGCTTCCCGGTTCCCATGCATCATCTGCGTCAGGCATACCCGGATCCGGTCACCGGTAAGAACGATTGGCTCTTCTTGCGTCAGGGGGATCGTATTTATGGCATCTATAGCAGCTCGGAGGCGCTGGCGATCAAGCGCGCGGAGTTTCCGCGGCGATATCAGGACTTCGAGAACGAGCAGACTTACGGTGGCTGGAAGTTCATCTATCTGGCTCCGGGGCTGCGCAGCAATCCCGCCAATGCTGGTGCGGCGGCGGCACCCGGTAATCAGGTGAGGACCATTAATCCGCAGAATGGAGCGGGGTGGCGTCCGTTGGTGCCCGGTTCGTCCTTGTTGCGGTAGCGCGGTGCCGCCTCGATGCGGGAAGGCGCGGTCCTTTGACGACGCGCCGCGCCGCATTTCCGTCCTGCTCCCGACGCGCCGCACCACCAGCCCCGCTGAAAAGGCCAGGGTGTTTTTCACGGATCCATCCCTAAAGTGTTGGACCGGATTGCCGATATCCCATGGATGGACAAGAAAACCCCGACTCCGCGCGATGTGCACGAAGTCTTTGCCGCTGCCGCCCTGACGCTCGCACTTGTTTGTCGTCTACGTCGCATTGAGGGACACGAACTCGACGATGCCCAAGTGAACGAGTTTCTGTTTGCGGCGATCGATGAACACCTCGGGCCAGACGTCGTCATCGGCGAGATTCTCAGCCGGAGGAACTGACTGTCGACGAAAACTGGCTGGGCATAACGTTGTTTCTAATAAATTTCCCCAGTGTTTCACAGGAGGAGGCATGGACAGCAGGTTTCAGATTTCGGATCCGCTTAAAGACGTATTCGGTGACTCCCTGAACTTCTACGTCATCGACGGTGATGAGACGGTGGCCGCGCGCGTATCCCTGATTGCGCTTTCGGTTCTGGCGCGTGGAGAGCACCCTCAAGTGGCTTTTGCCCGCAATAAGGAGAGAATTCGAAAGGTGGCATACGCAGTGAGGCGAGCCAATCCGAAAGTCGGGCTTCTCACGCTGAATGCCACCCATTTCCTCTAAACAAGGCATCCCACGCGCCTTCGCCCGCACCATCGCGAAGGGGCTTTGACCGCCAAAAATGACAAAATCGTAATCTGGGCGTTCGTATCCCGTCAGTCGTGATCTGCCAACATCGGGTCACGCTCTCGGGACAACGTCATGAATCTGCTAGCCTCCATCCGGATCTTCGCCAGGGTTGCCGAATCGCTTAACTTCGCCGATGCAGCCAGGGTACTCGGCGTGTCCTGCTCGGTCGTCACGCGTGGTGTCGCCGCCCTCGAAGCCCACCTCAACGTCCGGTTGATCAATCGAACGACACGGCGTGTGTCGCTGACAGCCGCAGGGCAGATCTACTGGCAGGGGTGCATCGATCTTCTCCGGCAGCTCGACGCGATGGAAGAGATGATTGCGTCCGCAACGAGCCAGTCGGTCGGGTCGCTCAAGATCGCCGCGCCTTCATCGTATGCCACCACCGATCTTGGAGACATACTCGCCGCCTATCATCGCGAGGAACCGCTCGTGAACTTCGAACTCACGGTGTTCGACAATATGAAGCACGTTGTCGCCAATGATTTCGACGTGTGCTTCACCGCGGAACATCGCCTGAGGGATTCGTCGCTGATATGTCGATCGCTCGCACAGACGCAGGACGTCATCGTCGCTTCACCTGCCTACCTCGCGCGACGTCGTGCGCCGAAGAAACCGCAGGATCTGTCCGACCACGACATCCTGCTCGGCGCGGACGCACCGAGCCGCTACTGGGAGTTCCGCGACACGAACGGCGCGCACCGCGTGGTGCTGCGACCCGTGATGAACGCACAAAGTCCTGCCGTGGTGGCGCGGGCGGCCGAAGCCGGCCTCGGGATCGCACGGCTTTCCAGATCGCTCATACACGACCAGATCGAATCGGGCACGCTTGTCGAACTGCTGGGCAATTTCCTGCTGGACAGCAATGAGCGGACCGTATGGATCCTGTATTCGCGACGCCGTCATATGCCGCTTTCCGTGCGCAGTTTCGTCGACTTTGTCGTGTCGCGCTATCGCGAGGAGAAGTCGTCGCAGACCCGATCCGATACTTTAGTTCCAGCGTAATCGGCTATGGGCGTGGGCTGGACGCAACGTCATTCCAGCAACACTGAATTGCCGGATTCCCCGCATTTTGATGACCCTAAAGTGTGCGCAACCCAACGGCGCACGGGACTGACCGATAGCGGCGCCGTGAGGGTGAACATCACACAAAGGATCCACTACTCATGAAGCGATTTCTGGTTACGGGCGTATCGTTGGGATGCGCCGTTCTGCCACTTTATGCGTCGGCGCAGAGCAGCGTGACGCTGTACGGTTTGATCGACGAAGGTTTCAACTACACGAGCAACGTCGGCGGTCATTCGAACTATCAGATGGAAAGCGGTTTCGCGCAGGGAAGCCGCTGGGGCGTCAGGGGCCAGGAAGACCTCGGCGGTGGTCTGAAAGCGCTGTTCCAGCTGGAAAACGGCTTCGACGTGAACTCGGGTGCATTGGGGCAGGGCAGCCGGATGTTCGGCCGGCAAGCCTATGTCGGTCTTGCGTCCGACAGGTTCGGTACGGTGACGCTCGGCCGGCAATACGATTCTGTCGTCGACTATCTGGCTCCGCTCACTGCAAACGGAAACTGGGCCGGCTATCTGCTCTCGCATCCGTACGATAACGACAACACGGATAACTCGTTTCGCCTGAACAACACCGTCAAGTACACGAGCAACACCTACAACGGGTTCTCGTTCGGCGGTCTCTACGGTTTCAGCAACCAGGCCGGCGGTTTCAACGATAACCGCTCGTACAGCTTCGGTGCGCAGTATGTCGGGTCAGCGCTTTCGATTGCCGCGGCGTACATGCAGATCAACAATCCGGGCGCAACGTCGGGCGGATCGCTCGCAACGAACGATACGGCCTTCACGGCCGCCCGCGAACGCGTGTGGGGGGCAGGGCTCAACTACACGATCGCAGGGGCAACGACGCTCGGGTTCGTGTATTCCCACACCGACCTGACTGACGCGACCGGCTCGGTCTACGTCGGCAACTTCGCCAATCCGGCCAGTTCGCTGAAATTCGACAACTTCGAACTGAACGCGAAATACCAGTTCACGCCGAATATCTTCGCCGGCGCGATGTACAACTACACGCTCGGACACTTCGACAGCGCGGCAGGCAGTTCAAAGCCGAAGTGGCACCAGTTCGGCCTGATGGGCGACTACAAACTGTCGCAACGGACCGACGTGTACGTTCAGGGCATGTATCAGCATGTGTCGGGCGCATCGTCTGTCGCGGCCCCGCTGAATACCGCATTCATCACCGGCGCGGACGCACCGTCTTCCACCGCGAACCAGTTTATCGCGCGTGTAGCGATGCGGCACACGTTCTAAACCAGGAGAGACGGGCCGCCCTCGATGGACCGAAGGGCGGGCCATCCGGCCAGCGGCGATGCCGGGCTGTGCAAGCCCGGCGCATGATGAAATCCGTCAAACGGCGCATCGACCTGCACCGGCTCACGCATCAGTTCGACGACGAAGCGCCCGAAGCGGCTGGCGACGTTTGCGACGCCGTGGCAGTGGCGCCATCCTGACCGTGCTGGATCGCATAGATTTCGCGGTTGCGCGCGATCTCCTGTTCGGACGGCGGGTAGTCACTCTTGCTCGTCGGCACGAGTCCGTCTCGCTGAGCCTCGGCCAGTTGCGCGATCACTTCGGCACGCGTCAGTTGTGGCGCGGTGCTCTGTGCGAACGCGTTGGCGCCGAACGACAGGGTGAGGGCAGCAAGAACCATAGTGGTGGTCAGTTTCATGGTGAGTCTCCAGTAAGTGGCGAGGGGAACGTGAATCGCTGCACAGATGGCTTCGATCCCGTTTGTCCAGGTGCGCCATTCACCCGAACCATGGTTCCCATTCTTGGCCACCGACCTTGTCCGAACGCTGACCACAAGATTACGTTTTCGTCATCTTGAACCCGGCGTTGCGCGCCGTCCCGTCGCGCCCACCTCGTGCAGATAACAGATCGGTAATGTTCCGGTCAGTGTCGGGTCAGCGCCACTTCGCCAGACTTCCCACATCACGGAACCCACGCTGCGCCATCGGCGCATCCCGCGTTCCATTCCGTTTTTTTTCGGGAAGCTGCCATGTGGATTGTCAGGCTCGCGCTGCGTCGGCCCTATACCTTTATCGTTCTGGCGATCCTGCTATTCATTGCAGGGCCGCTCGCCATTCTGCGCACGCCGACCGATATCTTTCCGAACATCGATATCCCGGTGGTCAGCATCGTCTGGTCGTATAACGGCTTTTCGTCCGAAGACATGGCGCGGCGCATCACGTCGAATTACGAGCGCGCACTGACATCGGATGTCGATGACATCGAGCACATCGAGTCGCAGTCGCTCAATGGCGTGTCGGTGATCAAGGTGTTCTTTCATCCGGGCGCGGACATCAACCGCGCCATCGCGGAGGCCGCGTCCAACTCGGCGTCGATCCTGCGCGTGCTGCCGCCAGGCACGCTGCCGCCGAACATCATCACGTACAACGCCTCGACGGTGCCGATCCTGCAACTCGGCCTCTCCAGCGACACACTGCCCGAACAGCAGCTCTACGACCTCGGCAACAGCTTCATCCGCACGCAGCTCGCGACGGTGCAGGGCGCCTCGGTGCCGTTGCCGTTCGGCGGCAAGATCCGCCAGATCATGGTCGATATCGATCCGCGTGCACTGCAGGAAAAAGGGCTCGCACCACTCGACGTCGTCAACGCGATCAACGCGCAGAACCTGATTCTGCCGGGCGGCACCGCGAAGATCGGCACGCGTGAATACAACGTGCAGATGAACGGCAGCACCGACAGTGTCGCCGCGCTCAACAATCTGCCGGTCAAGACGGTCGCGGGCGGCGTCGTGTATATCCGCGACGTCGCGCACGTGCGCGACGGCTACGCGCCGCAGACGAACATCGTGCGTAGCGACGGCAAGCGCGCGGCACTGCTGACCATCGAGAAATCGGGCGCGACCTCGACGCTCACGATCATCCAGCAGGTGAAGGCGATGCTGCCGAAGATCGCGGCCGGTCTGCCGCCGGCGCTCCACATCACGCCGCTGTCGGACCAGTCGGTGTTCGTCAAGTCGGCGATTCAGGGCGTGGCGCGCGAAGCGTTGATTGCCGCGTGCCTCACCGCGCTGATGATCCTGCTGTTCCTCGGCAGCTGGCGCGCGACGCTGATCATCGCGATTTCGATTCCGCTCGCGGTGTTGACGTCTCTCGTCGCACTCGCGGCGCTCGGGCAGACGATCAACATCATGACGCTCGGCGGCCTCGCGCTCGCGGTGGGCATTCTCGTCGACGATGCGACCGTCGCGATCGAGAACATCACGCATCATCTGGAGAACGGCAAGCCGCTGCACGACGCGATTCTCGACGGCTCCGGTGAAATCGCCGTGCCGACATTCGTGTCGACGCTGTCGATCTGCATCGTGTTCGTGCCGATGTTCCTGCTGTCGGGCGTCGCGCGCTATCTGTTCGTGCCGCTCGCTGAAGCCGTGGTGTTCGCGATGTGCGCGTCGTACTTCTTCTCGCGCACGCTGGTGCCGACGCTCGCGATGTATCTGATGCGCGCGCCTTCGAAGGATGGCTCCAGCAAGGGCGGCCGGTTTGCTTTCATCGTTCGGTTTCAGGCGGCATTCGAGCGGCGCTTCGAACAGGTGCGCGATGGTTATCGCGGGATGCTCGCGCGGGCGATCGACAATCGTCGACGATTTCTCGGCGCGTTTCTGCTGGCCTGCGTGGCGTCGCTCGCGCTGCTGCCGTTCGCGGGCCGCGACTTCTTTCCGGCGGTCGATACCGGCGAAATACGTCTGCATCTGCGTGCCCCGACCGGCACACGTATCGAGCAGACCGCGCGTCTAACGGATCAGGTGGAAGCGCGTATCCGCACGGTGATTCCGCAGAACCAGCAGGCGGCGATTCTCGATAACATCGGCGTGCCCGTGAGCGGCATCAACCTGACCTACGACTCGTCAGACCCGATCGGCCCTGAAGACGCCGACATCATGATCTCGCTGAAGCCCGGTCATCCTCCGACGGCGCAATACGTCGCCTCGCTGCGCGATGTGCTGACGAATGCCTTCCCCGGCGTGACGTTCGCGTTCCTGCCCGCCGATATCGTCAGCCAGATCCTCAACTTCGGTTTGCCCGCGCCGATCGACATCCAGATCGTCGGCAACAAGCTGGATGCGAATCGCGTCGTGGCGAACAGGTTGCTCGCGCAACTACGCGGCGTGCGTGGGCTCGTGGATGCGCGGATTCAGCAACCGGGCGATGAACCCGCGATCAACGTCGACGTCGACCGCACGCGTGCGATTCAGGCGGGCCTGTTGCAACGCGATGTGTCGCAAAACCTGCTGATCGCGCTGTCAGGCAGTTCGCAGACGTCGCCGAATTTCTGGCTCGACCCGAAGAATGGCGTGAGTTATCCGTTGATGGTGCAGATGCCGCAGTACGACGTGAATTCGCTGCAGGCGCTGGCGAACGTGCCGTTGACTGCGAACGGCGCAGCATCGACGCAACCCGCGGCGTCGGGCACGAGCGGCGGTCGTCCGCAGAATCTGCTCGGCGCGCTGGGCACGCTGTCGCGCGGCACCCAGCAGGCGGTGGTCTCGCACTACAACGTACAGCCGGTGCTGGATATTTTCGCGTCGGTGCAAGGTCGCGATCTCGGGGGCGTCGCGGGTGACGTGACGAAGCGCGTCGACGACGCGCGTGCGCAACTGCCGCCGGGTTCGTCGATTGTCATGCGCGGTCAGGTGCAGGCGATGCAAGACTCGTTCGTCGGACTCGCAAGCGGACTCGTGTTCGCGGTCGCGCTGGTGTATCTGCTGATGGTCGTCAATTTCCAGTCGTGGCTCGACCCACTTGTGATTATCAGCGGATTGCCTGCATCGCTCGCAGGCATCGCGTGGATGCTGTTCGCAACCAATACGCCATTGAGCGTCCCCGCGCTCACCGGCACGATCCTGTGTATCGGGATCGCGACGGCAAACAGCATTCTCGTCATCAATACCGCGCGGGAAATGTTGCTCGCTGGACAGCCGCCATTGAAGGCCGCGCTCGAAGCGGGTTTCAGCCGCTTCCGCCCGGTGGTGATGACGGCGCTTGCGATGCTGATCGGCATGCTGCCGATGGCGCTCGGCCTCGGCGACGGCGGCGAGCAGAACGCGCCGCTTGGACGTGCGGTGATCGGCGGTCTCGCAATCGGCACTGTGTCGACACTGCTCTTCGTGCCTGTCGTGTTCGGGATGGTGCATGCGTGGCTCGAACGGCGCCGCACCGCAAGGGATGCCGCACGAGGCCCCATCGAACCCGGTTCGCCCGCGTCTACCCACTGATCTCGTCGAGAAAAATCCGCCATGAACGATTCATCCCTGCCTCCGAACCTGCCGCCGGGCGACGCGCCCGCCGTGCACGCTGAAACCGGCGAACCGGCACGCACCCGAAAGCGCCGGTACATTGCGCCGCTCGCGCTCGCCGTTGTCGCCGGTGCGTTGCTGACCATCGGCATCGTGCCGCGTCTTCACGCGAGCGCCGCGCTGACGCGGCAGACCGACGCGCAGCGCGTGCTCAATGTTGCCGTGATTGCACCGAAAGCGGCGCCGGGCGGTCAGGAACTGTTGCTGCCTGGCTCCGTGATGGCATTTGCGGAAGCGTCGATCTATGCCCGCACGAGCGGCTATCTTGCGCACTGGACGACGGATATCGGCACGCACGTGAAGGCGGGACAGTCGCTCGCCACAATCGATGCGCCCGAACTCGATGCGCAACTGCGCCAGGCGCGCGCCGATGCCGCCACCGCGCGGGCGAACTTCGACTACGCGCAGGGCACCGCGAAGCGCTGGCAGGAGATGCTGTCGACGCAGTCCGTTTCGCAACAGGACACCGATACGAAAGTTAGCGATATGGAGGCACGCCGCGCGATGCTTGCTGCCGCAGAGGCGAACGTCACGCACCTGGCCGAGCTGGTGTCGTACGAAAAGCTCACCGCACCGTTCGACGGCGTGGTGACCGCGCGCAATGTCGACGTCGGCGCGCTCGTGACGGCGGGTGGCACGCCGGGCACAGCGGGCATGTCGGGTGAACTCTTCCACATCGCACAGACGGACACATTGCGCGTCTATGTCGACGTCCCGCAGAACGATTCGGCGTATGTCACGCCGGGATCGGCCGTGTACCTGACGGCGCAGCAGTATCCCGGCAGACATTTCGTGGCACATGTGGCGCGCAGCGCGGGTGCGATCGATCCGGTCAGCCGCACGCTGCGTACGGAAGTCGATGTCGACAACCATGATGGCTCGCTGTTGCCAGGCGCGTATGCGCAGGTGCATCTGCAGTTGCAGACGTCGACGCCCGCGCTCGAACTGCCTGTCAGCGCGCTGCTGTTCCGGCCGGATGGCGTGACGATCGCCGTGGTCGACAGTAGCAACAGGACAGTGCTGAAGACGGTTCATATCGGCCGCGACTTCGGCACCCATGTCGAAATTACATCGGGCCTGTCGGCGACGGATCGCGTGATCGACAACCCGGGCGATGCAATCAGCGCGGGCCAGACCGTCCAGATCGCTTCGGCCGCGCACGGTTGATGCGCTATTGCCCTGAGGATTCATCCATGTTCCGCACACATCCGTCCCGAACTCGCCCACGACTGCCTGGCGCTCTGGCGATCGCGCTGGCGGGCACCCTCGCGGCATGCTCGACGCTGCCGCCCTATAAGGCCCCTGCGGTCGACGTTCCTGCGCACTACGCCGGCGCGACCGCTGCGGCGACCACCCCCGGCTGGGCCGTCGCCGCGCCGGCCGACGGCCAGCCGCGTGGCGCATGGTGGACAGTCTTCAACGACCCCGAGCTGAACCAGCTCGAAGCACGCATCGACGTCTCGAACCAGACCGTTAAAAAAGCGGTCGCGCAATTGCAGCAGGCGCGGTCGATGATCGACTATCAGCGCTCGGGTTTTTTCCCGACGATTACCGCCGGACTCGCGCAGAGCCGCTCGCGCACGTCGCAGAATCTGGTGGACCGCGCGCTCGCGGGCAAGACCGTGCCCGACTATTCGGCGGGCGTGACGGCGAGCTGGGAGCCTGATCTGTTCGGCCGCGTGCGCGATGCCGTCACCGGCGCGCAGGCGAACGCGGAGGCGAGCGCGGCGGATCTCGAAGCCGTGCGCCTGTCGATGAGCGCCGATCTCGCCACCGATTACTTCGACCTGCGCTCGCTCGATACGCAGAAGAAACTGCTCGACGACACAGTGAGCGCATACAGCGCAGCGCTGCAGCTGTTGCAGCAACAGCTGCGCAGTGGCGCGATCGATGCATCCGCGGTCGCGCAGGCCGAAACGCAACTCGAAGCCACCCGCACGCAGGATTCGGATATCGATGTCACGCGTGCGCAGTTGCAGCATGCGATTGCCACGCTGGTCGGCGAACCGGCATCGACGTTTTCGCTACCGCCGAAGGTGCAATCGTTCACGACGCCGGATATTCCGGTCGGCCTGCCGTCGCAGTTACTTGAGCGACGGCCCGACATCGCCGCGGCGGAGCGACGCGTAGCCGCGGCAAATGCGCAGATCGGCGAAGCGCACGCAGCGTTCTTTCCCGATCTTGTGCTGTCCGCGACTGCCGGTCTTGAAAGCACGTTTTTCGCGCCGTGGCTCAGTGCGCCGAGTCTGTTCTGGTCGCTGGGGCCTCAACTGGTGGGCACGCTGTTCGACGGCGGTCGGCGCGATGCGACGCTGCATAACGCGACTGCGCAATACGATGGCTCGGTCGCGGACTACCGGCAGACCGTGCTGGTCGCGTTCCAGCAGGTGGAGGACAACCTTTCCGCGCTGCACACGCTCGCGAACGAAGCCACGAGTCAGCAGCGCGCCACGTCCGCTGCCGACCTGTCGCTGAAACTGACGACGAACCGGTACCAGGCCGGCGCCGTCAGCTATCTCGACGTCGTGACCGCGCAGACCATCGCGTTGACGAATCAACGCACCGCGGACCAGATCGCCGCACGCCAGATGGACGCGAGTGTTCTGTTGCTAAAAGCGCTCGGTGGTTCGTGGAACGGTGAACAACCGGCCACCGCATCGGCGGTCAACCGCGCCGGAACTGCAGGATGAACCGCGTGCCCTGCGCGTCGCTCTCCGCGTGCACGGTGCCGCCGTGCAGTTCCATGATCGTGCGGACGATCGCGAGGCCGAGCCCGGTCGACCCGCTCGTACCCGCCGCGCCTTCGGACGAAGGCAACGTGCTGCGCGACGGATCGACCCGATAGAAGCGGTCGAAGATGCGTTCGAGATGTTCCGCGGCGATCGGCGTGCCCTGGTTCGCAATCGTCACGCGTACGCCTTCACCGGCGTCGGTCGCGTCCAGCGTGATCAAGCCGCCGCGTGGCGTGTAACGCATGGCGTTCGCGAGCAGGTTGCTGACGGCGCGCCGGAAGAGTTCGGGATCGGCGCTCAACTTGCAGCCGCCGGTCATGCGCATGGTCACGCCGGCATCTTCGGCGAGTCCCTCGAAATATTCGGCGATACGCGTCAGTTCCTGGCCGGCGTCGAATTCGCGCATGTGTTTGACGAATTGCGGATGCTCGGCGCGCGCGAGAAACAGCACGTTTTCGATCATCCGCGACAGGCGGTCGCATTCTTCGAGGTTCGATTCGAGCAGCGTCTGGTATTCGTCGCTCGAACGTGGGCGCGCGAGCGCCACTTCGGTCGCGCCGCGCATGTTGCCTAGCGGCGTGCGCATGTCGTGAGCGAGGTCGGCGGTGAAACCGGACAGGCGTTGAAAGCCGGTGTCGAGCCGCTCCAGCATCGCGTTCAGCGACGCCACGAGGGTTTCCAGTTCCTGCGGCACGCGCGTCACGGCAATCCGCGTATGCAGCCGGTCGACGGTCACGCGTCCTGTACTGCTGGCGATGTCGCGCAACGGCCGCAACAACGTGCGGATCAGCAGATAGCCCAGCAGGAACGCCAGTACGACGCCCGCGGCGCCGGCGATGTGCAGCTTGTCGCGATAACGGTCGAGCAGCAGCCAGCGGTCGCTCATGTTACGCGCGACGAGCACCGTCGCCAGTTCGCCGTCGTGCAGCATCACGTCCGCGAGGATGCCGCGAACCGGCGCGCCGCTGGGCGTGCGCCATTCGGCGATCGCCCCTTCGGTGATGCGCGCCGAAGCCGGCACGCGCGTGATGCCGGGCGGCGGAGCGCTGCTCGCTGCCGCCGCTGACGCGCCCAGCGCGCCCGCGATGTTATGTTCGACCAGCCGCCGTCCGCCCGCATCGTCGACCTCCATCGACATCGCCTCGTTGCCGAGCACGATGCTGGTCAGCCGCTCGGCGTGCTCGTCGATGCCACGTGACGTTTCGATCTCCTGCGCGAGCCGGCGCGCGTGACGTGCGGCCAGCACGATGTCCAGATCGTCCTGTGCCTTGATCTGATGGGAGAGCGCGATATACACGAAGGTGCCGACCAGCACGAACACCGCGAGTGTCGTGCCACCGAACGCGAGCGCGAGCGTCGTGGTGAGCGAGCGTGCGCGCATCAACCCACTTCCTTCGGTTCGAGCACGTAACCCACGCCGCGCACGGTCTGGATCAGCTTCACAGGGAAGTTGTCATCGATCTTGGTGCGCAGCCGGCGGATCGCGACTTCCACCACATTCGTGTCGCTGTCGAAGTTCATGTCCCACACGTAGGAGGCGATCTGCGTGCGGCTCAGCACTTCACCGTGACGTCGTGCGAGCAGATGCAGCAGCGCGAATTCCCGCGGCGTGAGATCGATGCGCGTGTCGCCGCGCTTCACGCGCCGGCGGTTGATATCCATTTCGAGGTCAGCGACCTTGATCAGTTCGCTTTCGCGCGGCGGTCCGCGACGCGCAAGCGTACGCACGCGCGCCAGCAGTTCGACAAAGGCAAAGGGCTTGACGAGGTAGTCGTCCGCGCCGAGTTCGAGGCCGCGGACGCGGTCGTTGACGTCGTCGCGCGCGGTCAGAAACAGGACGGGCGTGGTGCGCGTGGCGCGCAGCGTCTTGACGATGGTCCAGCCGTCCATGCCCGGCAGCATCACATCGAGCACGATGACCTCGTACTCTTCTTCCTGGGCGAGGATCAGGCCGTGCGGACCATCGTTGGCGACATCGACGGAATAACCGGATTCCTCCAGTCCTTTTTTCAGGTACGCACTGGTCTTGAGTTCATCTTCGATGATCAGGATTCGCATCGTCGCACTCCGGTCGCCGGTTATCCGTCAATCATAACGGCAAGCGCTGCCTGGCATGATTACAATCCGGCAATGTTGCGCTCCGGCTGCGAGGCGTGCCATCCGCCCGTAGTCCGACGATTGCATCTGCCGGCACGACCCCCAAAAAATTTCCATGACCCTGCTTGACTTCATGGGGTGAACTTCTATAGTTAACCTATTGGTTAAGTGTATGGAAGCCAGCCCCGGCACGCGGCGGTCGGTGCGCTCGCGCAGGAGCACCAGACAAATATGGCGGGGCCCCGGATATACCCGGCCACGGTGGCGGCGCCTAAGATGCAAACGTTGCCAGCAGGCATCGACATTGCGAGCCGGCAGCGCGCGCGGTGCCTTGAAATCCACAGGAGAAGCGCCCGTGATGGACCGCATCATGGCGATGCGGACGTTCGTGCGCATCGTCGACACCAACAGCTTTACCCGCGCTGCGCAGTCGCTCGGAATTCCGCGCACAAGCGCGACAACGCTGGTGCAGAGCCTCGAGGCAATGCTCGGCATCCATCTGCTCGTGCGCACCACGCGCCGGCTCAACCTGACTGCCGAGGGCGCCGCATATTACGAACGTTGCGTGCAGATTCTCGCCGACATCGACGACATCGAGGCGAGCCTGCGGCATCCGCACAATCAGCCGCGCGGCCGGCTGCGCGTCGAGATGCCGGCAGCGGTCGCGAACGCGATCGTATTGCCGGCGCTCGACGACTTTCACGCGCGCTACGAGCATATCGAGCTCGCGTTCGGCGTCAGTAACCGGCAGGTCGACCTCGTCGGCGAAGCGATCGATTGCTGCATCGTGACTGGCGCGTTGCCGGATTCGGGCCTTGCGGCCCGCCCCCTCGGCGCGCTCGAGCATGTGACCTGTGCGAGCGTGCTCTATCTCGCGCGGCACGGCATGCCGCAGCGGCTCGACGAGCTGACCGGTCACGTTGCGGTGAATTGCATGCGCGCGCAGACCGGGCGCGCGGCAGACTTCGATTTTCAGGTCGACGGCGGCACGGTCAACGTACCGCTTGGGGGCTTCGTTCAGGTCAGCGACGAGCATGCGTATCTCGAATGTGGACTGCGCGGGCTCGGGCTGATCCAGCCTCCGCGGGCGCTCGCGCAGCCGTACCTCGACTCCGGGCGGCTCCGTGAAGTGCTGCCGCACCACAGGCCCGCGCCGATGCCGGTATCGGTGGCGTATCTGCGTCATCGCAGCGTGCCGCCGCGCGTGCGTGCGTTCATCGACTGGCTCGCGGAACTGTTCGAGACGGCGCGGCACATGAATCGTGATGTGTCACATGCGCGCCGGATTCTGCGCGGGATCGAGGCAGACGAAGCGGCCTGAGTGGAGGAGGCATTCGAGAGGCATGAAGCGAATGACGACGTTCAACCGTTTGGGGGACGTCGCAATGTCATAGGTGGGAGATCTCGCCCGATAAGCAAATTCGATGGCGTCATAGGGCTGATTCGTTGATCTGGTAACTGCCTTGAGTCCTACAATTGGCTCTGGTAATGACGGAACAACAGTGAGCTGAAAATGGCAGAAAAATCGATGCTGGTGGTGAGCGCACACAGCGCCGACTTTGTATGGCGCGCAGGTGGCGCTATCGCGCTGCACAAAAAGAACGGATACCGGGCCAAGGTGGTGTGTCTGTCCTTTGGTGAGCGTGGCGAGTCGGCGAAGCTTTGGCGCAAGGGTGAGATGACCGTCGAGAAGGTCAAGGCGGCACGTCGTGACGAAGCAGAGCAGGCTGCGGAAATCCTCGGGGCCGAGGTGGAATTCTTCGATCTCGGCGATTATCCGTTGCGCGTGCCGGACGAAGCGCTGTTGCGCCTCGTCGACGTATACCGGGATGTGCAGCCGGCGTTCGTGCTGAGTCACTCGTCAAAGGACCCCTACAATTTCGATCATCCGCTCGCGATGCATGTCGCGCAGGAAGCGCGAATCATCGCACAGGCCGAGGGCCATCATCCCGGGCAGAAGATCATCGGCGCACCGCCGGTGTACGCATTCGAGCCACACCAGACCGAACAGTGCGAGTGGATACCCAATACGTTCCTCGACATCACCGGGGTGTGGGACATCAAGCGACGCGCAATCGAATGCATGGCCGGACAGGAGCACCTGTGGGACTACTACACGCGGGTTGCACTGCAGCGCGGCGTGCAGGCCAAACGCAACATCGGCATTACGGCGGCGCTCGACATCAGATACGCTGAAGGCTATATGCGCATGACGCCCGCAGTGACGGGAGACCTGGCATGAGACGCGGTGTGGTGGTGACTGATATTCCGCGCGCCGATGCGCGTGACGTAGCGGTACTCCTGCGGGCAGGCGTTGCGACCGTGCACGAAGCGCAAAGCCGGCTGGGTCTGCTGGCCTCGTATATGCGTCCGATCTATCGGGGGGCAGCGATTGCCGGCTCTGCCGTCACAGTGCTCGTGCCGCCGTCTGACAACTGGATGTTGCACGTTGCAGTCGAGCAGTGTCGTGAGGGCGACGTGCTGGTCGTCGCGCCCACATCTCCCTGCGAGGACGGTTACTTCGGCGAATTGCTGGCGACCTCGCTTGCGGCGCGCGGTGTGCGGGGTCTCATCATCGATGCCGGGTGTCGCGATCTGCGCGCGCTGGAAGCAATGAATTTTCCGGTCTGGTCGAAGGCGGTTTCCGCACAGGGCACAGTCAAGGAGACACTCGGTTCGGTCAACATTCCGGTGGTGTGCGCACAGCAGATCGTGCATCCAGGCGACGTGATCGTGGCCGATGACGATGGCGTCGTGGTGGTCCCGCTGCACACGGTGCAACGCGTGGCCGAGGCGTCACAGGCGCGTATGGCCAGGGAAGAGAAAACGCGCGCGGTGCTCGCTGGCGGCACGCCTGGGCTCGACTACTATGCGATGCGCGAACGTCTTGCTGAAAAGGGCCTGCACTACGTCGCGTCGGCAGCGGACGTTTGACGGAAGGACAAGACCTATGTCCGCACTCAGCAGTCAGACCCGCATTCCGTGCATGATGATGCGCGGTGGCACGTCGAAAGGCGCTTATTTTCTCGCCTCGGACCTGCCTGCCGATCCCGCCGCGCGCGATCGCGTGCTGCTTGCCGTGATGGGGTCTCCCGACCCGCGCCAGATCGATGGTATCGGCGGAGCCGATCCTTTGACGAGCAAGGTTGCGATCGTGTCGCGCTCTACACGTAGCGACGCCGACGTCGACTACCTGTTCGCCCAGGTCGTGGTGAACGAGGCCCGGGTCGACTTCGGGCAGAACTGCGGCAACATTCTGGCGGGCGTCGGTCCTTTCGCGATCGAGCGCGGACTCGTCGACGCGCGTCGGGGCAGTACGCAGGTCTCGATCCATATGGTGAACACCGGGCAGATCGCAGTAGCAACCGTGTCGACGCCCGGCGGCCGGGTGATGTACGAAGGCGACGCCAGGATCGACGGCGTGCCCGGCACCGCTGCCGCGATTCCGCTTGAGTTTCGCAATACCGCAGGCTCGACCTGCGGTGCGCTTCTGCCGACCGGTCGTCTCATGGACACGATCAAGGGTGTCGACGTGACCTGCATCGATAACGGCATGCCGCTCGTGCTGATCCGCGCACGCGATCTGGAGCGCACCGGATACGAGACGCGGGAGCAGCTCGACGCCGACGTTGAATTGAAGTCGCGCATCGAAGCGATTCGTCTTGCCGTCGGGCCGCTGATGAATCTCGGCGACGTGAGCGCGCGCACGGTGCCGAAGATGTGCCTGGTTGCAGCGCCGCGCAACAACGGCGCGATTTGCACGCGCAGCTTTATTCCGCACCGATGCCATGCATCGATCGGCGTGTTGGGCGCCGTGAGCGTCGCGACGGCGGCCGTGCTGTCCGGCACTGTGTGCGAGGGTCTCGCCGTCGTGAGTGCTGACGGAGCCCATCGGCAGGTTTCTGTCGAACATCCGACCGGAGAGTTCACGGTGGAGCTTGCGCTCGGTGGCGATCCAGGGAAGCCTGAAGTGCTGGGCGCAGCGCTGCTTCGCACCGCCAGATGGCTGTTCGATGGGGTCGTGGGTATTCCCGCGTCCGTGTGGCGAGAGGGCGCGTGATTGCCTCAGCGCACGTCGCGTTTCCTGGGTTCGGTGAGGCGGGCGGCGTCCCGGACGACAGCGTCCGACGCCGTATTGCTGGTCGGGGTCAATGACCGGCGGTTTGCGTTGCGCGCGCAACGTCGGCTACTGCCAGCCGGATCGCATCGATTAACGCGCGTGCTGCGGGAGAGGGCGTGCCTTCCGCACGCACTGTGAGCCCGATATCGCGTTGCGTGTTATGCAACGCAACGTCGAGGACAGTCAGCTGGCCAGACTCGCATTCGTGATACAGCTGCTGCGCGGAGAGAGCCGCCACCATGTCTGTGCCCAACAGCAATCCCCGAATGATCGCGAGGTCCGCGGTTTCGACTGCGGGCATGGGCGGCTTTAGCTTGACACGCCGAAACTGCGCTTCGAAAAGACCGCGTGCGGGAGCGTGAGTGCGAGGCAGAATCCAGCGCGCATTGCGCAAGTCCGCGATCGTCAGTCCACGCGCGTTCGCAAGCGGATGGTTACGTCGGGCCAGCACGACCATGTCTTCCGACATCAGCTGCTCATTCTGCAAGCCGCTCGTTGCGTCGTTGTCCCGCAACGCACCCAGGATGAAATCGATGTCGCCCGCGCGCAGCCCGGCGACAAGCGTTTCGTATGCACTCTCATCCGTCACCACGCGCACACCGGGATGCCGCGCGTTCATGCGGGCAATCGCGTAGGGAAGGAGCAGTGTCCGGCCTAGCGGCAGCGCGCCGACGGTCACCGCACCCTGGATATTTCCGTGCAGCGCGGCAATGTCGTCCGGGACATGGCGCAATTCGTTCAACGCTCGACGCACATGCAGCAGGAAGGATTCGCCCTCGGTAGTGAGCAGAATCCCGCGCGCGCTGCGATGGAAGAGGCGCAGACCTGACCCGCTTTCGAGAACGCGCATGGCGCTGCTCACAGCTGGCTGGCTGATGCCAAAGGCGTTCGCAGCGGTCGGCATATGCCGATGGCGAGCGAGCGAAACGAATATCTGAAGCCGTCGCGTATTGAGCAGATAGGCGGGCAGCGCGCCTTCCACAAGCGCGCGTCGGCGCGCCTGTCGTGCCGCGCACCAATGAGCCAGTTCTCCCAGCTCGGCAAAGATCCGCTCGCATCGCTCAAAAACGGCGCGGCCAGTCGGCGTGAGCATCATGCCGGACGGCTTGCGCTCGAAAAGCGGCTCGCCGAGCGCTCTCTCGAGCTCCTGCACGGAACGCGTGACGGCGGACTGTGCGCGGAAGAGCTCCACGGCGGCTCGCGTCGCGCTGCCCGTATCGGCGACAAGTTTGAACGCACGCAGATGCGCGAGGTTGAGGAGTTCGGTGTTGCTCACAGATAAAGGTGTCGTGAAGGAGCGCGATGACCAGCCGGGCACTTGACCGGCTTTATGCCGCCCCAGCAATCAGATGGAGTCGGGGAGAGGAGAGGTTGAGGCTTTCTTTCGAAATATGCGTATGTTCCTTCATTAATGCTTCCACTCGCGCGCCTTCGCCATTCAGGAGCGCTCCCACGATCGCATGATGCTGACGGTGGGCATACATCAACATCATGAACTGTCGCTCTCTTGCAGTTTCATCGAAGACGACTGTAAGCGGCGAGACGAACGGGACCTTGTCGTTCAGCCTGAGCGCGGCGCTGACTGCGGAATTCTGCGCGGCATCGACGATAAGCGCATGGAAGCGTCCATTCATCGACGCGTATCGCGTTTCGTCGCCTTCGCGCAGGTAACCGGCCTCAAAAATCGCGTCGCCTTCGCGCAGGCATTCTTCGAGCGAACGCGCGAGTGCGGCATCGACTCGCCGTTCCGCAACGGAGCGGGCGGCGAGCCCTTCGAGCACACCGCGCACGTCGATCGCATCCAGGACATCGCTTACGCTGAACCGGCGCACGACGTACCCTCGCGCGCCTGACCGTTCAAGCAGCCCTTCCGACGACAGCACGCTGAGCGCATAACGCAGCGGCGTGCGTGACACGCCGAGCCATTGCGCGACCTGCGCTTCCACGAGGCGCTGCCCCGGTTCCATCTCACCGGCAAGTATCTTTTCGCGCAGTGTCTGAACTATTGCCTGCTGTGTGGTCTCGTTCATGTCTATCTGTCTCTGTTGCCAGAAGTATAGCGACATGTGAAGTGTCGCATCCCGCGCGCAGGCGAGCTTGCGACTTCGTTTTTTTGCCATCTAATCCAGTTATGGCTACCTGAATCAGTCAGCTCGAAAGATACGTCCCATAGAAAGCACGGGATACCAACGGGCCTTTATGCGGCGCGGCTTCCAGCGGCCTCTGTTCCAGCCCGGGAATCCGGAATGCCCAATAAATACCGGATATTCCGGGGTGGATCAGGTTTTACCCGTACTTTCGGTAAGGCGCGGGTTTTAATATCTTCGTATCCCAACGGGTCGTTCTTCGCAAGCGGGCGGCGGAGGCAACTTATTCAATTTGCGCGCTCGAAGAACGCGGGCTGAAGCAACGGAAGGCATCGAAATGGCAAGGATCATAGGCGGGATCGGCACGTCACATGTGCCCACGATAGGCATGGCGTACGACAAGGGCAAGCAGAACGATCCGGCATGGGCGCCTCTCTTCAGAGGCTACGAACCCGTGGCGAAGTGGCTTGCGGAGCGCAAGCCAGATGTGATGGTGATGTTCTATAACGATCACGCAAACAGTTTCTTCTTCGACTGTTATCCGACATTCGCACTGGGCGTCTCTCCCAATCATGAGTTTGCCGACGAGGGGGCAGGCAAGCGTCCGCTGCCTGACATCGCGGGTCATCCGGATCTCGCGATTCACATCGCGGAGCAACTGGTCTCCGACGAATTCGATCTCACGATTTTCCAGGACCGTCCACTCGACCATGGCTGCAATTCGCCGCTATCACTGATGTTGCCGCATGAGGGCGGCTGGCCGATGTCGCTGGTGCCGATGGAGGTCAACGTCCTGCAATATCCGCTGCCCACGGCGAACCGTTGCTACCGCCTCGGCCAGGCCCTGCGCCGCGCAATCGAGTCGTTCGAGCAGGATCTGGACGTCGTGGTGGTCGGCACCGGGGGTCTTTCCCATCAGGTTCACGGCGAGCGTAGTGGCTTCAACAATACAGACTGGGACATGGAGTTCCTTGATCTGATCGTCCGTGATCCGCAGCGCCTCGCGGCGATGAAGCATGTCGACTATGTGCGGCTTGGCGGAGCAGAAAGCGTCGAAACCATTATGTGGCTCGCGATGCGCGGAGCACTGGGACCGCGGATCCGCGAACTCCATCGCAACTACTATCTCGCGACGAGCACCGCGATGGCGGTGACGATCTATGAGGACGAGGTGACGCAATGAACCCTCAACTGACAGGTGTCGAGGAATTGACCGGTACCTATCCATTCGATATTCGCCAGAGCATCAAGGCGATGCGGTTAAACCGCTTTTTCTGGCAGATGCGCGAGCCGTCGGCGCGCGCGCTGTGGCTCGAAAGCCGCGCATCGGCGTACGACGCAGCCAGCCTGACCGATGAGGAGCGGGCACTGGTGGACAACGCAGACTGGCTTGGCCTGATTCGCTACGGAGTGTGCTTCTTCGTGCTCGAGAAATTCGCGCGCGTGGTGAAGGTAACGAATCTGGGCATGTACGCCAGCATGCGGGGGGAGACGCTCGAAGCGTTTCTCAAGACGCGCAGGGTGCCCGAGGCGGTCTGATGTGATGAGCCGCCCGGTATAGCACGCAGGCGCCTCTCTTTTGCATGGAAATATGACCCCGGAGTCGACAGAACCCGGGGCGGGGAATCTTTTGTCTGGAGACACGCATGAAACCTGCAGAATCAGTCGACATCAAGGCGTTCATCGACGCGCGCAAGATGTCAGCTTATCAGTGGCTGGTACTCGCCCTATGTTTTCTGATCGTCACGATGGACGGCCTCGACACTGCCGTAATGGGCTTCGTGGCGCCTGTCATCATGCATGACTGGAGCGTGAGCCGTGCTGCGTTCGGTCCTGTGATGAGTGCAGCAATGGTCGGGCTGGCGATCGGCGCGCTCGTCGCCGGGCCCGCTGCCGACCGCGTGGGGCGCAAGAAAGTGCTGATCGGATCGGTATTCTGCTTTGGCCTCTTCAGCCTGCTCTGCGCATTTGCCGAATCGCCCAGTCAACTGATCGTACTGCGCTTTCTGACCGGCCTCGGGCTTGGCGCTGCGATGCCGAATTCGACTACGCTGCTGTCGGAATACGTGCCGACGCGAAGCCGGTCGCTGCTTTTGACGATCATGTTCACGGGCTTCAATTTTGGATCGGGTGCTGGCGGTTTTATTGCAGCTGCGCTGATTCCGCATTTCGGCTGGCGCGCCGTGTTCATGTTCGGCGGCATCCTGCCGCTCGTGACGGTGCCATTGCTTCTGTGGCTGCTCCCTGAGTCTGCCCGACTGATGCTCGTGCGCAGCGTTGGAACCTCCCGGATCGCAGCGACCCTGGGGCGGGTGTGTGGTCACGCCTTCGATCGCGACGTGAGATTTACCGCGCCGGAACCGACGATTTCTGTCAAGACGCCAGTCCGGATGCTGTTCGCGGATGGTTATGCGCTCAGTACGCTCATGCTTTGGCTCACGTACTTCATGGGACTGCTGATCATCTATCTGCTGACCGGCTGGCTCCCGACGCTGATCAAGGATGCAGGTTTGCCGGTAGAGCGCGCGGCGGCGATCACCGGAATGTTCCAGCTTGGCGGTACGGTGGGCGCGATCGCGGTCGGGTTTGCCATGGACCGTATGGATCGCAATGCAGTGATCGGAGCGTCCTATCTGCTTGGAGGGGTATTCATCTTTGCGCTGGGAATGGGAACGCTCAAGTCGGACCTGCTTCCTGTCCTCGTGGCATGCGCCGGATTCTTCATGAGCGGCGCGCAGACAGGTCTGAACGCGCTTGCGCCGAGTTGCTATCCGACCCGCGCCCGGGCAACGGGCGTGAGCTGGATGCTTGGGTTCGGCCGGCTCGGCGGCATTCTTGGCTCACTCGTCGGCGGTGCATTGCTGTCCCTTGGCTTCAGTTTTTCGACCGTATTTTCCGTGCTCGCTGTTCCGGCAATCATCGCCGCTGTGGCCATCGTCATGAACCGCCTCGCGCTCCGGTTCATTACCAGTCCGATGGCCGACGCGTGAGCCCGCAAAGGAAGTTGTGCGCGCAATGGTGTGGATCGTCCGCGGCATGACATCCACCATATAAGTTTTTTTCGAGGAGAGCAGACATGGGTGGCAATTTCAGCGTGAGCGGGAGTGAGCTCAATAACGGTTTGGCGTCTGGTGTTCTGGACAAGCCGGGTCGCAAGGCAATCTTGCGCGCCGGAGTGGCCGGCGGATTGGCCGGCGCGGTGATCATCTGGATTTACGAGGCTCTTGTGTGGGTGGGGGCGCAGCACCTGATGCCCTTAGCCGGCATTCCACGCAACGCGACGGGCCTCGTGTTCGGCAAGGCGGTGCAGGAGTCGATCGGTGTATGGGCGTATTTCGTCGGTACAGGCATTCACTTTTGTTTCGCGATTGCG
The DNA here is from genome assembly GCF_050436565.1 of Paraburkholderia sp. GAS42. Taxonomy (NCBI): domain Bacteria; kingdom Pseudomonadati; phylum Pseudomonadota; class Betaproteobacteria; order Burkholderiales; family Burkholderiaceae; genus Paraburkholderia; species Paraburkholderia sp. GAS42. The sequence goes on along the minus strand of NZ_JBNDML010000022.1, from coordinate 14,110 downwards.
TGGGGTGTCCTGTTCGCCATGATCTGGCCGTATTTCCGCCGACGCGGATATGAAGCGACTTTCGTCGCATTGTTTTACGCCGTCCTCGCGTGGATCGTAATGCATGTGGCGATCATGATCGTGTCCGACAATCACCCCAATTATTACGACCCCGCTGTGATCATTGGCGGATTCATGTCCCATTTCTGCTTTACCGTTCCACTCGCACTGATCGTGAAGAGACTGCTGGCTCCGGAATCGGCGCACTGACGCTGCCGGTTTTGAACAGATTGGGTTAACGACAGGAGACAAGGTGAAAAAATCGAAATCTAAAAACAAAGTACTACTGATGACGGTAGCTATTGGAGCGATGGGTGCAGGGGAGGCGCACGCGCAGTCATCGCTGACGATGTACGGGATCATGGACGTCTTCGCGGGCTATCAGTCGGCGAAAGTAGGAGGGAAGAATACGTCTCTGTATGTGCTTGGGAACAACGGCGAACTCACAAGCCGTTGGGGGCTGCGCGGATCGGAAGATCTTGGCGGAGGATACCGCACCACGTTTGTTCTGGAGAACGGGTTTGATCCCGGGACGGGCAAGCAGCAGAATCCGTACCGGTTTTTCGACCGGCAGGCGTGGGTCGGCGTCGCGGCGCCTTACGGCGAAGTGAGGTTCGGCCGCCAGAATACGCCCATGTTCGCGTGGAGCGGAAATCTCGATGCGTTCAGTGCCGCAACGTATGGATCCGGCTATAACAATTTCGCCAACTGGCAGGCCCGTGTCGATAGCGACATCAGCTACATCTCTCCGAGAGTGCTGGGCACCCAGCTCGAAGCTCACTATTCGGTCGGGGGGCAACCCGGGACGCTGGCGGGAAATGCCGTCTACCAGGTTGGAGTGCAAACGACCCAGGGTCCGGTTTATCTCGCGCTGGCATACCTGAATGCAGCCAACGCCACAAACACTAACCGTGTTCAGGAAATCATGGCGGGCGGAAACTTTGATTATGGCTGGGGAAAGATCTATCTCGGCTTTTTCAGGGCCAACGACGTGATTTCCGCCACGACAGGGAACGCGTTGACGAATCCAGCGGGGAAATATGACCCGGCGATCGGTCCGGTAGGCAACACGCGTGGCGATTATCACAGCACCTGGTCGCTATCTGCCGATTACCGGTTCAGTCCTTTCCTCGCCGTCGGTGCCGGCTATGCCTACATCAAGGACAGCTCGTCGCTCGGGAATGATGCAAGCCAGATGAGCGCGATTGTGAACTACGACCTTTCAAAAGCGACGCGACTCTATGGCGTCATCTCGCGGTTGAATAACTATAAATCGGCCCAGTTCAAGATGGCGGGGGCCAGCATCACAACAGGTTCGTTCCTGACACCAGACCGTGGCCAGAATGAAACCGGCGTGCAGGTGGGCATTCGTCACCTGTTCTGACAGGTGTGCCGCCTGTCTGCACAAACGGCCCGGCGAGTTCGGGAGGGCGCTGTTGCCTAAAGCACCTCGAAGACGCTATAGACGGGGCCATCGGACAACCGGTGACCCACGCCAATGGCGAGCACGTTGTTGAGCCAGTCGTATTTTGGCGAGGCGACCTCGAAGATTGGGTTGATCCGGAAATAGTAGCTGCCGGGATCGACAACAATGCCCCGATTGATCTGGTCGAGGACACCGGGCGGCCCGGACCGGACACCTTTATACGACATGCCGATCAGCACGTCGTCATCCGTCTTGAGGACGAGGCGGACATCGAGCGTTGCGCTGCCGTCGCTGCGTACCGTCTGCCAGTCGCTGGCGCCGTCGAGCACCGTACCGGAGAGCCGTTCGCCCGCGAACGTGCCCGACGGCACGATACCCACGCGCCTGAATGACGCCGGTGTCCCGCCGATGATGACCGGCCCTTTGACATCCAGACGCATGACGAATAGCGGACGCGTTTGCACGCTCTTGAGTTCGACGGGGAGACTGTCGAAGGAAGGGGCACTCATGTGAACCTCGTCAGTGGACTGAATGGGCGAGCGACGCGAACACACTGCAAGTCTCGTTCAGACCAGGTCCGTTCGCTGTCCTTTTATCGAAAACACACTATATTTGAGTTCGCCGGGCTTTGCACAGACCGATGTATTTACCTGAGGAAGCACATGTCAAACAGTCCTGTCATCCTGATTACCGGCGCGCTGACTGGCATTGGACGCGCAACCGCGGAAGCCTTTGCACGCGAGGGTGCGCGTATCGTCCTGTCGGGGCGCCGCGAAGAAGAGGGCCGCCAGCTGGCGGAAGCACTTCGCACGCCCGGTGCCGAAGCGGCGTTTTTCCTGTCCGACGTCCGGTTCGAAGACCAGGTGCAAAGTCTCGTCGACTTCACCGTCACGACCTTCGGGCGCCTTGACATTGCCGTGAACAGCGCGGGCACGGAAGGCGAGTCGGGCGCCGTCATGGATCAGACGCCCGAACGCTACGCTGCCGTCTTCGATACGAATGTGCTCGGTACGCTGCTCAGCATGAAGTACGAACTGAGGGCGATGTCGAAACAGGGCAGCGGTAGCATCGTCAACATTTCTTCCACGATGGGCGCACGCGGCGCCGCGAACGCGTCGCTGTACGTGGCCAGCAAACATGCAGTCGAAGGGCTGACAAAGTCTGCGGCACTCGAAGCGGCTGCGTTCGGCGTGCGCGTCAATGCCGTCGCCCCCGGTCCCGTGGAAACCGCGATGCTGAAGCGGCTGATCGGCGCTGAGGAGCGACGCGCCCAGTTCCTCGCCAACGTGCCGCTCAAGCGCGCTGGCACACCGGAAGAGATCGCCGATGCGATCGTTTTCGTCGCGTCCGCGAAGGCGAGCTTCATGACGGGCGAGATCGTCCGGATCAACGGTGGAAAGACGGCGATGTGAAGCGTGACGTGAGACGTCGCGTCATGTCGCGTTCCCATCGCGCAAGGGGCTGCCATGCTTCAACGGTAAGACTGTTTATTGACAGCCACGTTCAGCACACGCCGCGCGACGCTGAAGGAAGTGCTCGAGAAGTCATGTCGCCCACGCGGTGACGTTGGAAGGAAGTCAGTGACGGTGAACCGTCACTGGCTTTTTTCATGTCTTGAAGCCGGACAAATCCCTGTCCGAAAACACTATTCAGAATCTCCGATCAATCCTGCGACACCGCCGGAGCCATCACTGGCGCGGCTCTCCGCCTATTGCGGACCCCAGGGTCCAGAGTCTGTGGAACGTAGAGCCGTTTTTCTTCGAGGTCCGGGCCTGTAAATTTCAACTCAGCAACGGGCAACGGATCCCACGGTTTTCTGAGCACCTCGATGCCGCGGCGACAGTTATCCAGCACTTCAGTCTTGAGGCAACCATGTCCAAACTCTTCACCGGCGTCAAAGTCGGACCCTACGAAATTTCGCACCGTGTCGTGCTCGCACCGCTCACCCGTATGCGTGCAGAAGACGGCGCGCAGCCTGGCCCGCTGATGGCTGAGTACTACGCGCAGCGCACGTCGCGAGGCGCCTTGCTGATCGGCGAAGCGACCATCGCTGCCGCGAACGGCAACGGCTACCTCGGCGCGCCCGGCCTGTACGAAGACAGCCAGATCGCAGGATGGCGTCTCGTGACGGATGCCGTGCACGCGAAGGGCGGCAAGATCTTCCTGCAGCTGTATCACGCTGGCCGCCAGTCGAACGCCGAATTGCAGCCGGAGGGTGGCCGTCCGGTCGGCCCTTCGGAAGTGCTGCACGGCGGCGTCGCTTACACGAACGCCGGATGGGTACCGAACACGCCGAACTGTGCGCTGCAAACCGACGAGATCGCAGGCATTGTCGAGCGCTTCCGCAGCGCCGCGGAGCGCGGCGTCGAAGCGGGCTTCGACGGCGTCGAACTGCACGCGGCTAACGGCTATCTGTTCGACCAGTTCCTGCAGGACGGCAGCAACAAGCGCACTGACGTGTATGGCGGTTCGTTCGAAAACCGCGCACGCTTCCTGCTGGAAGCAACACGTGCGGTGATCTCGGTGTGGGGCAGCGACAAGGTTGCCGTGCGTCTTGGACCGAGCGGTTCGTTTGGCGACATGTCGGATAGCGATCCGATCGGACTCTTCACTTACGTCGCTTCGGAGCTTGCGAAACTCGATCTCGCGTATCTGCATCTGATCGAGCCGCGCATCGCCGGTTACCTCGACGATGAAAGCCGCAATCCGGACCCGGTCGCCGCGCAGACGATCCGCAAGCACTACAACGGCACCATCATCGTTGCAGGCGGCTTCAAGGGCGATACGGCGGAAGCGATCCTCGTGGATGGCGATGCGGACCTCGTCGCATTCGGTCGCGATTTCATCGCGAATCCGGATTTGCCGGAACGCCTGCGTCTCAAGCTTCCGCTGAATCCGTATGACCGTCCGACGTTCTTCGGCGGCACGGAAGTGGGGTACACCGATTATCCGTTCTTCGCGGAAGAAGCTGAGACCGCGTAAGGGGGTGCGTTTTCTGACCGCCGTGTAAAAAGGCCGGCGCATTCAGCGTTGCTGGATGCGCCGGCCTTTTCTCGTTAACGCGGAACGCCGCTGTGATCGAGCCGTCGTACTGCGGATGGGATGCAGCGTACGAAGCCGCCTTACTCCATTGATGAGGACGGGTCGCGAACAGATTCAGTCCCGGCGGGGAAAAGGTATTTGCTCATGAAGTCGACGAATACACGCACCTTGGGCGACACCTGCCGACCGGAAGGCCACACCGCGCGGAACGTGCTGGGCGTGTCGACGTATTGATTCAGCACGGAGACCAGCGAGCCTCTCGCAAGCTGCGCGCGCACAGTGAAATCAGGTACGCAGGCAAGACCGAGACCGTGTTCGGCGAGATGAATCAACGGCTCGACGGCGCTCGCGGTTGCTGTGTTCGGCAGGTCGATATCGAGCGACTCGCCGTCGCTGTTGAGCGGCCAGCGGCGCAGCTTGCCGGTCGTCGGAAAGCGATGCTGAAGGCACGCGTGATCCGGCAGTTGATGCGGATCGGTCACCGGCCCGTGTTTCGCGAAGTACTGCGGAGAGCCGACGATCACATGCCGGTACGTTCCCATTGCGCGCGTGATGAGCTGCGAGTCGCTTGCGTCGCCCGTGCGCATGACGACGTCGAAGCCTTCTTCGATGACGTCCACCATGCGATCGGAAAAGTCGATGTCGAGCGTGATGTCTGGATACGCCTTCATGAACGCGCCGATCACCGGCATCACAAGCGTGCCGACCATCGGCATACTGACGCGCAGTTGTCCCCGTGGCGCGGAATTGGCCAGCGCCAGCTCGGCCTCCGCGGACTCGATCTCCTCGACGATGCGTTGACAGCGCTTCAGGAAGATCGCTCCTTCGGGTGTCAACGCGATGCTGCGTGTGCTTCGGTGGAAGAGGCGTACGTTGAGCCGCGTTTCGAGCCGTGAGATCGCCTTGCCGACGGCGGAAGCAGAGATGCCGAGCTGCCGCCCGGCTTCCGTGAAGCTCCGCGTTTCCGCGGCACGCACGAAAACATTGAGCGCCCCGAAACGCTCCATCGCGCCCGATCCGCTTGCGGCTTCGGCGGTAACGGACGACGCGGGCCGCGACGTGGCGGAAGTCTGGCGCGACGACATGTGATGTTCCTGGTCAGTCGAGGTTGATGTGCCGGCCGGTTTCGGTCGATTCCACTGCTGCATTGATCAGCTTGTGCATGCGCACGGCGTCCTCGAAGGTCGGCGCGGAGTGGGTTCCTGTGCGCACGTCATCCGCATACGCGGCGTATAGCTGCGCCAGTTCGAGCACGGCCGACGGCAGGTCCGACGGCGGCAGGCGATCGTACGAAGCGGGCACAGGCAGGGTCGCGAGCGGCAGGTTGTCGCCGTGCGCGCCTTCAACCACATAGTCGTCGCCGACATTGCCGAACGCGGACCGGTTCGAGATGCGAAGATCGCCTTCGGTGCCGGTGATATCGATCTGCACGCCGGACCCATTGCGCTTGCCGCCTTCAACGTGCACCGTGACCACGGCGCCGTCACGCAGCCTGCCGATGAGCACGAGCTGGTCCGGTGTCGACGTGGGCAGCACCTCGCCGGTTTCCCTGATCGTGACGGTTTCGAACTGGTTGACGGCCAGTGCAGCGACGCTGGTCGGCCAGCCTGTGGCTTCGAACAGCATGTCGAGGAAATGCCCTGCGTAGATCGCGATCACGCTCGAAAAGTTTTCAGGAGGCACGGTCCACCGCAGCGAATTCGAACGCAGCGACTGGAAGTAGTCCATGCTCACGTGAATGCGCACGGAGCGAAGCTTGCCCACATAGCCTTGCGCGAGCAGGTCGCGAACATAGCGGTTGTGAGGCGCGAGGCGTCGCTGAAGACCCACCACATGACGCACGCCAGCCTCTTTCGCGAGTTCGATCAACGCCTGCGAAGTCTCGACGGCGGGCGTCAGCGGCCACTCGCTATAGACGTTCTTCTTCGCGGCGATGGCGGCGCGGATACCTTCTTCGTGTTGCGGTGCCGTCGTCAGAACGATCACAAGGTCGACTTCCGGATGCTCGACCAGTTCGGTTAGCGAGTTCACCACATATTTGAAGCCGTAACGTTCGGCGACCGATGCGGCGGCTTCGCGCCGCTGGCTGTAGACGGCGGTCAGTTCGTACTGCGGCAGCAGGCTCAGCACACGGACGTGTCCATGTTGCGCCCAGTTGCCGACACCGACGAGGCCGACGCGGACTGGAGCGACGAGAGTTGCGGCGGGAAGGGATGGGCCGGATTGCTCAGTCATCGAATCACCTGCTGGAAGTCCGGATGCCGGGCAGAACGTATCTACTGTTGCATACATTCCGTCCGGTCGCGCGCTCGCTTAACCTTCCGCGAACATATCGTTGAACTGCGTGACAAATGCGGCTTCGTTCGGGCCCGCGTTGTTGCGCATCGGACGCGCGATCTCGACAAGCGCTTCGTCTGCGTCGGTGCCGAGTTCATGCATCGTCTGTTCGATGAACGGTGCAAGCGGCATTGCACGCGGTTCATTCCTGCTGTTCAGTAGATCGGTTTGAACCCACGGCGGTGCGATTTCGATGACGCGCACCGTCGTATCTTTCAGCTTGTAGCGCAGCGATTGCGTATACGAATGCATGGCGGCCTTCGTCGACGAATAGACGCCCGCGATTGCCATCGGCACGAAGCCCAGCACCGACGATACGTTCAGGATCGCAGCGTCGTTCTGCTTCTGGAGATGCTCGACCAGCGCACCGGTCATGCGGATCGGACCCATCAGGTTGGTCGTGAGCGTCGACACCATCATCGCGTCGTCGACGGGTGCGCTGAGATCATCGATGTGCATGATGCCCGCGTTATTGATCAGCACGTTCAGTGCGGGATACGTCTCGATCAACTGGCGCGCGACAGACGTCACGCTTTCCGGATTCGTGATGTCGAGTTCGATCGACTTCATGCCAGGGTTGGCGCTGGTAGTCTCATCGAGAGCGGCCTTGCGACGGCCAGCGATGATGACCTGATTGCCCAGCTTGTGCAGCGCTTCTGCGAGGCCGCGACCGATGCCGGCGCCGCCGCCGGTGATGAGAATGGTGTTTCCTGTCAGTTTCATGGCATGTCTTCGAGAGATGAATGATTTCTGGACGAAAGCAGGGGCATGACCGAAGGGCATCGAAAGATCGAGTCACCGCTTTTGCCGATGCCCTGGGTCGTCGTCACGGCGACAAATATGGATGAACGCATTACCCCGATCAAGACGATCATTCCAAATTCACTATTCGATCTGTCCCAACAATGTCCGCGCTGGATATGAACTGGAAAGATTGGGCATCCTTATGGCGCAGAAATGGCGGGGAAGTACCAAAAAATGGATTTTCCGGGCGCGTCGAGAAGCAATTGGGCCCGAACCGCGCTCACGGCCGATCGGCCTCGGCGAACTGTTGCGACACCCCTGACGGTCACTTCAGCGATCACTGGCGCGGGCTAATCCGCTGTCCCACTTTAGTCTTCTGCGGCCTGTTCGATGGCCACGCCAAATCTCCGTCAGCGATAAGCAAGTCAGGAATGGTTGCTTTGAGCGTCACGACGCCGTTCATATACTGGCTCCGGAATCATCGTTGTTAAAACAACCCCAGACAGCACCGTGCTGCAAACGCAGCACGTAGCAGCACGAACAGGCACGAAGTTGGCCAGGCCATGCCAGAGCGGATATAACAGATGTCGTCGACGATCTTTCATACAGTGGCGGCCGCGGCGCCCGCGCCGGTTTCGGCGCGCTACAGCCATGCGGTGGAAGCCGACGGCTGGCTTCACGTAACCGGGCAGTTGCCGGTCGATCCACGGCGTCCCGACGCCCCGCTGCCCGGCGATATCGCCGCGCAGGCGCAATTGTGTTTCGACAACCTGAAGCGCATCGTCACGCACGCAGGTTACGCGCTGCGCGACACGGTATTCGTGCGCATCTATCTGCGCGATTTCGACGCGGACTACGCGGCATTCAATCGTGTCTACGACGCGCACTTCGACGACCCGCAACGTCTGCCGTCGCGTACGACAGTCGGCGTTGCGCGTCTTGGCCGTGATGCACGCGTCGAGATCGACCTCGTGCTGTTTTCACACGAGGCTCGGGCGGCAGCCCGGTAATCACCACTGCAATCAGGCATTCATACATCGCAGGCGGACACCTCCGCTTTGCAAACAGCCGGATACATCGCGCGCCCGACCGGCGCATTCATTTTCGGGGAGCATTGACCATGTACGGAAAACTCGCGCGCAGCTTCGCGCTTGCCTTGTCGTTTGCGACGCTGGCCACCTCGGCGCTTGCCGCCGACAGGACAGTCACGATCGGTTACCAGACCGACATCGAACCATCGAAAATCGCGCAGGCGGAAGGGCGCTACGAGAAGGCGAGCGGCTGGAAAATCAACTGGCGGAAGTTTTCGACCGGCGCGGAAGTGATCGCGGCGATGGCATCCGGGGATGTGCAGGTGGGCTTCACAGGCAGCAGTCCGCTGGCAGCGGGCATCACGCGCGGCCTGCCGTTGCAGACGTTCTTCATCGCGGCTGAAATCGGCTCGGCGGAGGCGCTCGTCGTGCGCAATGGCAGCCATATCGACAATCCAAAAGATCTGATCGGCAAGAAGATCGCTGTGCCGTTCGTTTCGACGACGCACTACAGTCTGCTCGCCGCACTCAAGCATTGGGATATCTCGCCGCAACAGGTCGCGATCCTCAATCTTGCGCCGCCTGAAATTGCTGCGGCGTGGCAACGCGGCGACATCGACGCCGCCTACGTCTGGGACCCGGCGCTCGGAAAGATCGCGAAAACGGGCAAGGTGCTGACGACCTCCGCCGATGTGCGCAAGTGGGGTGCGCCGACGTTCCTCGCGTGGGTTGCGCGGAATGACTTCGCGCAGGCGCATCCGGAGTTTCTTGTGACGTTCGCGAAGGTGACGGGCGACGTCAACGCCGAATACCGCAAGGACGGCGCGAACTGGACGGCGAATTCGCCACAGATCCAGGAGATCGCGCGCGTCAGTGGCTCGGACCCGGCGGACGTGCCCGCGCTGTTGCGCGGCACGACCTTCCCGCTCCTGAGCGAGCAGGCCGGGCAGACGTTGCTGGGTGGCGGAACGGCTTCGGCGCTTGCGGATACATCGCGCTTTCTGAAAGAGCAGAAGCGGATTGACGACGTGCTGCCCGATTACCGGCCGACGGTGACGGCATCGATCGTGCAGCAGGCGGGCAACCGATAGTCCTTCCTGAGTGGCCTGCCCACTCGATCCATCAAACGCACAGGAGGCGAGCGCGATGATACGCATCGATTCAGTCAGCGTGAGCTTTGAAAGCGCCGGCGGCGACACAACGGTGCTGTCGGACATCGATCTCGATCTGCGCGACGGCAGCTTCACGGTCGTGCTCGGTCCTTCCGGTTGCGGCAAGACGACGTTGCTGAATGCGATTGCCGGGTTTATCGCGCCGTCTTCAGGGCGACTCACGATCGACGGCGAAACGATCGCCGGACCCGGTGCCGATCGCGGCGTCGTCGCGCAGGACGATGCGCTGTTGCCCTGGCAGAACGTGGCGCAGAACATCGGCTTCGGTCTCGAGCTGGCCGGCGTGCCGCGCGCGGCGCGCGAGGCGAAGGTGCAGTCGCTGCTCGCGCTGACGGCGCTCGAAGCATATGCGCACTATCCGTTGTGGAAAATTTCCGGCGGCATGCGTCAGCGCGTTGCGCTGGCGCGTTCGCTCGCCGTCGATCCGCGCTTTCTGCTGCTGGACGAACCGCTCGGCGCGCTCGATTCTCTGACGCGCACACGCATGCAGGAATATCTGCTGCGCCTGTGGACCCGCTATGGCAAAGGCATTTTGATGATCACGCACGACATCACCGAGGCGCTCTTCATGGCAACCGACCTCGTGCTGATGAAAGCGTCGCCAGGGCGCATCGATTCGATTCGACGGCTGGATTTCGGCGAACGCTTCGTCGCGGGCGAACCGTCGAGGCAGATCAAGAACGACCGGGCGTTCATCGGACTGCGCGACGAAATCGAAGCGGAATTCTTTGCAGGCGAGACGGAGGAAGCGTGACAACAGCAAACACGGCCACGGACAGCAGAGAAGGCGGCATTCGCCTCACGCGTCCACGTGCGGAGGCGGGCACACGGCGTGAGAACCGCACGGGCGATCTGCATGGCGCGCTCTCGCGACCACTCGTTGTCAGCATCGTCACGGTGATCGTGGTGATATCGGTCTGGTCGCTGGCGGCGGCGATGCAATGGGTGAGCCCGGTGTTTCTGCCGTTGCCGCTTGCGGTGGTGAAAAAGGCGATCGCGGTGGCGACGGTCGGCTTCAGTGACGCGACGTTGCTGCAACATACGCTCGCGAGTCTTTCGCGCGTATTCGCCGCGCTTGCGCTCGCGATTCTGACGGCGGTGCCGCTCGGCGTACTCGTCGGCCTGAATCGCACGGCGCAGGCGATCGCGGATCCGTTGATCGAGTTTTACCGTCCAATCCCGCCGCTTGCGTATCTGCCGCTGATCGTGATCTGGTGCGGCATCGGCGAGCCGTCGAAGATCCTCTTGATCTGGCTCGCGATCTTCGCGCCGCTGACAATCGCGACGCAGCAGGGCGTCAGACGCGTGAAGCCGAGCCGCCTGCGCGGCGCGCAGGCGCTCGGCGCCACGCGCTGGCAACTGATCCGGTACATCGTCGTGCCGTCCGCGGCCGCCGATGTGCTGACCGGTATCCGGATCAGCCTGGGCGTCGGCTGGTCGGTGCTGGTCGCGGCGGAACTTATCGCCGCGACGCGCGGGCTCGGTTTCATGATCCAGTCGGCTGCGCAGTTTCTCGTCACCGACGTCGTGGTGATGGGCATCATCGTGATCGCGCTGATCGCGGCGACGTTCGAGCTGGGATTGCGTCGCTTGCAGCGCGCGCTGGTGCCGTGGGATGGGCACGCATGAGCGCGTCCGCTGCGGCTAACGGACAGACTGAAGCCATCGCGCTCGATGCCGACGTCCTCGTGCTCGGCGGCGGCCCCGCTGGCACGTGGGCCGCATTGAGTGCCGCGCGGCGTGGCGCGCGCGTCGTACTCGCGGACAAAGGCTGGTGCGGCACGTCGGGCGCGGCGGCCGCGTCGAACAACAATGTCTGGTACGTGACCGATCCGGCGGATTACGGGCGGCACTTCGCCGAGCGGTATGCATCCGGCGGTGAACTCAGCGAACGCAGCTGGACGGACGCACTGCTCGCGGAAGTCGTCCAGCGGCTTCATCTGCTGGGCGATCTCGGCTATCCGTTCGCGAGGAAAGCAGACGGCTCCGCGAATTACGCGACATTGCGCGGACCGGACTACATGCGCTTCATGCGGCTGCAGGTTCGCCGCGCAGGCGTGACGATCCTCGATCACAGCCCCGTACTCGGCCTCGTCAAACACGAGGGCAGGGTAGCGGGCGGCTACGGCGTGCGTCGCGATGGCGCGCGCTGGCGTGTCTCGGCGGGCGCCACGGTCATCGCGACGGGCGGTTGCGCATTTCTCGGCGGCGCGCTCGGCACCGACGTCTGTACCGGCGACGGCCATCTCGCCGCAGCCGAAGCAGGCGCGACGTTCTCCGGCATGGAGTTTTCGAACCAGTATGGGCTTGCAGCTGCGTTCTCGTCGGTGACGAAGGGCTTGCCGTTTCTGTGGGCGAGCTACTCGCGCGAAGACGGCAGCGAGATTCGCGTCGACGACGATGAAGCCTTTGTCTCCGTTGCGCGTGTGCTGATCGACGAGCCGGTGTTCGCCGTCTTCGATCGCGCGGACGACGAGGTCCAGCGCTGGTTGCGCAGTGGCCAGGCGAACGCCTTTCTGCCGTACGACCGGATGGGCATCGACCCATTCCGTCAGCGCTTTCCCGTCGGGCTGCGGCTCGAAGGGACGGTGCGCGGCACGGGCGGCATCCGGCTTGCCCGCGCCGACTGTTCGACCGACGTGCCCGGGCTTTACGCGGCAGGCGACGCGGCCTCGCGCGAGGTCATCGTCGGTGGACGTAGCGGCGGCGGCTCACCGAATGCGGCGTGGGCGATTGCAACGGGCGCGTGGGCAGGCGAGGCGGCCAGCAGTTTTGCTGCGTCACAGCGCAGAGGCGGTGCATCGATCAGCACCGCTGCCGGCGACTGGCCCGCGTACGAGTCACTATCGATTGCACATCCGGCGGCCGCACGCGAGACGCTGCAACGCGAGGTTCTGCCATTGCAGGTCAATCTGTTTCGCAACGGGACGCGACTCCTGCGCGCGACCCGCGCGCTCGACGACGCGCTAGCCGAACCCGCGCCTGCGGACGGGAAGCTTGCCACGGCGCGCTCCGCGCGCGCGTTGCTGTATGTGGCGAAGCTGGCTTACCGGAGCGCACTCGAACGCAGGGAGTCGCGCGCGTTGCACCGACGCAGCGACTATCCGCGACGCGACGCGGCGCGTCGCTATCGGCAGGTCATCAGCGGCTTCGATACGCTGACGACAGGTCGCGACGCCGTCGACACATCACGGGGGAACGCGTCTTGATTGAACTGATCAGCGCATCGCGTTGTACGTCGTGCAATCGCTGCGTCGAGGTGTGCCCGACCGGCGTCTTCGATGCCGTGGAAGACGGCATTCCGGTTATCGCGCGTCCTGACGATTGCCAGACCTGCTTCATGTGCGAACTGTACTGTCCCGTCGATGCGATGTACGTTCATCCGTTTCATGACCGGCACGTCACGGTGAACGAAGCGGATCTCGTGCAGCGGGCGCAACTCGGCAGCTATGGCCGCGCGCTCGGCTGGCGCAAGGCGCGGGCGGGCGGCACCGAAAACGATCTGACGCACCGGCTGTTTGAGATTGGCGTGACGTGATATCCCCGCAGGCCTGGCCCTCATCGCTGTAACTGCACCGGTCTTCCACCCCTCTCGCGCTCCCTGTCCCGACTCCTCTCGCGGGCGAAATTCCGCGCCTCGGCTGACATGCGTCTTCTGCAAGCTCCTCATGAAAATAATGCACTGGCCTTATTGATTTCGTTGACGTGAAATTAGCACGCTCATTCTATTTATAGTTGGACCGGGGCCGCCCTGATGCCGCTAAAACGCGGCGTACGACCCAGCGCCTGCGCGCGCTGGCCGGGTCGAGGGCCGACACCCCGGCGAAATCGATCTCCAGATCCTCTGGTGACAGAAAGCTGTGCAATCAGATCCGCTGCAGGCGGACATAAAAAGAGGAGACATGCATGCGTTTGATCAGCCAGGGTATTTGTGGAGCCACGCTGGTTCTCGTCGCCGGCAGTGCCGCAGCGGCCGATTCGAGTGTGACGTTGTACGGTGTGGCCGACACGTTCGTCCAGTACCTCGACAATGGTGGAAAACACACTTGGGCCGAACGAAGCGGTGGCTCGACCGGCTCGCTGTTTGGCCTGAAGGGCGATGAAGATCTGGGCGGCGGGCTTAAGGCGCAGTTCGACGTCGAGACCGGCTTCAACCTCAACAACGGCACCCTGTTTGCCGATACGACGGCGCTCTTCTATCGTCAGGCCTGGGTTGGCCTGAATCACGCGACGTACGGCTCGCTGTCGTTCGGGCGTCAGTACGAACCGAGCTTCCGCATCGTGTATCCGACCGATCCGTTTCGTTTGAACGAGGCCCT
>NZ_JBNDML010000021.1:0-136092 GCF_050436565.1 Paraburkholderia sp. GAS42 | reverse complement strand
TCTTGAGACCCTTCGAAATCGCGTTTCGGGGCCATTCTGAGTGGCCTCATTATGCCGATCATCCCCGGCTCGATTACGCCGATCCGTGACACATGCTCCTGGTGTTGTGGGGCCTAGCGGGAACGGTCACCAATCTGCTTACAGGCCGTGTGCTTGACAGGATCGGCTCGCGCAAGGTGATCATCGTCATGCTCATCGCGGTGATGGCTGTCATTATTTCGATGCCTTGGTCCGGGACTCACCTGTGGAGCGCGGCAATCGCCGTCACTGTCTGGGGCGCTTGTGCCTGGGGCCTGCTTGTCCCGCAACAGTTCCGCCTCGTGACATTGAATCCTGCGATGGCTCCGGTGCTGGTGGGACTCAACACCTCGGGTACATACATCGGAGTATCAATCGCAGGCGTAATCGGCGCTGCCGCAATCCCGATTATTGGCAGCCACAATCTTGGCTATCTTGCAAGCGTGATGGTCCTCATTGCACTACTCGTCTCTGAACTCGCTACCATGCGCATCAATGCGGTTGCCAACACCAAAGGCATTAAAGCTGCCGCCACTGCCTGACCAGCGGAAACAGTTGGTACGACGCCATGTTTTCGCCAAAGACGGTCAGATGGAGTGCGTGAATGGCTGGATCAGTGATGACCTCGACATCAGTGAAGCCCGCTTCGGCACAGTGCCTTTCGAGCTTCGCAGCCTGAGTCCTGATCTGTTCGCTTTGGTCATTTGATGAAACACGGGCGTAACAGACGGTCTTGCCTGCGACAGCTGGCTCAGCGCCCAGGGTGGCGCGCACCGTGTCCCGCTGGTATCGCCGATGGTCGCTAGGAGTCCGGCCGAGGGGCATCAACGGGCCCTGTCGATGCCAGCGTCGCAGCGTGCTTACCGCTACGCCCAGTTCTACCGCCGTTTCGCCAATTGATAGAAGTCGCATCCGATATCGCCGGGAAGATACCCGGTGTTCTTAAACGCGATGAGCAGGTTTGCACAGACTCAGCGCCTACTGCTACAAACCCCGGCGCGATGCGCCACCGGCTGACTGCCTTTGCGCTACCGAGAAGCCTCCGATGGAAGCTGTCTGCTCTGCGCGACGGACTTTTTGACTGCGCCGACACGGTCGCGCATTGCCACCTCTACCTAGTGAAGGTTTAGCGGATCGCAGCAGCCTTCGCAGCGTCCAGCGCTGCACGTAGCGTACCTTCCGGATCAGTGGTCAACATGTTTGGCTGATAGCGCACACTCGCGACGTCTTTGACGCCGATGAAGTCAAGCCACTCATTGAAATAGGTCGAGTGGAAGTCGGTACCAAAGCCCTTTGGTAACCCTTCAGCATAAACTCCGCTTGAATAGATTGCCGTCGCACGCTTGTTCTTGAGCAAGCCGTAGGAACCTGTCTCCGACTCGAATCCGAACGTCAGTCCCGGTTGCGTGATGATGTCGATATAGAGCTTCAGACGATAAGGAATTCCGTTGTTCCACATCGGCACGGTAAACAGGAAATCGTCTGCGCCAGCGAAGTGGCTGGTAATCTTGACAATCTCATCCCAAGCAGTCTGCTGGTCACCATTCATTGCCGCATCGCCAAAAAAGCTCAACTTCGCAGCAGCACGATCACCGTCAAATTCTGGCAATGCAGCTTGCCAAAGATCAAGTTCTTCGATTTCCGCATCCGGATGTTTTGCACGATAGGCATCGAGGAAAGCCGCTGCCACTTTAGCTGAGCGCGCGCTGTCACCACGAGGGGATCCCTTCACATACAGTAACTTCATGATTCCGTTCTTCCTTTCAAGGACAAAAATGACCACATTTAAGAACGCCACGCATTTCCAAGCGCGTCAACGATCTTGCTCCGACCAATCCAGCAGATTCGCATCTCACGCGACTCATCTGACCTCCACGCAAGATTCACGTATCGCAACCATTCGTCGTAGTTACGGGTAGCTCGGATGCCTGGAGGATGCGTTCGTAGCGAATCCCGCTGTATAAGATTGGCGCTTCACCTGTTGCGTGAACGTGGATCTTCTCCACTAGAAAACTACTAACCGCGTTGATCCGTGCGATCAACGCATCATGGATGCACTCGAACGCCCTGCTCACGTAGCGAAAGCTTTTCAGCTGCACGGCGAATTCTTGCATATGTTTCGCGATGCAACTTACCCAGTATTCAGGAAACTATTCGCCATTTTTCGAACAATGCCGTACTGCTGCATGAGCTGCCATAGCAGGCTTATGCAGTTGGTCTTTCCCGGAATTCTTTATTTTTTGCGTGGGTCGCACTCGTGCAGAACATCATTCTGCGCGCTGGGCCTTCCCAAGCCCACCTTCGAGTGCTCAACGCCGTTGCAGATCGACAAGATACTTCCGGGAGCCAGTCGCCCGAGGAAGGACACGCAAAGGCCAAATATCTGTCGTCGACTAACGACCTGCTTCAATGCCAAATTTCGACGTATTGCTCGAAAAATAGCGCTCGTCCAGGAAAGAAGCGAGGATCATTGCCGTCGCATTTGGTGGAGCCTTTCTGTCTATGTGACGCGGCATGTAGATGTTGTCTCCGCGTTTTATCCGCGATTCGCCTAAAGACCTCGGCCTTCAGGTCGAGGATGAAAGGCGGGTGTAGACAGCGAAGCTGGAATGGTGTGATTTTTTAAGGAGAATTCCAGATGTGCCTATACGAAGAAACAACCGTGACGGCATATGCAGCAAACTACCCGCGTTCTCCACCTCCGACTCAAAGACAGGCACACCCGTGTGCTGCAGGAGCAGGCACGCGCAATCAACTTCCTCTGGAACCACTGCAACGGGCTGTCGACGAAGGTGTGGGAGCGGGAGCGGCGGTTCCTCTCGGGCTACGATTTCTACCCGTTCACGAAGGGCGCCGGCACGGCAGGTAGTGATTCCATCGGTGTTCCATGTACAGCTTTCTTTGTTGCAGGACGCTCTCCTCGTCGGCCTGCCATACTTTACGCGAATAGCCAACTGCTGGGACGGCTCAGAGTTTGTCTTTTCGAGATGACTGATGGATTGACGCCCTCCCCGCCCTCAGCCTACGACCGCCGCGCCCGGCGCGGGAAGGACGGGGATTCCTACTGCCAGACGGCGACGTCCCGCCGCAAGAATGTTCTCTAACGTGTTGACGTCGCGATGATGATACGCGCCACACTAGGGACAGGTCCATTCTCTTATTCGCAAACCTTGCAGGCCCTTCGGGCCTGTGCGCCTGTTACAGCAGCTACAGGTCTGGGTTGAATACGCTTCATCGACCTCATCATGTTTTTCGAAAAACTCGTCATCTATCGTCCAACACAATGACCATGTGTCTTTCGCCAGGCTAGGTGTCGCACGCGCGACATCAATCAAGTTGTCAATGAGGCTTGATTCGTCGTGGAAGGCTGCACGCCTGGAACAAGAGACGCAACGTCGGTCGGTACCCACACCTAACGGATAGCCGATCTATTCTTGAACGTAGATAGCGGATAGCCATCATCTCCTACATAGGCTGAGTACAACAAGAAAGGATCTGGTGAGCGAGCGTGATGCTCTTCTCCATTTCTGCTGACTCTCAATTTCTTTCATGCTGCATTCAAGCAAGGAAAGGTGCTGGTTTTCTGCTTCGTTCTGCGACTTCGGGTAAGCTGTGTCTCGGTGCTGTACCGCAACGCGACACTAATAACTCCAACTCCGAACAATGACTTTAACCATGCTCCAACGTTCATGTTGCACCATTCTTCAGAAATTCGGACATTGCGGAATTTTGACAATATTGCCCATATCGTTGTTGCTACAACCTCAGGCGGCCGTCGCAGATTCATGGGGCGTACAAGCCGCCGGCGGCGTTGCAGATCATCATGTAAAAAAAGCAGACTTGGGCCTCGTGTGGGACCCCAACTGGACATGGTGGGAGATCGGTGGCTGGCACTTTGCATTTGTGGCCGAGGGTCATGCCGCGTACTGGCATACAAACGAAGGCAACGTCCACGATAACATCTTCGAATTCGGCGCTACACCCGTGATTCGATTTATCAGAGGCTCAGGTCTGGTACGCCCGTTTGTCGAAGCGGGTGTTGGCGTGA
Organism: Paraburkholderia sp. GAS42; assembly: GCF_050436565.1. Lineage (NCBI taxonomy): Bacteria > Pseudomonadati > Pseudomonadota > Betaproteobacteria > Burkholderiales > Burkholderiaceae > Paraburkholderia > Paraburkholderia sp. GAS42. The sequence goes on along the minus strand of NZ_JBNDML010000021.1, from coordinate 132,026 downwards.
GGCTCATCACCCATCCGCGCATCTCCGAATCATATACGCTGTCGAGCGCGTTTCAGTTTGCAGATATGGTTGGCGTCGGTGCTCAGTTCGGTTCGAAGCAACAGTACCAGGCTGGCTTTCGTTTTCAGCATCTGTCAAACGCGAGCATCAAGGAGCCGAATCCAGGTATCAATTTCAGTGAGATATACCTGCAGTACAACTTTTGACGGCTGAACATCGTAGAAAGCGACGCAAATCGATTGATTGCCTCATCGGTCGAGAATCGACGCAATGAGTTTTTTCTACAGTAGCGCAACGGCGGCGCGCCACGTGGGCAAGCTCGTGGTCATATAATTTTTCCATCTACAGTGTGATAGGCGCGCCACCTGGACCCCGCTCATCCTCTATCCTTCTATTCAACAATTCTGTCGCGATGGTTTCTGCACCTGGCGATTCCTCCAGCAAGGACGGTGTTGCCCATCATGACGTCAAGCAGATTTCAAGAGACGTCGTAACCTTCTTGTTAGCCACCTGCTTTCGTACGAAGGCAGATCTCTAACCGGCCTTAAAAAAAGCCCACTCAACGAGAGTGGGCTAAGCCGGAGCTGTAGTCTGCCCCTGTACCAGCGAGCAAACTCAGTATCTCAGCAATGGGGAAACTCTGCAGAAAACCATCGTTCTTGCGGCGTCGATTGATTACTTATCGCTTCGCGATCCACAGTCATGCTTTCTTTGCCTTGACGTCAGAAACAATATCGAAGCTTCGGAAGCGCCCGATATTCACGAGGCGTACACTTATACTCCTGTTCATACTTCGCGCAGGAGGTGCTGGATGTCATTGCGACACATCGCCAAAGATGGCAAGGCTGGATGGCAGCCAGTGCGCGGAGCGGGAATAGGGACATCGTCATGACTCAATCAACTATGCGTGCGGCTAAAGAGATATCTGCGCGACGGCTGTCTGGCCGCAAGCTTCGCATGTTGCTGTGTTGCGCAGGAGCTCCGTTCCTGATCATGCTTGACTCCAACATCGTTGCGGTTTCGCTTCCATCAATCGCTCGGGATCTGCACGGTGAATTTACCGATGTGGAGTGGGTGGTCACTGCCTACATTCTTCCGTTCGCCGCGTTACTGATACCGGCAGGTGCCTTGGCTGATCGCCTCGGACGACGACGCATGCTGCTTCTCGGCTTGTCAGTCTTTACTCTCGCGTCCCTGCTCTGCGGCCTTGCTCCCACCTTGGGTGTGCTTGACGGAGCGCGCGCGCTACAGGCCGTGGGCGCCTCGCTTCAGCTTAGCGCATCGCTTGCAGTAATTGCTCATGGCTTTCAGGCCAATGAACGCGTTCGCGTATTTGCAATCTGGGGTACTGTGATGGGCGTAGCGCCATCTCTTGGGCCTGTTGTGGGCGGCCTCGTCACGTCCTATCTAGGTTGGCGTTGGGCCTTTCTCATCAACCTTCCTATCGGCGTTTGTCTCATCTCGCTTGTCGTAGCATCAGTTGATGAATCACGAGATCCCAACGTTGGAAAACTGGACGCCCCGGGTATTTTTCTCTTCGGGACAGGACTATTCAGTGTGGTGTGGGCCCTGATCAGCGCCAATAGTGTCGGCTGGGAAAGCACTACCACGCTAGTCAAGCTGATCGCTGGCGCATTACTACTTGTCGCTTTTGTCTTCGCGGAGCGGATGCATCCGCGACCGATGATAGATCTGTCTCTCTTTCGCGACCGAATGGTCGTCGGCGCTGCCATCTCCATGCTGGGTTACGCAGCGGCGGCGCAGGTCATGATGACCCTTCTCCCTCTCTACCTGCAGGATGCATTCAAACACTCGCCCGCAGTCGCTGGGCTGGCGATGATACCTTTTGCCATCCCGCTGCTGATCGGCCCAAGTGTCGGCGGGAAGCTGGCTATGCACATGTCGAGTCGAGCGATCCTTAGCTTCGGATTGGGGTTGGTCGCGCTCGGCGACGCGGTCATCTCTGCCACGATATTTGTCGGCCTCGGATACTGGGCGGCGGCGGTCGGCATGATAATAACGGGATCGGGCGCTGGACTGCTGAATAGCGAGACAACAAAAGCTCAGGTTAGCGCCGTGCCGCCCGAACGAGCTGGGATGGCCTCTGGCATCGCAGGCGCGACCCGTTTTGTGGGCATTATTATCGGATTGTCAGGTCTCGGTGCCGTGCTCGCGGCCGTCGCCGAGGCAAGTCTCCACCGGCTCGGAGCGCCACTTGTCCCTGGACAGATTGTTGATTGGCATGTGTTGAGCTTGCGTATCGTGGGAGGAGATGCGGCCGGCGGCCTGTCTGACCTGCCTGTGCAGACCCGCTCCACGATTGAGCAGGCAGTGCGTACTAGCGTAGCGCACGGTTTTGGAGCGGCGCTTGCGGTCGGCGCAGTAGTCGCGGCACTCTCTAGCGCGTCAAGTTGGCTGCTGATTTCTCCACGCAGTGGTTCGAAAGCACAAGCCTGAGGGTTGCGGGCCTCTGCGCGCTAGCGTAGGGGCCAATTCAGCTTGTTTTTTGCGAAGAAAAGAGCGTCCTCTGTTTTGCTGCTTCCGCAGGCCCACAGGGCGCTGACCGCTGATTCTAGCTGCCAGTGCACAATGCATCGGTGTGAACGGTTGTCCCATGATGCACGACCAGGACGTCCCTATTTGACGATTAGTTGCTGCAGGTAGAAAGTGGAGCTCCAAGTGGATCCTTTCATTAAAGTTTGTGGAATTCAAACAATCGAGGAAGCGCTCGGGGCAGTTGACGCCGGTGCAAATACCATCGGCCTCTTGCTCGGAATATCGAGCGTGGTTCGAGATCGAATCAGAATAGAAACAGGACAGAAAGTCGTCGATGCGATCCCGAAACGGGTACGTTCTGTCATGGTGACCAATTTACTCGATCTGATTGCAATTTCAACCATTGCAAAGTTCGTGGGAGTCAGCGCGATTCAAATTCATGGTGAGCTCCCAGTGACGGAAATTGGCAAGCTTCGCCTACTCCTGCCGGACGTGGAACTCATCAAGGCTGTCCACGTTGTGAACAATGAAGCTCTCATGGAAGCGATAGGCTATGCGCCACATGTCGACATGCTGCTATTGGACTCGGGAACACAGGACGGCTTGGGGGGAACTGGACAGATCCATGATTGGGGCGTGAGTCGTGCAATCGTTCGAGCGGTTGAACTCCCCGTTATCCTGGCAGGGGGACTCAACCCCGAAAACATCTCTGCTGCGATCGAAAAAGTCGATCCAGCAGGCATCGATGCAAACTCGGGGCTCGAGCATCCGGATGGACGTAAAGACTTTGAGAAAATTCGTGCGTTTGCAAAGGCCGGACGGAGACTTCTTAAACCGTGGCAAGCGCAAAAAAAATCCTAGGACGCTAGGAATTCAAGGACTTTGTTCGCGGAAAACGCATCGCTGTAATTGGCGAAGCACGCGATCGCGCATTGCGTTCAATCAATTCGCCACCCTTGCCTCTCGCTGGCTCAACAACTCCCTGGTAGCGCGATCGTACGCAGTGCGGTCGCCAAGCGCATTGGCAATAACCAATGCGCCAGTCAAAGTCGACAAGAACTGCGCCGCCTCGCTGTCGGACAGACCTGCGCCCGCGAGCTTTCTCAGGCACATGTTGAAATACCTTTTCACTTCGGCAGCGACCTCTGACGGCAAGTCGAGTGCAGCGGCACCAAGTACGGTGGCTGGGCACATACGAGCCTCTGAGAATAAGGTGCCTCTGAAGGCCCCTATCCAGGCGCGCACAACGTCTGGATCGCCCTCGAGCCGCTCGCTGATAACAGCCTCAACATTGTCGGTATACCGACGAATGACGGCTGCCGCTAGATTCTCTTTCGTCGGGAAGTGATAATGCACACTCGAACTTTTGATGCCGACATCAACGGCGATCTCCCGGAAGCTAAAACCACCGAAACCGCCAAGGCGCATACGCCGCTCGGCTGCATCCATAATCGCTTTATTAATTTCGCTCATGGCACTGCCCCCAATCTATCTTTAGATAGATAGAATACGCTAACGCCACAGGAAGTCAATAGTATGGCGGTCCTCCGTCGCTGCGAAGGACGGGAAAAAAGACGCTCCAGCCGTGGCTGCCATCCGATCAGGCCCCGTTAATCCTGAAGATCAAACATTTTCACTACCGCGCCTGTATCTAACAAAAGATAGAGCGCTGCCTGCGCGACCTCCCCGAACGCGATATTGCGCCCGAGCGCAACAATCCGTCGAAGACCTTCGCGGCTTACTCCGGTCATTGGCCGTGACGCTCATCTCGCTCGAACGCTAGAAAGCCGTCGATGGCGGCCCAGGTAGAATACAGTCCACCACATGCGACACGGCGCAAATGATGCCTGCATTGCGCACAACGATGTCGTAACCGCCGATTTATGCGACGCCGAATGCTACGGTGTCGCATACCACCCACCGTCTTGTCAGCCGGATCGATGACTGTGCTGATTGTCACCTCGCAACCCAACTCTCGCGCGGCATCGTCCAGCTTTGCTGCGTCAACTTCAATCAGGTGCACTGTTTCGCATCTTCGTCTGCAAACACTCGCGTAGCAGACATTACCTACTCGAAACGGTGCCAGCGGGATTCTTGGGATGCGAGCGATTTCAGAGAGCGTCCGCCCACGCCATCATTTCGTCATGGTTGTATCGATGGGTGGGCTTCCCTGTCGCCCAATGGGCGCGAACGTGATTTCTCCAGGCCCCCCTCTGGCGCCCGTACAGGCCGTTTTGAGAAAACAGACGCTGTTCGAGTTCATCGCCCGTACAATCTTCCTGCGCAGCGAGAAATTCGACGACACGACAATAACTGTCGTAGTTCTCGCCTGTGTTGGAGGATGTTGGCGCATCTCCTGAAATTCGAACCAGGTGCTGCCCAGTTATCAGATTAATGGACTTTCCACTCCACTGGTCCATGATGTAGCCAACCGCCGCATCAGAACGAAAAAAATACACCAACTTCGTAAAGAATGACGGCCCCAACCCAGGTATCGGATCTGTGGCAAAAAGATCGTACGCCTGTTGCCTTGTGTAGCCTCCGGCCTTCAGAAGCATCAATCGACGTTCTATTTCGATGCGATTCGCCCAAGCCGCAGTCGCGTGAGTTCCTCTGCCTGCTGCACCCTGAAGACCCCATGACATGACGCATATGTAGCCATGCAAGACAGGCCTGTCGGGATTTCGGCATTCATCACGGACCTGCTGTCGCGTGAGCACATAGGATGGTAGTGGGTGCCCCTGTGAAGCGATGCCGTACCCTGCTGCCCATTCAGACGGCTTTCGCCCGAACGCCCCTTGTGCAACAAACGGTATGCTTGAAAACGTAGTCCAATGATGTTGCTGAAGACGATGAGGCATAAATTTAAGAAACAACAGCGATGGAGTTTTGCAAAGCCGGATGGGCAGGAGCTCACTGCGCCTGTCTTCCCTGTAAGTTATTGCTGTCATAGCTCAACGATGACAGGCTGCACACCATCTTTTCAATGTCCGGCGGCTTGGAATCTGCATACTTCAACTCGAAGATTTGCCAAATCTCGACAGAGTTTTTCTCAGCCGAGGTACCGCGAAATCTATGAAACTCCTCAGCTTGAGTGGCATTTGCGCACGTGCAACATGGACAAGATGAACAGGAATTGGATCAACTTCGTACTTTTCAAGGACTACGCGAAGTTCGCCTCTGTCGACAGCGTCAGCGATGTGATAATCGAGCAGATATGTAAAGCCAAGTCCACGAACCGCCGCCTCCACGGCTGCATCCGGTGTCGCTGCACGCAATCGAGGTTTGACTGAAATTGTCGCTAGCGCATCTGATTCCGAAGTCCGGAAACGCCATTTGGGCGATAGCCGAGGCCCGTTAAACATCACGCATGGCATGCGTGCCAGGTCGGTTGGTGTTTGCGGCTCACCTTTTTCACGGAGGAGTGACGGACTAGCACAGACGACTGTGCGCATCGAACCGACCTGTGTCGCTATCATACTGCTGTCGGGCAGCCTTCCTATGCGAACTGCAAGGTCAACCTGATCCTCGATGAGGTCAACGTTGCGGTCCGATTGCAGAAGCGTGACATCAATATCCGGAAACTGTGCGAGAAAATCCAGAACTACGGGAAGCACATAAAGACGCCCGAATAGTACCGGGGTAGCGATTGCAAGCGCTCCTCGGGGAGCCTTGAATTCGCCAGTCACCTCGCGCTCCTGCTCATCTACGAGGTCCAGTATGCGACGAGCCGTTTCAACGTACACAGCCCCCGAATCTGTCAGGGTCAGCTTACGGGTCGAACGAGCCAGGAGTTGCGTACGTAGACCACTCTCAAGGTCATTAATCTTGCGGATGAGCGTCGGGATCGGAATACCCAGGTCTCGAGCGGCAGCGGAAAAACTCCCTCGTTCAACAGAAGTGAGCAGCATAGCCATTGCCTCGAGGCGGTCCAATCGGCTTCTCACTTTTCGAAAAGATGATGCTCAATATTAGCGGATTAATCTGCGGGTCGATAGATGGCACCATCTGTCTCCGTAGGTCGGCCTTCTCGACGGCAGAACATTCCGTCTCACGCGGGCCGACCTTAGTTGCCTTTTTGCAATCTTGACAACGTACGGGGCATATACACAACGACGAACGGGCAGGTTCGAAGCCGACCGGATTACGGCACTCCACCGTGTTTTCGGTTTTCTGGATGATGCTTCGTGTGGTGCTCGAATTAGCTATCGAACGCGGAGTTTCACTCATGAATTCAACAGAAGCACAGCCCGAAACGACATCAACGACTCTGTCCGACTACTGGATACCTGTCCTCGCAGCGAGCTCAGCATTTTTCATCATCGTGCTCGATACGTCGATTGTTAATCTTGCGGCGGCCCGGATCGGCTTGGAGTTTGGGTCTAATTTGTCCGAGTTGCAGTGGCTCGTTGACGGATACGCGATGACTTTCGCAAGTTTGCTATTGGGATCCGGAGCACTTGGCGACCGGCTTGGCGTCAAACGCACATTCATGGTGGGGCTTCTGGTATTCACATTGGCATCAGCCCTGTGTGGGGCTGCTCCCACAATCAACACATTACAGGTTGCCCGAATCGCACAGGGCGTCGGCGCCGCCCTCCTGCTCCCAAACTCGCTCGCGGCTTTGAATCACACGTTCCGCGCATCACAGCAACGGACGAAGGCGGTAAGCGCATGGGCGAGTGCCGGCGCTGTCGGAATAGCGCTAGGCCCGGTACTCGGCGGGATTCTTGTGCAGACTTTGGGCTGGCGAAGCATCTTTATGGTTAACGTTCCTGTGGGTGTACTTGCGCTCTGGATGACGCAAAAGTACATACCGGAGAGTGATCGCCATCCAGGTCGACCACTTGATCCGCTAGGCCAGGCTCTCGCGGTGGGAATGCTTGCGACCGCCACCTACAGTCTTATAAGCGCAGGGCGGCCAGCTTCATCGGCAAGTATGACCTGGATGCTTTGCATCGCATTTTTATGTTTTTCTGTAGCTTTCGTGCTCGTCGAGCGCAGGCAGGAAAACCCCATGTTACCCCTGCATCTTCTCAAGCAGCGGACTCTCGGGCCTGTCGCTCTGGTTGGACTTCTGCATAATCTGGCCGTCTACGGCCTGATTTTTGTGCTGAGCCTATCGTTCCAACGGTTGGCTGGATTGCCTCCAATGAAAGCCGGGCTGCTCTTTCTTCCGATCACCTTGGCCCTCGCTGTCGGAACGCGAGTCGGCGCGTGGATCTTGCGCAAGCATGGCCCTTTTGGCCCTCTCATCTGGGGGCATTTCACGGCCGCGTTGGGCGCCCTTCTGCTTGGCCGCCTCGGACTCGTCCTTTCGCCCGCGATGCTCGCCCTGCCTTTCATGGCTATTGGTATCGGCGCTGGTATCACCACGCCGGCAATGGGTCTTGCGGTTCTCGACTCGGTGCATCGCAGCCAAGGAGGGTTGGCATCTGGCATTCTCAATAGTGCCCGCCAGATCGGCGGCGTAATCGGCGTTGCTGTTCTGGGTGCTCTATTGGGGGATCCCGCGACCTTTGCAGGTGCCCAAAGGGCAGAATACTTTGCGGCGGTCACCCTTGGGATCGCAAGCGCTTTGGCTCTCGCCGCATCTAGTGGAAGGCAGCGCAACGTTTCGACTTGACGCTGGGACTCGTGTCAAGTGAACTTTGAATGCATCCTGCTGGTTAAGCGGCGAGACGCCACATCAATCGCAGATTCATCGACTGCTGCCGTCGAATGCATAACTTCGCTCCTCTATCAGCGGTTGACGCGCGAGATGCTAGCTGCCAGATCGCGTGAGCTGGCCGCGATAGATACGTGAACACTCGAAGTCCTCGCAAACCGGCCCCATTGGAAAATGGCGCTTCAAGGAAAGCCTCGGCCCTCAGGCCGAGGTAGTTCAACTCCGTGTGAATCAGTGTACGCTCGCGCAATTCGCTACGCGACAGTCGCGTTGCACCTGTTGTACCACGATCTCACCAACGGCAAGCGAGACTACTGTTAGCGTAAGCAGCTCGGTGGGCCCATGAAAAAAAGCTACCAAAGACATCGTTTCAATGAGGCATCATTTCCTGAATTCTTTGCGCGCCCACCTTTGCGCATACTTCATCCTTGTCCCCTCCCGGCGATCCACCCACGCCAATGCCAGCGACGATTTCGTCTCGAAGTTTGATTGCTACCGCGCCTGGGAGCGCTACGACGTTGGGGGTTGACGCCAGTCCTTGCGCGGCCAACGGGGGATATTTAGACAGAACGTCAAGGAACTGACTTGTCGTATCCAGATGAAAAATCGGTCCCATCGTTACGATCGTGTATGCCTTTCTGTAAGAGGAATCTTTCGTATGGATTGTGGCGTAATCGCCGCGAAGAACGACTTGAGGAGTACCGGAGACATCAACGACTGTCACTGTGACAGCATATCCCTTCGCTGCGCAGCTTTCGACCGCCTTCTGCGCTCCTTCCAGTGCGATGCTCATTGGCAACACATATCCGCTTTTCGAGACCTGCGCATTTACAGAAGGAGTTGCGCACATCAACAGACCCGCAACAACAATAGATAGCGACGCGAAATTTGTTTTCATATTTCCTCTACGTTCTAAAAGAATTCACGGGGCGATCCGACACGGACCAACAGCCAACGCAACGCGAGGCTCCGACAAATAGACCATGCCTCTCGCATGCAGGCTCAAATATCAACGTGGCAGCTCACTTCGAATCTTTGCAACGCCTGCTCGGGCACATGCTTCGTCTTTATCGCCGCCAGGAGAGCCGCCAACGCCGATTGCCGCGACGATTTCATCGTGAACCCGGATCGCGGCCCCTCCCCGTTGCGCCGTAACGTCAGGGGTAGCCAAAAGAGCTTGAACAGCAAGCGGCGGATATTTCGAGAGTTTCTGGGTGAATTCGCTGGTCAGATTAAAGTGCCAGATTGGTCCCATCGTAACGACGGTGTATGCCTTTCGATACGATGAACCTATCGTATTAACCGATGCGCGATCGCCCCGAAGTGCAACCTTGGAGATTCCAGAGATGTCGACGACCGTCGCGGTCACATGATTTCCTTCTGTGGAACAAGTCCGCACCGCTTCGGCAGCTGCCTCTATCGCCAGTTTCATCGGAAGCACATATTCAACTTCTGGCTCCTGTGCATCCGCCGATAGCCAAACGCAACCCAGGCTCGTTGCGATAACGCAAAACATCGCGGGATTCCCGACTCGGAGCATATGTCACCTTGGCATGGCCAGAGAGATCTCCGACCTCAACGTCCCAGTATTCTTCGCCCGTCACGATACAGCGAAGAGATCAACGGATAGATGTCATCCGTCTCCTTAAGTCGGTGCGATAGAAGATGGTGTTGAGCTGACAGATTCCTGCAGCGGCACATCGCTGTCTTGCTGAAGGAATCATCGTCCTTTCTGCACCCAGCGAGGTAGTCGCAAGCTGAGGGCGGAGAGGACCGTCATTCGACTGCGTCTAGTGCTGCGCAGCTTTCTTTTCGATCAAGTGCTGTCGCTTTGAACCACGGAAGTATTCCAGTCCGATTGTGGCAGTTGATGTACTCAAAATGTTGACCGTACGACGGTAAAACGTACACTTCGTGCCAGGTCCTTAGCTGATTTGACGGACCATATTTGCTATAACGTGCAATGGCCGCATCGAAAATTGCTTTGTGTGAGGCGTGGCCTTCTGCCCAGCCCTCCATGTGCTCCAAACTTAGGAAATATCCATAAGCGTGCGTTTCTGGCACTGGTTTCTGTTCAAGGTCGAGAGTCTGCAGGAAGCGCAGTGAGCAACAGCCGGTTTCGATTGGATTCGTACGCAAGAAATCCATGCCGCGCGCCAGCGGATCGCGTAACTTTTCATCGTAATCTGCCTTCTGCTCGTCATCACAATTTCCCCAGAAACTTGCGGACCGAATCATGGCAAGGTTATGGGGCGGATGAACGAACCAGCGGCGAGCTCCGATGCGCTGGTCGGACGAAGGCCTGCTAAGCGCATCTGTAGCATCTGTTTCGAGCCGGTCACAGGCGGCGAGCGGAATCCGATCTCGCATGGCGCCGAAGTACCCACAATAAGGCGTAGGTTCGACGGGCAGAATGGCACCGAGATTCGCCCGGTAGTCTTCCCAGTAGATTGTCTCCACCCGATCTACAGGAACTGTGAGCATTTCCCGCCAGAACCCGCATTTTCCAGACTCGCGCGAGCCGCTCTCCCACCAGCCATCACGACGCTGTTCAATCTGCCATGCATTGAAGCTCCCAGAGTCAATCCAGTAAGCGGTCACGACACGGTTATTCGACCCAGCGTCATCGGTGAAGCTTGAGTGATCAATCGATGCAGGTGCGTATTTGCCTTGCATCGCTGCATCCGCCCATTCAAAAAAACCTGACTCGCGCATGTCAGACTCGCCTCTCGCCTGGACGGCAAAAAACGCCACGTGAACAGCTTGGCAGTGTTCGGGGAACAACACAGACCACCGTTGGACGGCAGGCTTGAATCCATCGGGCTTGCGCGCATCAAAAATGCGCGGATAGTTTATTTTCATTGAACTGTCCCACTAAAAGTTACGTTAGTTGGCCGTTGACGAAAGTATGCGCGCACAACTTCTGTCCTCTGCCGCAGTTCGATTGCGGTTCTGTGACAAGTGACGAGTCTTTGAGACATCAAATAACCATCGAGTGGCGACGACGGTGACCCTCGAAGCAATAAGATACGCCAGATAGAACGTGACTTCACTGTCACTGGGAATGGGCATAGCTGATACATCTCATCTAAGCGGGCGCGCCGCTGAACCGCGTGTGCCATCAAGTTCATCGGTGATTTGCAGAAGCGAATTACGGAGAACGCCGAATGCGATAGCCACGAGTAGCACGTAATAGCTTCCTGATCAGAGGACTGGCAGCATCAACGCGAGGCCACCCAGCGCGGCCACCGCGCTGCCGACGGCAATACCAGTTACATGCGGACGTGAGATATTTTCAGCTATGACCGCGAGCGCATAGCCGACGCAAGCAAAGAACGCTGCGCCTGCGAGATTCGACAGGCCGATCAAGCCGGCTTGGGGTATTGAGCCCCCAAGCATAGGAAAGAGCGTCTCTTTGTTGAGATGCTTGCGACCGGACTGAGCGCGGAGCGACGAACGGCGCGTACGCTGAGACTTGGCTGAACGGTAGGTGGAGTTCAAGAGCAGGCGCTGAAGCAATCTCATCTGACTTTTAAAAGAGATTTAGAAAAAATAGTGCGCCAGCAAGAACACCAGCAAGCGGTAGGGAAAAGCAGCGCGAATTGCTAAATTGGAACTCAAATGCAAAGACAAGCCGAGACGACAAGATGCATCGAAATTCACAAACACGCGCAACCAGAGTCACTGGTGAGGAGCATGAGGAACCATGGTCTCGGAAGCGATTCCTCGAAGTCAACCCGGCCACGCTGCCCCCCAGGATAAACCCGAATTTTCGGCGGGTACTCGTAAAAAAATTGCGCCATCTCCCGGCCGTAATGCCGATGAACAAAGGTCTTGCGATGCAAAGTCAGGTTAACTGTGAGTTTTTTCTGATTTCGCTATAGTCACTTCGTCGAAGCGTCACTCGCCCCTGCTGCGCGTTGCACGCTGACAGTGTTGCGCCGTGGCTGGGAGATCGTGATGTTCGATGCCGAGATTGCCGTCAAACTACTGAACCGAATTGCTACGTCCTCGCCGTGGCATACCTGCCAACGCCATCTCGAGCTTCTGCGCGAAGGGAATTTCCAGTTTGTCCGCCAATTCGGCCATTGCGATATAGGCACCGGCCTTGAAACGAGCGAATTTGATTTCGAATCGCTCGCGTTTGCAGACGGCTCCCGCGCCGTGCGAATCCATGCGCAGAATCGGACGACCCCCTGGACGAGCTGGGTGACAACTGGCGCAATAGCCTCCTGGGTGCCACCACCCATTGACACAGATTTGGACCACGGGACCTTACGGATAGGTGCATCCGGGACCAACTGAATATGGCGATTGCTGAACCGCTCACTCTGCGTCGTCTCAAGTGGTCACTGCGACATCGCAGGGCAATCGCGCGGCTTCGGTTGCACTCCAATCACGCGCATGAGGCCTGATAGTTGTATCCTGGGCTCAGCGCCTTCGGGATTGTCGTGCATGTTCGAATAGCAGCAATCTGTCGCAACTAATTCCATCCTGTGTGACATCAAGGCCGACTCCGGCACGGAGTTGGCTCGTCTTTTCGACATTAAAATGACAGGAGCCGCTCGTCCTCAAGAAATCCGCCAGCCACCCACATCGTTTGCATTTTCCCATGCATTGGTTTTTGAGCCACAGCGCCTTTCAGACAACTTGCGCTGTGGTAACGTTCTTTTTTCGAAAACTATCGCCGCGATATGCCCTCCTACGTCAAGCCTCGATGGATGCGCGATCTTCTTCGCTTCCTACCGCTGAAGAGCCAGTTCGTTCTGTCGGGCAACATTCGCGACCTCCAGGCTTGTGAAGTCACACCAGATGTCGTCACGCCGTTGCCATTCACAGCGGCACTGTGCGACAGCCTGAGAGCGGCTGGATACGCGCACATTGTTGTGTGGGACCCAGTTTCAGGCTTCAAATGCGCTGAAACGTCGGGGGCCGCAACAGGCGGGGCCGACGACACGTTGCGATTACTGGGCCTCACACCAGTCAACGGCGTCGCAACGGGTGGCATCGATATCCTCAGCACCGCGCTTGAACGGGCGGTTGGCGCGTCGGGCGAGCCTCTCGCGCTCGTTGTTGATTTTGCATCACGCCTCGCCGTGCGTACGGAATCACTGAGCGCGAGCGAGCACAGTCTTTTCACTCGCGCGCTGGTTCTCGCTCATTCAGCCAAACCACGGCCGGCCGGCGAGCAACGGCGCCCCTTCTTCAATTCGGTCATCTGGCTTGTTGATAAAGAAGGAGACGTACCGGATTGGCTGCTGATTGATAACCCTCGAATTCGGCATATCCCGGTTGCAAAACCGGACAGCGCAGCGCGCCGGGCTTTGTCAGTTGCCCTCCTGCGAGGTGTCCCAGGCGCGCAACAGGCTTCGGAAGAGGCACGCGCGAAGGCCGAAACCGCGTTCGTCGACGGATCTGAAGGCCTGCTGCTGGCCGACATGAATGCGATTGCTACCCTCGCCCGCGTAGAGGGCGTGCAGGTCGACAAGATCGCCGATGCAGTGCGCCGATACAAGGTGGGCGTCACTGAAGATCCGTGGTTAAAAATCGACCGGGACAAAATCCGTAACGCCGAAGCTTTCGTGCGCAACCGGGTTAAGGGGCAATCCCACGCGGTGACGCACATGCTTGATCTGGTCAAGCGCGCAATGACTGGCGTCGGAGCGCAGCGAAAAGGAAACCGTCCTCGGGGTGTGGCGTTCCTGGCTGGACCAACCGGCGTGGGTAAAACTGAACTCGCCAAGACGGTCACCAGCCTTCTTTTCGGAGATGAAAGCGCCTACATCCGGTTTGACATGTCGGAGTTCAGCGCAGAGCACGCCGACCAACGCCTCATCGGCGCGCCGCCGGGCTATGTTGGCTACGACGTCGGCGGCGAGCTGACAAACGCGATTCGGGAAAAACCCTTCAGCGTTGTGCTTTTCGACGAAATCGAAAAAGCGCATCCTCGCATCCTGGACAAATTCCTGCAGATTCTGGACGACGGCGTATTGACGTCCGGTCGCGGCGACCGCGTCTACTTCTCCGAAGCGCTGATCATTTTCACGTCGAATCTCGGCATTTACCGGCAGGGCGACGCTGGCGAGCGCGTTGCCAATGTGTTGGCTAGCGATTCCTTCGAAGTAATGCAGGGCAAGGTCCTCGCCGAAATCCAGCAACACTTCAAGCTGGTTCTCAACCGGCCCGAAATCCTGAACCGCATTGGCGAGAACGTCATTGTGTTTGACTTCATCCGCAATGACGTTGCCGAAGAGATTTTCGAGCAGATGGTGGACGCCGTGCTGGACGACCTCTCCACACAGGAGATGTCCGTTGAACTGGAGAGCGAATCCCGGGTGGCGCTGAAGCTTCGCTGCCTGCAGGACCTGTCCAACGGCGGTCGGGGCATCAGAAACCAGATTGAGGCGCACCTGATCAATCCACTGGCACGAGGACTCTTCGATCAGGATGCCAAAGCCGGCGACCGTTTTGCCCTGCGTGGAATCGCCTCCGGACAACTGCAGTTGCAGAGACTCTAAATCATGGATCTGAGGCTGTCTCGCGTGCATTTCCCGGTCACCACGCTAGGCCCGGGGCAGCGACTTGGTATCTGGTTCCAGGGTTGTAGCATCCAGTGCCCGGGATGCATCTCCGCCGATACATGGGCGACCAATCGCGGTCACACGACTCTCGAAGACCTTCTCAAACAGATCACCCGGTTGCTTCCAGAAGCAGACGGCGTCACCATTTCAGGTGGCGAGCCGTTTGACCAGCCGGATGCTCTTGTCGCCCTGCTTTCGGCTCTCCGCGAACGTACGGGAGCGGACATTCTCGTCTACAGCGGTCACGCGCTCGAAACCCTGAGTCCAGTGCTTCAACGCGCGCAGGGATTGATCGATGCACTGATTACCGACCCATTTCAACTGCATTCCGCCCATTCGATGCCGCTGCGTGGGAGCGATAATCAGCGAATGCACCTTCTCACGGCGTTGGGCCGTGAGAGATTCACCCAATTTGAGCGTTTTCTGACCGGGCAGGACAAGTCACTGGACGTAATGTTTGATGAAGATGGCAGCGTCTGGTTTGCAGGAATTCCCAGTCGTGGCGATTTTCAGCGCCTGAGAGACCTATTAAATGACGAGGGCCATCTGGTCCAGATCAGCGCCGACAAGGCGCGAAGCCGATAAGCC
Source organism: Paraburkholderia sp. GAS42 (assembly GCF_050436565.1). Lineage (NCBI taxonomy): Bacteria > Pseudomonadati > Pseudomonadota > Betaproteobacteria > Burkholderiales > Burkholderiaceae > Paraburkholderia > Paraburkholderia sp. GAS42. The sequence continues at coordinate 116,693 of NZ_JBNDML010000021.1, read as the reverse complement.
AGGAAATGTCAGCAATGATGCGCTTTTGCCCGAACTGCAAGACCGAGCGGTCGTTGCAGGAGTTCTACTGTGAAGGCACGGTTGGCGGTCATGCGTGCCAATGGGACCTTTCGTCGGAGCCGCTCCGGAACCTCGGGGACCGTCCGAGAGATGTCGTTACCGTCGAAGAAGTAACCGACAACGCCGGCGCCGCCGGAAGCGCTGCGCATAAATCCACGGTCCAGGAATGCATCAACGGCCATCCCATGATCGACGGGGACCTGATGTGCCTCGTGTGCGGTGCCGACCCTGCGCATCAGGCAACCCAGTCTGAGGTGGAATTCGGAATAGCTGGCGACGAACCGCCGGTGCCCGACGACGGCACGACACCCGAAGAAACTCAGATCGACGGCTGGCGACTCCTGCGTCGCATCTCCAGCAGCGATAGCACTCGCGAGCGTTACATCGCGCAGCATAGGGACGACAACCGGCAGGCCGTGGTTACGCTGTATCGACAGGGCTCCGAGCCCGATACGTCCGTGTATGAGGTTGTCCGTCGCCTGCCCCGTGAGCACGTGCCAGAAATCATCGCTACCGGGCGTTGGGACAATCGGGCTTACGAGGTCGCCGAAGAGCTGAGCGGCGGCACATTCGCCGACATTGGCATTGCCCTGCGCGACATGCCCACAATCCATCACGTGATTGACGAGCTTGGACAGGCGCTTCATTCGTTCTCGGAAGCGGGTTTGCGGCATCGTGACCTGCGCCCCGGCACGCTGCTTGTCCGAAGCCGCGATCCGATTGATCTCGTGATAAGCGGTTTTGGCTCGGCTCGGCTCTCGGACTTCGACCTCGACATTGTTTCCCCGCTTGAGACCACCAGGTACATGGCGCCAGAGGCCATTGCTGGCGGCGTCGCTGCGGCGTCGGACTGGTGGAGTCTGGGCATGATACTGCTCGAGCAGTTGACACAGGGCGCCTGCTTTGAAGGAATCAACGAGCGCGCGTTCATGATTCACGTTCTCGCGAACGGCGTGACGCTTCCTGACAATCTCGACCCATCGCTGCACCTGCTTCTTCGCGGGCTTCTGGCCCGTGACAGACTTCAACGTTGGCAATGGCCTCAGGTAAAGGCGTGGCTGGCTGGCGAAGACGTGGTCGCACCGTCCGCCAGCGTGACGGAGGCTGATAGCAGCGAAGGCGCCAGTATCGCGCTCGGTGCCAAGCGGTTCCATAAGCCGACCGTGTTCGCCCTCGCCGCAGCCGAACGTGACAACTGGGCGGAAGCGCTCGACCATCTCCAGCGCGGCGTGCTCGTCACGTGGGCGGAGAACGCAGGCATGGCGCCTAAGACGTTAGCGGGACTACGCCAGGTTGCTCAGCTTGACGGTGTCGATGACGACTGCCGCCTGATGATTGCGTTGAAGCTGCTGAACCCAGAAATGCCGCTGATTCTGCGCGGTGACATTGTCACGCCAGGCTGGCTGCTCGAACACGCACTTTCTGGATACGATCTTATAACCGGACCCGTACCGCCGTTCCTCGAACGGCTGGAGACGGAGACATGGCTTTCCCGCCTACGCCTTCGCGCGGAGCAGGTCCGCAATCGCGCGCACGGACACAATATTGAACTGGACGAGGATACGGTTCGTATCAACCTCCTTTCCACTTCGCGGGCGCGCCTGGCCGCTCTTTGGGAAGAACGGCGGCGACTGCTCCCAGATTCGGACCACCCGGGCCTCCAGTCGCTGTCCGAACGCCGGGCGATAAGCGAAGAGGACCTCATCGTCCTGTTGAGCGCATCCATCAATCAGTTCCGGTCGGTCGACGCAATCGTCGAACAGGCCACGGAGCTCGCCGCGAAAGAGCAGATACTGGCTTTCGACGCCGAGGCGGCGCGGGAAGAACTGATGTCGCCGCGAGCAGATCTGTTTCGTAAGGTTGATGAACGGATTGCTGGGTTCGCACTTACAGGTAATGCGACCATTGACGACTGGGCGGAGCAATTCCGTCTGGAGCGACGCCTGCCGCTACACGAGGTCATCGTCCTGCTGTCCGTACCGGCCGAACAGTGGCTGGAACCGCAGAAGCAGCAGTACGTGTCACAAATCCTCGATTTTTTCGAGAAGAAAGTTTCGACGGCCGTGTTGCGCGGACCGCTCGTCCGGATGACCATAGGCAAGACGACCGGTCGCGTCGACGTGAACGAACTGAATGGCGAACGTCACACCAGCGCCGCGATTCTCGAGCACCTTCTTCAGCGCAATTCGCAGTCGGTTGCCATCGACCCCGCCGTATTTGGAGGCGGGGTCACGCTGGAAAACCGTCTCAACACGTTGCAGAGACAAACATCGCTCTATAAGCGCGACACGGGAATCGACGGCCTGTACTTGGGTTTCCCCTTCCTGCTTTTCAAGGACGCCCGAAGCAACTCCCGGCCTCGCATCGCGCCTGTTCTGTTGTGGCCTATCAAGCTGCTCATGGAGCTTGGTTCGCGCGGGCAGGTCTCGCTCGCCTTTGACAGTGAACGGGAAGAAGTGAGACTGAACCCGGCGCTCGAAGGATTGCTGGGGCGCGAAGCCATCAAGCCATGGCGTGTGGCCGCCGATGAAGTGCTCGGCCGTTCGGCGCTCAAGGTTCCAGACGTGATGGACGCCTTCGGCGTGCTGGCCCCGGCCGAGCGTAGAAAGCTGTCCGGCTTGCCGCCTTCTACGGTCGATATTGGAGCCGGGCAATCGCAACTCGCGTGCTCAGGCGTACTGTTCCATGTCACGTTCATGGGACAGGCCATTGGCGAAGACCTGCGGCAATTGAAGTCGCTGTCGCCCGCCGGCACTGCACTTGAGTCAATGCTGCGACTCAAGGAGCGCGGTTCCACCGAACCCGCCGAGGCCAACAATGCAGAGATTGACCGCTTCCTGACTGTAGCAAGCGACCCGTCACAGGAGTCAGCCGTACTGCAGGCTCGCCAGAGTCCCGGCCTGCTGGTCGAGGGGCCTCCGGGAACGGGCAAGAGCCAGACGATCGTTAATATGGTCGCCGACGCTATCGGACGGGGAAAGAGCCTGCTGATCGTCTGCCAGAAGCACGCGGCCCTTGAAGTCGTTCACAAGCGACTTGTCGCCGAAGGCCTTGGCGACCGCATCGTTATGGTCAACGACGTCAACAAAGACCGCGAGCCGACCATTCGCGCCGTTCGCGAGCAACTCGATGCCATTTTTAAAGGCTCCGCGTTTGATAACGGATGGGTCAGGCAAAGAGAGCGGATGGCCGCCCGGATTGAAGCCCTCGAGGGCGAACTGGATCGTCATCATCAAGCGCTCCATGCTGTTGATGAGTCCACTGGTCTGAGCTACCGCGTGCTTCTTGGAGAACTGATTCAGCTCGAGGCCGGAGAGCCACCCATCGATGTGCCGCAGCTTCGAACCAAGCTTTCTGCGATGGACATTTCATCGCTCACCACGCTGGAAGAGCAATGTGCGCCCCTTGCCCGGTACTGGCTGCCGGCACGCTATGAAGGCAGTGCGCTCGCCCAGTTGAAACATTTTGCTACCGACCCGGCGACCATCAAGGAGTTTCAGGCTGCATTTGCGTCCTTCCTTGAGGCCGAACAGCTCCGCATCGACATCCTGGCCGCGCATCCTGCCAGGTTTGATATCGACGACCCGGCGCCCTATCGCGCATGGCTTGACGCCAACGCACGTCGGCTTGTCGATCTCGACGATGTGCAGCGCAAATCGCTTGCCCAGTGGCTACCTTTGTTCCGCCCTGCGGACAAGGTTGATGCTCAAGGGCACATCTACTACGCGTCGCTCAGGGACTTGCACAGCAACCTCGTTCAGACGGACGGAGGAGCGTTTGATGCGGCGCTCTCGCCTGCCCTTGCGCAATTGCCCGTACCAGAACTCGTGGACACCGAAGCGCGGGCCACGCTCGCTACGCGTGCCCCTACCTTCTTCAGCCGCATTAACCCTGCAACCTACATTCGGCGCAGCGCGCTGCTGAAGTTCTCGGCCGCTCAAGGCGCGCCCGCAACCGACGGCACACTCCAGCGCATCCGCGATGCGGCCCGTCTGGAGCAAAAGTGGCGTCCGCTGCGCACATCGTTGAACACGATTAGCCAGTCGCTTCGGCTTGCCACGGTCAATGACACCTGCGGCCCGACTCTTGCCGATGAATGTCTAACCCGCCTTCGCCAGTTTGAGGAGATCCGGGAGCTTGCCCAGCATCTGGCGATTGCGCCGCGCGGCGATGAATTTGACTCGGCCGTCATGACAGGCGACCGTGCTCCGGTCGAACAGCTTCTTGACGGTTTTGAGACGGCCTTTGTGCGTCATAACGCGCGTAAGCACAGCCAGCAGGCGTTGGCGGCTCTGGAGGACTGGTTCTCCCCAGAACTGTTCGAAGCTTGCGCGGTCGCCATCGCGCAGAACATCAGCCACCAGGCGCCGCTGAACCGCATCAAGGACGCCCTGCCTTCGCTTGCCGCCTACCAGCAGTTCCGTACCCGCGCGCGGCACCTGGGCGATGCAACCCTGGAAATTTTCGCCCTGATGCGTGGTCACGAGGCGTCTCTGAGCGCGATACGCCCGGAAGACCTCGATTTCGAAGTTCGGCGACTAATCAGTCGGGAAGCCCGGCTCGGCTGGAAACGCCGGATGGAGCAGGAAAATCCCGAGCTGTTGCTGGACCAAAGTGAGACGGCGGCAAAGGTTGAAGCGCTGGCAGCGGCAGACGAACAGATGCGCAGCCTTAACCGTGATGTTCTGCGTGAAGGTATTGAACGAGGCGAGCTCAGTTCGTTGCGCGACTGGGAAGATGTCACGCGCCTCACCGGAAAGCGCTCACGGCGGCTGCGCGAATTCATCGAATTGGGCGCGCGTCTCGGATTGATGACGCTCAGGCCTGTCTGGCTTATGAATCCGGACGTGGCCAGCCGCGTGTTGCCGCTGAAGTCCAACCTCTTCGACTCGGTGGTCTATGACGAGGCATCGCAGATGCCCGTTGAGTTCGCCCTTCCGACGCTTTTCCGTGGCAGCGTCTCCATTGTAAGCGGCGACGAGAAGCAGATGCCGCCGACAACGTTCTTTTCCAGTCGTGCCGAGAGCGATGAAACGGAGTTCTTCGACGGCGAGCAGCCGGAAGAGGATGCGACGGAGGAAGAGCGCGAGCTCTTTGAAGACACGTGGAACCGGCGCGAAATCAAGGATTGCCCTGACCTGTTGCAGCTCGCCCGTACGGCATTGCCCACGTCGACGCTCCAGATTCACTACCGCTCGGCGTATCGCGAGCTGATCAGCTACTCCAACGCGGCGTTCTACGAGAACAACCTGAGCGTTCCCGTCCGCCATCCGGACGAAACTATTCGCGAAGTGAAACCAATCGAGCTCATCCAGGTGAACGGACTGTATGAGCAGCAAACGAATGAGACAGAGGCGAAGCGCGTGGTCGAGTACCTCGCTAAGCTCTGGCAGCAGCCGTTCGCCGAGCGTCCGTCAGTCGGTGTCGTGACGTTCAACCGCAAGCAGGCGGACCTCATTGAAGAAGAGCTGGCGCTGCGTGCTGAGGAGGACACTGATTTCCGCGATGCCTACCTGGAAGAACGCGATCGGGTTGAGGGCGGAGAAGATATGGGCGCGTTCGTGAAAAACGTGGAAAACGTCCAGGGTGATGAACGTGACGTTATCGTTTTCTCAACGACCTTTGGACGCAACGGCCAAGGGACGTTCCGTCGTAACTTTGGGGTGTTGGGACAGAAAGGCGGCGAGCGCCGGCTGAACGTTGCGGTGACCCGCGCGCGAAAGAAGGTTGTGCTCGTGACGTCCATGCCGATCCGTGACATTTCCGACATGCTCAACACCCAGCGCAAGCCCGCAATTCCACGCGATTACCTGCAAGGCTACATGGAGTATGCACGTGCGATCTCGAATGGTGAGCTGCCTGCGGGCCGAGCGCTCCTCGGTCGCCTGTCGAGCGAGCGGGCTCACGCAAGGTTTGACGATAGCAAGAAGACTGACGGCTTCGCGAACGATGTCCTTCAGTACATCCGCTCGCTGGGCTTTTTGCCTGTATCTGCTCAGGATGGTGACGCTTTCGGCATGGACTTCGCCATCGCGGACCCCGAGACTGGGCTTTATGCGATCGGGATTGAATGTGACGCACCCCGACACGTCCTGCTGCAGCGGGCACGCGCCCGGGAAATCTGGCGCCCTTCGGTTCTGAGGCGAGCAATTTCGCGTTTACATCGCGTATCGTCTCAAGCCTGGTATCACAAGGGGGACGAAGAGCGCGAACGTCTGAAGGCGGCGATTGAAGCGTCGCTCAGCATGGAGGTAGAGGCATGAGTGGCCCGAAAGTTGTACGTATCGTGACGCGCGAGGAAATCCTCGCCATCTGTCAGGGTCACCTCCGACGCCTTGATCGCGCCATTGCTCACTGGACCAGCGAGGGGAGGCGCGTGCGCGAGCTCGCCGACGAGGAGGTGACTGCGACGCTCAGGCGACGGGACGCCCTTGCCGGTCTGATAGCGCGAGATGCCTTCATGGAGTTGCAAAAAGGCGTTCCGGACGAAATCGCTTTTCTGACAAACGACCTGGCGCGGCGCGAGCGCGCCGCCATCGAAAAGGCGGCAATCACCCTGAAGCGTGAGCGTCAGGGGCGCGAAAACGCATCCACCCTTCTGAAGGCGCTTGAAGCCCGGGGAGCATCCGTACCGTTCACGCTCAAGGAGCAACTTCAGTCGGTCGCGACCGGCGGCGAGGTGAAGAATATCGAATCGATTCTGGCGCAAGGCTTCAACCTGCTTGTCCCGAGCGGCCCGACTGGACTCAGCGCAGCACAGGAAGAATTGGCTACCCAGCTCAAAGAATCGAACGCAGAACAAGGTTTTGACGCATGGAAGGCGAGACAGCGCGTGCCCTCACCTCTCGACCTCCTGCTCGATCGAGTCGACGTTCAGATAGCCGAAGCGCAAACGGTGTTGGGCGGCGAGAGGACAGCTGATTACATGAAGCGCCTGCGCTCCATTGAGTCTGGAGCCAATGAGGCGCGTCAGTCCCTGTTGCTCGATAGCCTGATTCTCGATCTGTCCAGCGACGTCAAAACCGTACGAAGCCAAGGCGCAGTGCGGGCGCAGCTCGCCGAACTGTCACTGGAACTCCTTGGTGTCGATTCCGCCGCGACTGCAATCATGCAGGACGCAATCGCCGCATGCGATGCTACCACCCCGGCGGACCAGTTAGCAGCTTTGGCAGAAGAATGCCGCGCGCTAGTCAGTGCTGAAGCGCAACGCAAAGCCGCCCAGTCCCGCCGGGACGTCATCCTTCAGGGGCTTGCCAAGCTTGGATACGAAGTCCATGAGGGCATGACAACCGCATGGGCGAAAGACGGACGGGTTGTGCTGCGAAAACCGTCCCTGCCTGGTTACGGCGTCGAGGTTGGCGGGCAGGCGGAAACGAGTCGGCTTCAGGTTCGCGCAGTCGCACTGAGCGAAAATCGCGACGTCAATCGGGACAAGGATGTCGAAACAATCTGGTGCGGCGAATTCAGCCGGCTTCAGCAGCTCGTCGCCGAGAATGGAAACAACCTGGTGATCGAACGGGCACTGGGCGTCGGACAGATACCACTTAAGGTGGTCGAAGACAGAACTCAAACTGCAGAGTCGAACTCCGCGAAACGTAGTATAGGCTGACTATGCTCGCCCGAAGAAGGTACCTTCGGCGCAAAGCCACCCGCCCCGCCTGATAGATGCAGCATTCTGCCCGGCGATACTATCAAGGTCGCCGTCTGCGTAGCTTGCCGGCACATAGCAAGCCAATAGTCCTCGATCTCTCCCACTTCGAGTTCCCGGAAGCGCCCAATCTTGCTTGTGCGGCCGGCTATCGCTTTCGTCACAGCATCAGAAAGTTCCGTTGAAGATCTGCTTCGCAGCTATGTCGCGTAGATTTCACTGAGTGAGCCGTGTCGAAAATGCGGCACAAAGTAAATCTTCCCGAACGCGACTTGCCACGACACGGAGAAGCTCCGACGCGTGTTCGAGCTCAGAACGTGGCAAAGGAGGTTCATTTTCAACGATAAGCAGCAGACATCGAAAAGCAATGTCCAGATCAACCGCTCTGCGCTCCTGCTGCGGCACCGACGTAGCCAGAGCCCAAACCTCGTTTGCCAGATTGGCGCCCTTCAGTTGCAGCCGCATTCTAATGTAGTTTGCATCATCAGTATCTGCGTGCGTTGCATACCGCGCAACAAGCGTCAGGACATCCGCGACCAATGCCGGATCCGCGCGTGCAACACCACGATAACCGTAGAAAAAGGCCTGATAAAAACGGACCCTATCCTTCAGATCTTCAACGCTTGAAATCCGCGCAATATCGCGTTCGTCGAGCACTGGAACCGACGTCATCTCGCACTTGAATGCCGGCGTATCCTTTCGCCGATTTCGAAGAAACCGTTCGGGCTCTACTTGTTGTGCGGCAACCCATTCCTCTACCCACCTACTCAACACATTGAGCAACCAATCGTGCGTGAATTCAGCGTCCCACATATCTGACGGTCCGATTCTCGATGCGAGACCAGACACGTCCAGCGGTGATTCCCATCCAAGGATCACATCGCCCTCCCAAGGTAGAGTCATGCCAGGCTCGGAAAACGCTTTTAGCAGAAGATGATAGCCGCTGTTCAGGCCATGCCGTGGGCCGTCCACGTAGACCTTCAACATGCCACTTGATGCATCGAATATATACTTCTCGCCCGTTCCGTTACTGCAATCATGCGCACGGGCGAACTGAAGCATGGCAGACCAGGTCTCGCGCGACGCTTTGATCATAGAAAAGCCTGCCTCAGCGTCCGATAGTCGCGGAAATCGCAGAAATTTCCACTTACGGTCCAAGCCGTTGGCGCACCCAAGAAAATGCATCCAGGCTTTTCTGATAATCCAGTCGAGGTGCTCAACCTCATCCCCAGTGAGAGTCAGCCGCACACCGCCAGCGGCAAGAACATATTTGCCAGCACTTACAGTGGATCTGCGTGCATACGGTCTCTCATCATTGTTGTCTGCGCGCGATCGCCAGCGCATCCATTCCACAAACTCCGAACCGGCTACAGAAAACGAGACACCTGTCAGATCTCGTCTGGCGAAGCTGAGGATCGCACCGCAGTGCGGAAATCGCTCACTCGGCAGGCTAATGCTAGCGTGGATGGACTTGTTCTGCAGAGTCAGTTGCGATTCGTAAATGTGCTCCGCTTCTTGTGCAAATTGTGAGGGAAAAGCATCAGTTGGATACTCGGAATGACAAAACCGCTCCGCGTAGTGTCGCCCGAAAAACCGGCTCACGATACCGGGGAGGATCCGCAAACGCTTGTCCATCTCTGCTGCGTCCCAAAGCCAGGCGGAGACATTCTGAGCTTCCATTCTCGCAGCGAACTCGTTCCAGACGTTCACCACATCGGGCTTCGTGATATGAGAACCGACGCATAGTATGTAAGTTTCACAGCGTGTTACAGATCTGCTACTTTCAAAGGCGGCCAGCCAGTCGTTTATCAGTGATGGCGGTATCGTCTGGACGCGCTTGCACTGCGCCATCACAAACTTGGCGCTTCCTGCCCGCCTTGCCAGAATGTCGATTTCGTCCTGGCAATCCCCGGAGTCACCGTACTGGAACGCCTGGCTGACCTGAAGCTCCGCAGAGTCTGCTAACAGATGCGCACAAAGCTTCTCGAATTTCTGCCAGGCGATCTTCAAATAAGGTAGCTCATCAACCAGCGGATCGAGCAATGGGACACGCTCAGGTTCGTCTACATCGAAGAGTTCGTCGATGCGCAGCTCTCGCGCCCCGTTCCTCTCGAAATGCTCATCAAACGAGCCCCCGTTACGTACTGAACTTGCCATAAGAGATTCTCCCCTAACTTTTTTATGTTTTCGATGCGGCGGCGGAAGTCACTCCGCAGACATCGCCGCCAAGATAACAAATACTTTCATGGACTTGCTGTATGTTGCCGACCGCTCAGGCTCGATGTCGAGAAGCTTTCCAAGGTCGCCCGCCGAGCTGATGCAGGTCTGCGTGGAGTGTGCCACTGATCGAATCGATGCCCGACAGCGGATAGTTTGCAGCCGTCAATGCTAGTGCACCGGATGTCTTTTGCGCTCACATTCAACGCTGCACGAATCAGGTCGATCAGCGCTTCGGCTACTCTTGCGTCTGCATTGCTCCGACTAACGAAGGCTTTCATTGTGGCATCGAGGATAAAGCGTCGAACGACTGTCCATCTCGATATTGTTTGAGCAAAGTCAGCGGTTCGCCCGCCTGCGCGTCCAAAATCGCTACCCACTGGGTGTGGGTGTAGACGAATCCTGAAGGTTTCAGGGGCAGACGCCACTTGGCAACGAATTCCTGTGCAAGCTTCAGCAAATATTCGAGTTAATCAAGTGCCTCAACCAATGGGAGTTTCGCCAGTAGGTCCACCGCGTCCTCGAAATATGGTTCGACAGATGCAAGGTGCTTTGGGTCTGACGCCGCAACAGACTTGAGTCCGCGCACTATGCTTCTAACACTTGTCCAGTGATTCATGCTTCTTGAGTTTAGCAGGAGGCCCCGGTCGACTGATTATATGACGGCAGCTACTATCGTTTGTGCCCGCGTCGCTGTCCCGCCCGTGTTGCGCTGCACGCACAGCGTTAAATGCTGCTCTGAGCGGCTGCTAAAGATCAGGCCGCCCTTCCAATCGAAATCAGTCGACCATAGTTCGACGCGGTGTCCGATCAATCGGCCATACACTGATCCGTCTCGAGTCTGCTCAGCATCGCTTCAAAGGCATCAACGGGAAGCGGTCTGGAGAAGTAATAGCCTTGATAGGCGTAACATCCAGCAGCAGCCAGGAAGTCGCGCTGAGCTTCGGTCTCAACGCCTTCAGCAATCACGCCCAAGCCGAGGCTGTGCGCAAGCGCCACGATGGACTTCGCAATCACAGCATCATTGGGATCGACCAGGACATCGCGAACGAATGATCGATCTATTTTTAGCTGATCCAAAGGCAGGCGTTTCAAATAAGATAGTGACGAATATCCGATACCAAAATCGTCGATTGCAAAGACGATGCCATGTGCTTTCAGCGCCTCCATTTTTTGAATAACGTCCCGCACATTGTCAATCAACACACTTTCTGTCAGCTCCACTTTGAGCCTGTCAGGCCTTGCGCCAGTTCGATCGATGATGGTCAACATGCGGTTCACAAAGTCAGCTTCCCGGAACTGCCGGGCGCTGACGTTGATCGCAATTGTGAGATGTGACATCGCTGGTCGCGTTGCCCACTGCGCAAGTTGCGCGCAGGCAGACTCCAGGACCCAACGTTCCAATGCAAGAATGAGCCCAGTCTCTTCGGCCAGCGGAATGAACTCAGCAGGGTGGACGATGTCACGTTCAGGGTGCTGCCAGCGAACGAGCGCCTCCGCTCCCGTTATTCGATGACCGTCGATTTGGGCTTGGTAGTGAAGGAGAAACTGATCCTCATCGATTGCCTTGCGTAGCCCTGCCTCCAAAGCTGCTCGCAGTACCACGGCGGTCTGCATGTCCGGATCGAAGAAACGCATGCCATTGCGCCCGCCTTCCTTGGACTTATACATTGCCAAGTCAGCCTGCTTGAGAAGCTCGTCTATTGGGGCATTGTGTCCCCTGAACACCGTAGCGCCGATGCTTGCTCCGCTCCGGTACTCGATGTCGCCAAGCCGGTATGGATTACCAAGAACGGTAAGGATTTTTTCGCCCACCACCTCAGTCTGGTCGGCAGCTTCCGAGGGGTTTTCATGTAGATTCCCCAGTACCACCACAAACTCGTCGCCCCCCACTCTGGCAACGGTGTCGCTCACGTGCACGCTTGCCGTGAGACGCTGTGCCACTTGCTGCAGCAGCAAATCGCCTTTGTCGTGGCCCAAGGTATCGTTCAATGTCTTGAAGTGGTCAAGATCGATGAACAGCAAGGCACCACAGGCTTCGTTCCGCGCGCTGGCCGTGATCGCCTGCCTCAGGCGATCCAGCAGCAAGGTGCGATTGGGCAATCGGGTCAGCGCATCGAAAAAGGCCAGCTCCCTGATCTTCTCTTCCGCAATCTTGCGTTCGGTAATGTCGTGGTGCGTGCCGACATAGTGGCTGACGGTTCCGTGTTCGCTCATCACGGCGGAGATTGTGAGCCATTTCGGATATACCTCACCGTTCTTGCGACGATCCCATATTTCTCCTTGCCAGCCACCGGCACGGTGAATCGATTTCCACATCTCCTGGAAGAAGGCCGCGTCGTGACGGCCGGATCGAAGTACGCGCGGTGTCCGGCCCACGACTTCCTCAGTCGTATAGCCGGTGCATTCAGTGAAGGCTGAGTTCACGCGCAGAATGGTGGCGTTCGCGTCTGTAATCATCATCGGTTCCTGCGACTCGAATGCGACAGCGGCAATTCGAAGTTCGCCCTCGACCTGTTTGCGCTCGGTAATGTCGCGGCCGCTCGTACGAAAGCCGATGAACTCGCCCCTGGAATCGGTAATCGGAACCCACGACGCGGACAGCCACATGAGCGAGCCGTCCTTGCGAACGCAGCGAAACTCGAGATCATCGCCGCGCAAGCCCTGTAGCGCCTTCTGAAACTCAGGTGCAACGCGGGGAATATCTTCCGGATAGATTACAGCGCCCTTAAAATCCGACAAGGCCATACACTCATCGACCGTATATCCGATGTACTTCTCCACCGCCGAATTAATCCAACGCGGCTTGCCGTCGGGTCCCCACCAGACTTCCCAGTTAACTGTACAGTCGGCACGGCATATACATGATGAACCCGGGGCGGCCAATGCTTCCAGCGTCAACAGCAAGGCGAACTTTCCCAGAAATGGTCGCAATACCGGAATCTCGCGCCTGTTCCATGGCTCGCCGTCGTACAGGATCCGCCCATCCGTCGAAGCCAAGCGACCGACGATTGATGCCAATATCTGGCGCACGTTGGATAACGGGCGCATAGTTTTCCCGTGAGCCCTTGGGCTCGATCGAATAGTCTGGCGGCCCCTCTCTCCGCATGGATGCAACGTGAGCCTCCTTTCGCGTCGCCGGCACCCACACAATCATGCCGATCGCCTGCATGCCTGAGAAGCTTGCGTCGAGATTGAGCGTGTCGGCATAGTCACGAAAGCGCTTTCGATTCATTTCTCCAGTCGTGGAGAAAAGGCTTTGTACGCCACGCAGCAAAAGCTCGTATGTGCCTATCCGCTGCTCAATCCGGCTGACAACGTCGCCCAGCGAAAACTCGAACTGGGACAGGAGTTCATGTCGGGCGGCTTGTCGCTCGTGGTTCCACAGCACTCCAGTCACACTGAGCGCTGCTGCGAAAACCAGAAACGGAAGAATGACAAGGCGTGTCCAGTTCACGGAGGCGTCGGGAAGTCGACCATTGCATTGGCGAGGTCTGGTTTGAAATACTTGGAAAATATTCGCCTAACGGTGCCGTCCGCACGCATCTCGTGGACCAAAACGCGCCACTTATTTCGTTCAGTTGGCGACAGCGACTTCTTCGACATGATGAGGCCGTGAGGTACAGCAGCGTCGCCAAAGTCCACAACAGTAGTCACGTCGCGAATTTTCCGTTCGTCAATTGCAGGATAATCGAAAGGTTCGATAATCATGCCTTGAATACGTCGCAGAATCAGCGCATCGTACAGTGGGTCTAGGCCGCCAGCCTGGCTCACACGATTTTCAGCCGACAGCGTGTCGACTAGTCGATTGGCCGAGTCGCTATACCGGAAGCTACGGATGACGCCTAGCTGGAACTGGCCGTTGCGCTCGAAGTCGGCCAAACGATGGATTCCTGCATCTTTGCGTACCAACAGATAGTATTTATCGCTGAAATACCAAGCGAAGTCGGCGTACTGATTACGCTCATCGTTGGCGATGCCCGATAGGCTGAAATCCAGCCCACCTGATTCAATCAACTTCCAGATCCGGGCCCGCGACATAAGACTAACTCTGATCGGGCAACCGCTACGACGAATCAACTCGGTCGCAAAGTCTCTGTCAATCCCGGTGCCGGTCTCGGCCGAATAGAGCAGACCGTGATCGTGTAGTGCCAGCGTGAGAGAACGCGAACATTCGGGGCCTGCGGCGACAGCGCTGGTCATAAAAAGTAGAGCTATCGCTAACCCCAAAAGACCATGTCGAATCACAGCGTCTCCACCGTACGAAGATAAATTTAATATCGTATTCTATTTTTCAGACGTGACGCTCATGCCGCTCACTGACATTGAACTTCGTTTAGTGCGACCATTGAGGTGCTGTCTGTTGCAGATCATCCAACGCACACCTTTTGATCAAAGCGTCCTTCACGCAATATCGGCAGTGCGCTGGCGTTCTTGAGGGGGGCGTTGTATTTTGATGTGCTCTTTGCCGGAAGCATAGCTTCGTCGTTCAAGCCCCGTTTCGTGATTGTCGTGACGCAGTAAGCCTGTCGCTCAGAAGCGTGGCTCTATGTTTTGGGGGAAACCAACATCTCGCGAGCCTTGCACATCATCGGTTATGCTGCGCAAAGACTGCTAGCTGCCACACGATGTCGCCAAGCGCCGGCGGGTGTTTGCTATGTGTCTGAGTGGGAAGTATATGCCCTTCCGCAATCCCGATTTCATGACTGCACTTGGTGCACCGGTAAATACCCGCATACGGCGCACTCGTTCCCGGCTTGTAAGTTGCCGTAAACGCGGCATCGTCCACCTGAGTTACAACGCTAACATCCTGATATAACGCCATGATATGCCTCCCTCAGCCCCAGTGCCAGATAACTAAACGGCCCACAAATTGTGGTAAGTGATCATAATCCTAACACCGAACACCACACCTGAATAGTCCAGCGTCGGAACAGATCCTCGTTGCAAAGACCTTGCGTTTCACGAGATTGGCCGGGAATGTCTAGACTCGTTGCTTACGGCTCGCCACCATTCACTTGGCATTGGTCGCGAGTCGGGGAATGATGGGCGCCTCTGCAATCAGGATTGAACGCGCCCCTCCTACGGCACGACTGCAAGCAGAGTTCCATCGCAGTTCGCCCGCCAAATTCCTGCCGGGCACCTGCGCGCCCCCGGTCAGGTCCGAATAGACACGACCTTACTCGCAGTAGTTATTCCGCAAAACCGAGCACGCCATTGCTATCGCGCCCTGCTACGCATCGTTGAGCGCGGTCAACTGCTCCCTAACAGATTGCGAGTCATTCACAAGCCGATCGTACTCCCGGTTGAGGTCATCATATTTTTGATCGCCTCGTACTCCGGTGCCAAACATCTCCATCTTTATCGTTATCATCGTAATTTCCTGCAGGCGATGGGTCATCGCACTCAACCGACGCCTAAGTTCATCAATGTCTGCTGAGCTGGGGTTCGGCTCTTTGTGTGTCTCACCTTCCTCCACTCTCATTTTTGTGATTCCAACCCAGCGATGAATTTTTACGTGACCAAAAGTTTGTCTCTTCATCATGCCATCCTTACAGATTGGTAAATTTAAGGGCTAGAAAATTGAGGGTGATTCCATGCTAGCTGCAACCGTCTAATGATGCAGAACTCGTGATATTTCTGACGATCAACACTTGCCACAGCCACACATTGACCCATGACCGGTTCGTTGAAAGCCTGCCGATACCATGCGCACCGAACATTGCTTTGCTACAGTGACTGCCATTTCCATAAGCGCTCTCAGAGGTAGTGAAGCAGGTCCGAAGAAGACATTGCACCAGCTTCGTATCTCTTAGAACCCGTAAGGCTGTTCCATCCATCGTTGCAGGATGCGCTGATTCTCTGGTGGAAGAACGATGAGTCCCGCTTCCGCACCCTTTCCGATCAGATCTATCTGCTTCTGCTTGACCAGATCGCCTTGCAACCCATGGAAAAACCAACTGAACGGCCCACCAACCCGCCCGTCGAATCGTTGCAAGCGCGCATACAAACCGCAAATGTCACTCGCAGTGCATTTCTTTATCGACGAAATATTTTGGCTGTGAGTCCATTGGGGGAAAAACGTCAAAGAGCGGATGTTACGCGCGTCCATGTACTCAAGAATGTCGAAGCACCAGCGACTACCGATCCACGCTCCAGCCGAAGCAAGGCTTGATTGGGACCAGTCATCGAAAAATCGTTGGCCATCTCTAGCGCAGCGGTAAAAATCTCGGCTCGGACTCTCCCGGGCCATCGCACAGACTACCGCAACATCAATGGGGGAAAAACTGATGCAGGTTCCGCTGCGTACCGCCCTCTCATATGCATACCAACTATTGACTATGACGTTGAATACCTTGATGTCGACAGCATCGTGCAGACGATATCTGGGCGCCCCGAGCGGCACTTTATCGAGGCGCCGGCGATTGTGTTCGGCAGCGATTTCGGAATCGTCTACACCACCGTACTGCCACCAGATCTTGCGCTCAAACGGTTCTTGCGCGAGGAACTCCTGTTCTTCCCAAACTCGAAACTGGACAAAGTCATCTTGATCACCGCCCCGGTCGTGCGTAAAGTAATGCAGCACTCTTCGTATCTCGGTGAGGGTGAGACCTGACTGATGAAAATGGTTTCTGGCCGAGTCCGCATCGCCTCCCTGTGCCTCGAGCTCGCCTGGTAACCATGCTCGAAAATCCGCAGCGACTTCTCTGTGTTTAGCATCAAGTATCCGCCCGGGTCGCGGAGAATATTGAGTGCACGATTTGACACACGCAATTCGATCAAAACTTAAGCGTTCCGCCAAGCGCGAACGGAGCCGGTCGTGACGCGGCGATACCGCAGCAGACCCAATAAGCGTATCGAGAACATCTGACCGAAGATCATATTCTTTAAGCATCTCGACACACACCTTGAACTGTAGACTTGCAGCCAGACCAGCGGGCCCATCGACCCGACCGCTAGACCGACAGAGTGAGTTCCCCCTCTTTCGTGAGCGCCCGCTGCGAAACAGGCAGCGTCGTCGGCAACGAACGGGTCACACACGAATTTTCCAAATGCTGACAACAACCCCGAGTAACGCGCCTAGTGGTTTTAAGCTTCGAGGCATAACGTCTCAACTCTGTCTTGCTTAGCATGCTGAACAGCATCAAGAAACGGCCTTGTACTGATCCTAGCGCTATTCGGAAGTTAAAGCAGAAAACCCTGCATTTTCTCCCAAAGTGGCACAAACACCACGCAATGAAGACCCTCTCTGTCGCAACGGAGTTGCATTGACCGTCAGTATTGACCTCGGGTTGAAAGACTTCGCCTCCCTGAGCGACGGACACGTGGTGGGTTCCGGGCGGCACTATCGCAAGCTCGAAGGCGAGCTTGCGAAGGCGCAGCGCGCGAAGAAGAAGGCACGCGTGCGTGCGCTTCATGTAAAGATAAAGAATTCACGGAAAGACCAGTTGCACAAGCTTTCCACGGCGCTCATAGAGGAGTACGGCGTCATCTTCATCGGCAACGTGACTTCGTTGCCTCGCTACGACGCGGGCCGTGCTGCGGACTCAGCTTCACACAGATGTTGATATACCACCTGCCGCGCGAGTCCTCGCTGATATTGCCCGCGCCCAGTTCATAGTCTGCGAGACCATAGCTGTCCCACAGCGAAAGGGCCATCTGGCCGAAAAACAGCTACCCGTTCCGATATCGGGTCGCCGTTGCCTTGAATGGAATCCAGCCCAGCGAGCGCCGCGAACCGCCTGACGCGCGCCAGCGCAGCTTCACTTTCCGGGCCTGTTTTCTTCGCGAAGCGTATTCTTCGGCGACGGCCTGTATCGCGCTCCAGTGAAGTTCAAGTCAGGCTTTGCTGGCGCCTTTAATGAAGGGTTGGAAGTCGTAGCCTGAAAGGAACCGGCGCTCACGTTCCCACACCTTCAACAAAAGCTCGTTGCAGTAGTTCCAGACGGAATTTACTGCCCGTGCCTGCTCCTGCAGCGCACGGGCGTGCCTGTCTTTGAGCCGGAGGGGAGAACGCGAGTAGTCTTCTGCATGTGCCAGTACGGTTGTTTCTCCGTATAGGCACACCTGGGATTTCCCTTAAAAAATCACAGCATCCGGGCTGCGCTGTCTACACGCGCTTTTCATCCCCGGCCTGAAGGCCGAGGCCGTCAGGCCACGCTTCGGGTAAAAAAAGCCCGCTCCGGGAAGAGCGGGCTTAAGAGGGGATGAAATACTCCTGTGGAAGCGAGCTGATTCAGTATGCCAGCCTCGCGAAAATCACGCAGAAAACCCGTCTATTTCTCTTAGCTAGCTACACATCCGTCGGCGACTAACGACTTGCCTCCATGTAATCCTTCGATCTGTTGCTCGAAAAATAACGTGCATCCAGGAAAGAAGCGAGGATCATTGCTGTCGCGTTCGACGGGGCTTTTCCGCCCATGTGACGTGGTCTGTAAATGCTGTCGCCGCGTTTGATCGGCTCTCCAGAGAGCGCACATATCGCCTTCCTACGCGCCACGCCGAGAGACCAGAGTTGTTCACCATAGTGGCCAAGTGTTGCATCAGCCCAGTCCATTGCGATAGTGCCTCGGCTACGCCTTTCTATGTCAGCAATCCCACCAGCATCCCATGTTCGACTTTCTTCGTCGCGTGACGTATTGCCTGGCGGGCGACCACATTTTACTCGAACAGTGGGCCGTTGGACCGGCTCAGAACCTGTCCTGTCAGGGTAACCGACTGAGCAAATATCATCCAAAATCCGCTGCCAGACACTGGTTGTCTGATCTTCTCTCATAGCATCCTCTCCGCCAGTACTTTTCCGATCTTTTCGGATCGAAAATTGATCTCAATTAGGACACCTAAACGGCCAACCGAGACTTAGCAAAGAGCAACGCGGCAACACCCAAAGCGATTCGAGTCTCTACCTCAGTTATCAAGTTCGACCTTGCCGCAGTGATGCGTATAGATCAAACAGACATCTTCACGTTTCAGCTCGTATCGTAGAAGGTTCCCCGCGTCGTATTGCCATGTCCAGGGCCAATTGAACGACGACGCAATGCAACACAAACATCCCCCCACCGATTCAATCTGCTCATGACAGATTGCTTACCGATTCATCTGGCTGTGCTCTTCCATGGAGCTTCCCAGACTTGATTCCGTCTGATCTTCCAGCTCAGTAGCTGACGTCTTCTTCGTTCACCGCGTGCTGTACAAACGCGAAGTGCACCGATGAAACTGAACGATCCCGTCACGACATCCTAGTGCATACACCTTATCTCCGCAAGAACACGAACAATTTAATATGCCATAGCGATTACAATTGTTGAATATAAATCCAATAAAATTTGCTGAGAACGATTTTCTATTTCTCTTTTTCCGAAGAATTGAACAATAGACAATTGGCTCCACCACGCATGGTTCAGCGCACTCGTAGGAAGGCCGACAGACTGATCTGACAGGACCCAGGCGTAGCGTCTTATCGGCGGTTCGAGGTGTGACTGGTTGGATACATCGGGATAGACCGCACCAGCCAACGGGTGGTCCAGCCGGCTACCGAAGAAATTCGACTAATTTATAGTCAATTGATGATGCGCAGCGCGTGCGGGAGCGATAGCGTCTATCAGTCCGTCTCGATCATTTTTCTGAGTAGAAACAGCAACGCCACGCGCTCTGCAGGATTCAACTCTCCAAACGTTTGCTCCGATATCTGGAAGCCAAACGGAGTGATCTGGTCTATAAGATCTTCGCCGGCGGGCGTGTTAGTCACAAGCACCTTGCGCCCATCCCACGGGTCTGCGGCGACCGTGATCAGCTCGCGCACCTTCAGTCGATCGACTATACCGCGTAGCGTCGCCTGATCAATGGCCGTAAACTTGACGATATCGTTCAGAGAACTCGCGCCCAACTCACGAAGCGCGCAGAGTGTAATAAATTGAGCGGCAGTGAGCTGTGCGTCCGGGATCGCCTGCTGGAAAATCCCCATATGCCGTTGATAGGCGCGGCGCAGTAGATGGCCCACTTGCTCCGAGAAGCGATATCCAGCTGGATATGGTCGATGTGAACTGTCCACAATTTTCCTGAACAAAGAATTTGCTGCTGATTATCGCTCAAACCGCAAATAGATGCTCTTGATTGTGTTAATTCGAACCAAGGATTGGGCTTACACGCTTGGATGTAGTTGCTTAATTTTTTCTTATGCGAAGCTGTACATCGTTACGTTGCCTTCCAATCAAATACCCTGGATGTCAACTATAATCCAGTAAATGTTACCGACCCAATAACTGACAGGTCTGCGCGTCAACGCCCAACGATTTGAGATGTCTCGAGCGATGGTATCCGGAGCGCATCTATCATCGGCAGGCAGTGCAGACTGCCCTGCACGAAGATCTTCAGTGCATAGTTTCCGTCACCAGTCGTGCGCAACTGGCAGAGCTGCTTTCCCGCTGTTTTGTCCTTCGAACTGACGAAGAAAACCTGGTGCGAGCGGCTCGCCTGCCATACGCACCCATCATGCTTCGAGACTGTCGAAGCCTGCAAGCTCCAGGCGGTGTTGCTACCTGAACAGATTGCGCGTACCAAAGCAGATGCCGGGCACGTTGCTCTCCAACCGCCGCTCCACAGTTGCCAGCCGGGCATTGAGTTGCGCCAGGCGGACGACGGTTCGATGTGTTGCGCGACGTAGCTTCGCTTCGCGTTGCGGCTTCAGGTGTAGACGGTCGGCTGCCGGTTCTTCGAGTTGCGCATGCCGTGCGCCAGCAGCCTTTTGAGCCGACGGATGCCCGCACGAACACCCCTGCGCTTCTTCTTGAACAGCTCGCGCGTGTCATCGATGGACCCTTGCAGATCGATGGCCATTGCATTGAACATGCGCGCCGAAATGCCGCGCTCACGGCACAAGGCGACCTTGTGCGATTTCGCCTTGCCGTCGTCGGCAGTGACGCGCGTGTACAGCTTACGTTTCATCGTGCTATAGAACTCGTCCATCCGGTCCGCAACGTCAGGTCGCGCAGTGACAGCGGCAGCCCGGCAACTGCTCGAAGCGAAGTGCTTCCGGGCAGGTATCGAACTGATCAGAATTGACCCAGCCTACACGGCGACTATCGGTGCGGTGAAGTACGCATCACGACGCAGCTGGAGTAGGCATGCTGCGGCGGCGGGCGCCATCGCCAGTCGCGGGCAGGAGTTGACTGAATGTCTGCAACGTGCCGGGACGGCTGTCCGTGTTCCGGTACGAGGCGGTCACCACGCCCTCGTGCTACCTGCAAGGAAAAGCTGAGATTCGCGTGTGACTGCCTGGCGCGACGTTCATGCAGCGTACAGAGGTGTGGTGCGTGAGCGCTGGCTCGCCACACGGCGCGGCGCGGCGGAGTGCGAAAGGCACCCCTGGTACCGGCGCTCGCGCCGCGCCCATCAGCAGCGACAACCGTTTGCCCTGCGAAGACAAACTGCGTGAGCAGGTTTGTGCACTTTAAAACAAGCGGCACACTTTGGAATGACCTAACTTCCCGAACGTGGAATTTAGTCAACTTGCCCATGATATCCCCAAAATCTGGGGAGCTGTTTCCTAGCATGGCTGGATACAGTTTTCGCAACTGTGCACATAAACTCTGCTCATTGAGTTCGCGACAAGACCGGCTGGACAAATTACCTGAAATCGCATCTGGATAACCATCATCCTCGTCATGACCCAGCGACTCTATTTTTGCGGGAAAATTATGTCCAGACTTTTTACGAGCGTTAGGATCGGCCCGTACGAACTTTCACATCGTGTCGTTCTTGCGCCACTGACGCGGATGCGGGCAGAAGATGGCGGTATTCCGGGTCCACTGATGGCTGAGTACTATGGCCAACGTACTTCGCTCGGCGGCTTTCTTCTCACTGAAGGGACGGCTGCAACGGCGGACGGGAATGGTTATCTAGGCTCCCCGGGTATGTACGACGACAGCCAGATCGCCGGTTGGCGCGGCGTAACCGATGCAGTCCACGCCAAAAGTGGTCGAATCTTCTCGCAGCTCTACCATGCCGGCCGTCAGTCGCACGCAGATTTGCAGCCGAATGGCGGTCGGCCTGCTGGACCATCGGAGGTGACTCACACCGGCGTAGCCTTTACGGAAGACGGATGGGTTGCCGCTACACCAAATCGTGCGCTTGGTATCTACGAGATTTCAGCAATCGTAGAAGGTTTCCGCACTGCCGCCCGGCGCGCCCTCGCTGCCGGTTTCGATGGCGTTGAATTGCACGGAGCAAACGGCTACCTCTTCGATGCATTCCTTCAGAATGGAAGCAACAAGCGGACCGATATTTACGGCGGCTCGTTTGAAAATCGCGCGCGGCTGCTTATTGAGACCACACGCGCTCTCATTTCTGTCTGGGGCAATGACCGAGTAGCGGTTCGTCTTAGCCCGAGCGGCAGATTTGGCGAGATGTGCGATAGCGACCCGACTGCCCTCTTTACTTATGTCGTACAAGAGCTTGCCAAGCTAAATATTGCATACCTGCACCTGATCGAACCGCGCATCAATGGTGTTGCTGAGGACGAAAGTGTCGACCAAAATCCGGTTGCCACCCGGTACTTCAGACGACACTTCCCGGGCACCATCATCGCTGCTGGTGGTTTTGACGGCGATTCTGCAGAAGCAATCATTCAGGCAGGAGACGCAGATCTGGTTGCATTCGGACGCCACTTCGCTGCCAACCCGGACCTGCCACGACGTATCCGCCGCAACTTACCCTTCAACCCTTACGATCGTTCGACGCTCCTCGGCGGAACGGAATTCGGCTACATAGATTATCCGTTCTTTGGTGAGGAAGCAGAAACCACGGCCTAATCGAGTACGGCATAACTTGCTTAGAGCAGAGGCTTGCCGTCGCAATTTCATGAAGAGCAGTACGTGAAGAGGCAGCGAGGCAGGCATGCAGTCAACTCATCATTGTCATTCCAAGGCGCCTTGTGGAGATTTCGCCCAGAATTCGGCCACGCGCTTTCTGGACTCTTCGAGAACAAGGTCGGAAAGCTCGGGATCGTCAACGATTCTCGACAGGGTTACTGCGCCGATTATCGCCGAAACAGCGAATATGGCTTCGCCTTTTGCTGCTGCCGGGTCATCGAAGGAGATCTGTTTGACTATGACATCTATCAATTCTCGAAAACCTTGGGACGCTGCGCGACGCGTCTCCATGTCGGCTCGAGCCAGCTCGCTACCCACGGCAACGAGCGGACAGCCGCCCAGGCAATCGTCACGATACTCGTCCGAAAGAAAAGTCACCAAATGCTTAAGGAAAGCTTCCTCGCCTCCTTTGCCTGCGGCTTCAGCCGAGTGGACGATTGTCTCCATACCGGCAGCGCACGCTTCGGCGACCAATTGGTCTTTGGACGCAAAGTGCCGATAGAAGCCGCCATGTGTCATTCCCGCAGCCGACATGATTTCCGCGACACCTGTCGCATGAATTCCATTGTTGCGAAACGCTCGGGCGGCAGCTTCCACAATCCGCTTCCGTGTTTCCGCAGTTTCCACCTTCGACTTCTTCATCAGCTAGTCCTTCCCGCGATGTTTCGCGGTTACCTGTCGCCTGTCACTTATGGTAGTGCCCGCTTACAGAATTTCAAATCTCCCTACTTAGGATTGTAACTATAATCTATTTTTTAGCGGTAGACGATCATCTATCGTGTCGTCAAAGCAGGGACAATTCGGGAAACCTAGTCGGTCTGCTGACGCTTTGATCATCTCACCACCGCTTGACATTTTAGATTATGAGTATTATCTTGATTGCGGATAGTATCACTTTATCATCTAACGTTGAGCGAAACGGCGAGCGAGCTACGGACGGTTGTGAGGTTGTGCCGACGCATTGATCGCAGTGCCACACCCTTGGTGTAGCGACGCGGACTTCTCAATAAACTCTATGAGGAATGCCATGAACGACAGCATTAACCGGTCCGAAGCCGGAGCAATTGTCCCCCAGAGACCTGTCAACTCCGGACGCCGGATTCGGGTAGGGTCCATCGTCGCGCTGACCGTGCTTGCCGTTGCGATTGCAGCGGCGTATCACCTGCGTGGATCAGGTTCTGCTGCAGCTGCGGCGCCTCCGCCGCCTTCCGTCGCCGTTAGCGCGCCCATCCAGCGCGACCTTGAGTCTCGACTCGGTTTCCTCGGCCAGTTCTCAGCGGTCAATCGCGTTGAATTGCGCGCCCAGGTGGGTGGGACGCTTACGCAGATTCACTTTAAGGACGGCGACATCGTTCACAAAGGCGATCTTCTCTTCGAAATCGACCCAGAGCCTTATCAAATCAGGATGAGTCAGGCGACGGCAGAACTCGAATCGGCGAATGCCCGGCTGTCGCTTGCGACCCGCCAGTTGACGCGCGCCCAGGAACTACAGAAGGCTGACGCCGGAACTGTTGAGAATGTTGACCAGCGCGTCGCAGAGCAGCATGCAGCCGAAGCAGCGGTCGATGGCGCAAAAGCACTAGTTCACGATGCGCGGTTTGACCTGGACCATTGCAAAGTCACGGCGCCGTTCACTGGACGCATTGGCACCCACCTCGTCTCGACTGGAAATCTTGTGGCTGGTAGCCGGGCCGCCACCAGCCCTACTACGCTCCTCGCGACAATTGTCTCGCTCGATCCCATCTATCTTGATTTCGACATGAGCGAGGCCGATTACATCGCGTTCCAGAGAGCGCGTGAAAATGAAAAGGGCGCACTCGCTAATTCTGTGAAGATTTCGCTGGGCGATGAAAAAGATTTCAATCGGCAAGGCACACTTAACTTCATCGACAACGCACTCGATCGCTCGAGCGGCACCATTCATGCACGAGCTACTGTGCCGAACAGTGACCTGTTCCTGACGCCAGGCGGCTTTGCCCGAGTTCGTCTGGCAGTATCGACGCCGCAGCCGACTTTGCTCGTACCGGATGCTGCCGTGCTCGCGGACCAGTCAGAACATATGGTCTTCGTCGTGGGTCCGGACGATGTCGCAACGCCGAAGCACGTCGAGATTGGCGATCTTCGCGGGGGTCTGCGAGTCATCCGTTCGGGCCTTACTCCGACCGACAAGGTAATCATTGACGGCATTCCTACGGTCAGACCGGGCTCCAAGGTATCGCCGCACGCTGGGTCGGTCCAGTTCACGTCTGAGCAAAACGACGGTGGGGCGAAATCATGAAACTGACCCACTTTTTCATTGAGCATCCGCGCTTCGCAGCGGTGCTCAATATTTTCCTTGTCCTGCTGGGTCTGGCAACAATGGTGTCCCTACCTGTTGCGCAGTATCCCAACATTGTTCCCACAACCGTACAGATAACGACCACTTATCCTGGCGCATCTGCCGAGACGATTGCTCGGACCGTCGCAACTCCGCTCGAACAGTCAGTAAACGGCGTCGAGAACATGGATTACATCACCAGCCAATCGACTGGTAATGGTCAGCTCACGATTACGGTGATCTTCAAGGTCGGCACCGATCCAAACGTCGCCCTCATGCTGACACGCAACCGTGTGCAGGATACGTTGTCGCGGCTGCCGCAGGAAGTCCAGCTACAGGGTGTCCAGGTCAAGAAGACGATTCAGGCTTTGCTGCTGGGTGTGCACGTCTATTCCCCGGACGGATCGCGCAGTGCTGAATATATGTCCAACTACATGCTTCATGTCAGAGACGAAATTGCACGACTGCCAGGTGTAGCTGACTTCTGGGTACTGGGCGACCGGCAATTCGCCATGCGTATATGGATCGATCCTGACAAGGCCGCTTCGTATAACATCAGCGCGAGCGAAATCCTTAACGTACTACGGGCACAAAACGCCCAGGTCTCGGCGGGCGTGCTGAATCAGCCGCCAGTTTCCAGTAGCTCGGCCTACCAGATCAACGTTGAAGCGCTTGGTCGTCTTTCCACGCCCGAGCAGTTCAGCGACATCATCGTAAAGTCAGACACGCAGGGACGCGTCACACGCATCCGTGACATTGGCCGCGTTGAATTAGGTTCGGTGGATTACGGTTCCAAAGCCTATGCAGACCGCTATGTATCAGCTCCCTGGTGGGTCATTGCCACGCCTGGTGCGAATGTCGTGCAGGTTGAGCATGCTGTCTGGAACAAGATGGCCGAGCTCAAGAAGAAATTTCCGCCCGGCATGGATTACATCAACATCTATGATCCGACCACCTTTGTTAGCCGTTCCATCGAAGAAGTCATCAAGACGATTTTCATTGCAGTGCTGCTTGTTGTTGGCGTCGTCTACCTGTTCCTGCAAAACTGGCGGGCAACTCTGATCCCAGTCGTTGCCATACCTGTATCGCTTATCGGCACCTTCTCCATTCTTGCTATCTTCGGCGCATCAATTAACAATCTGTCGTTGTTCGGCCTGGTGCTAGCGGTGGGGATCGTCGTGGACGATGCCATCGTGGTTGTTGAGAACGTCGAGCGGAATATGGCGCTTGGCATGTCACCACGGGAGGCCGCCCACCAGACGATGAACGAGGTATCGACTGCGCTCATCGCCATCGCGCTCACGCTGTGCGCAGTGTTCGGACCGGCGGCACTTATGTCCGGCATCACGGGGCTGTTCTTCAAGCAGTTCGCAATCACTATCGCAGCCTCCACGGTGATTTCGTGTTTCGTCTCGCTTACGTTGAGCCCTGCTCTATGCGCAGTTCTTCTGAAGCCGCATGAGATTGGGAAGACACACGGCGAATCGCACGGAATCGGCCGCATTCACGATGCAATATTTGGTCGATTCAACGTAGCGTTTGATTGGCTATCGTCGCACTATGGCAAGATGACAGGACGCTTCGTCCGTGCTACGACTGTCATGCTGGTGATCTATGCTGGCTTGATCGCTGCAACAGGGCTGCAGATGTCTAGAATGTCTACAGGCTTTATTCCTGACCAGGATATCGGCTATCAGGCGGTTATTGTCTTTCTGCCGCCTGGTTCCAGCCTTGAGCGCACCGACAAAGTTGTTCGAGAGGTGAACGATATCATTCTTAAGACACCGGGCATCGAACACACTTCGCCGACAACGGGCTTTGATGTCACGACCAGCACCATAGCGCCCAACGTTGGCACGATCTTCACAGCTTTACCATCGTTATACGGCAAGCACATTCCCGGTATTACGGCCGCAACAATGCTGGTGAAACTGCGTCAACGTCTATCAGGCATCAAGGACGCTGTTGTCATCGTGATCAACCCACCAGCGGTTCAAGGCCTGGGTGCTGCTGGGGGCTTCAAGATGATGCTGGAGGACCGCGCTGGTCTTGGACCTCAGGCGCTTGCGAATGCTGCAAACACACTTGTCGCAGCGGCTAACAAGGACAAGACGTTTGGGGGGGTGTTCACCCTTTACAACGCAGGTGCGCCTTCTGTCTACGCGGACATCGACCGCCTGAAAGCTGAAAAGGTTGGACTGACTCCGACCGATGTATTTTCGACGTTGCAACTGTACCTCGGTTCGCAATACGTGAACGACTTCAACTATCTGGGCCGCACTTATCAGGTGCTCGTTCAGGGCGACGAGGCGTTCCGGAAAACACCCGAGGACATATCTCGACTGAAAGTGCGTAATGCTTCTGGCGAGATGGTGCCGATTGGTACAGTGGCGACGTTCAAGGACACTACGGCCCCGTATCGCGTGCCTCGCTACAATCTTTACCCAGCGGCCGAGGTCATGGGTGCAGCTGCTCCGGGGACCGCATCGGGTGATGCAATAAAGCGGATGGAAGAACTCGCTACACAGGTGCTTCCGAACGGCATCACCTTTGAGTGGACCGACCTCGCTCATCAGCAGGAGCAACAGAGCACGTCTCCGTTGATGATTTTTGCGGCTTCCGCGCTGTTTGTGTTCCTCGTGCTTGCAGCTCAGTACGAGAGCTGGAAGACACCGCTGGCAATCGTGCTGATCGTACCCATGTGTCTGCTTGCATCAGCGATCGGTCTTGATATCCGGGGTATGCCAATCGACATCCTCGCGCAGATCGGATTCGTGGTGCTCGTCGGACTAGCGGCCAAAAACGCAATTCTGATCGTAGAGTTTGCGAAACAACGGCAGGACGAGGATGGAGTTGAAGCAGAGGAAGCAGCGGTGCATTCGGCGCATGTGCGGTTGCGGCCGATCCTGATGACTTCTTTCGCCTTCATCGCGGGTGTAGCACCGCTCGCCGTGGCCACCGGCGCAGGCGCAGAGATGCGGCAATCGCTCGGAACCACAGTGTTCTTTGGCATGCTCGGGGTGACCATTTTCGGCCTTCTGTTTACGCCGGCGTTCTACACCTTTGTCCGCAACCTCGGTACCAAGGACATTTCACCCCTGCCCCAGAAGCTTGGTAGCGGAGAGACAAAATGAGCCACTTTCTATCCCGAACATCTAAGGCAGTCATAGGCAGCCTGATTGTCGGCGCGGCCCTCGCCGGCTGCGCCGTCGGACCCGACTACGTTGCACCGAAGACGGAGTTGGTGCCGTTTCACAATAAGGATGCAGTCGCTAGCCGGCAAACAACGCTAGCAGCCCCTCGCCTGGACAACTGGTGGACCGGGTTCAATGATCCGATGTTGGAAAAGGTTGTTCAGCGTGCGCTTGACCAAAACCTTAGCCTCCAGGCATCGATCGCGCGGGTGGCACAGGCTCGAGCGGCCGCCCAGGCGGCTGGCGCCCAACTGCTTCCCACGGTCGACGCCGGCGCGTCTGCCACAGCGATGCATCAGAGCACGACAAGCCCACTTGGGGCATTGGCCAGCGCGTTCCCGAACTACAGTCGGGACCAAAAGGAGTACATCGTTGGCGCAACGGCAAGCTGGGAGATTGATCTGGCAGGCGGACTTAGACGTGCCCATGCAGCCGCACGGGACGAGGAGCAAGCCGCAGAAGCAGCACAGCTAGGAACACGCATCACGGTTGCAGCCGATGCGGCAGATGCCTATCTGCAGGTCAGGGGGCTGCAGGCAAGAATTGCAGTCACGCAGGACCAGATTGACACCGATGCGCGTCTTCTGGAACTCGTGCAGGCGCGCAAGCGTCTGGGCGCGGCCGACGAGCGCGAGGTCGCACAGGCCGAGGCGTTGATGCGACAGGCTCGTTCATCGATGCCCTCGCTGCGGGTATCCCTTGAAGCCCAGTTGAACCGGCTTGATGTGCTGATGGGCGCACAACCCGGGACGTACGCAACGGAGCTGGGCGAAAACGCGGCCGTTATCCCGGATGTGCCCGCAATCGGCACGGGAGATCAGCCTGTCGATGTTCTGCGTCGACGTCCGGACATCATCGCGGCGGAGCGTCATCTCGCCGCGTCCAATGAACAAATAGGCGTCGCGATTGCCGACTACTATCCAAAGATATCCTTGTCGGGGGCGTTGGGCTTTGACAGCATAACGAGCAATCACCTTTTCAG
This sequence comes from Paraburkholderia sp. GAS42, assembly GCF_050436565.1. NCBI lineage: Bacteria > Pseudomonadati > Pseudomonadota > Betaproteobacteria > Burkholderiales > Burkholderiaceae > Paraburkholderia > Paraburkholderia sp. GAS42. The sequence continues at coordinate 87,406 of NZ_JBNDML010000021.1, read as the reverse complement.
TGCCAAGTCATTTCAGCCTGTCGGCACAGGTGCGCTCCAATGGCGACTGTTTGACTTTGGCAAGGTGGACGCCGAGGTCAAACAGGCTCGCGGCGCATATGGAGAAGCGCTGGCGCAGTACAAGGAAGCAGCGCTAGAAGCCACAGAGGATGTGGAGAATGCGTTCATGGCTCTCTCTCAAACGGAGATTCGGTCCCAAGAGCTCCAACAGGAGGTTGTTGCGCTTACGCGGGCCCGGGATCTGTCCGAGAGAGCTTACCGTGCCGGCTCTATCACGCTTACAGACGTGCTGGACGCAGATCGACAGCTTCTTGTTGCGCGGGATGATCTTGATGCTACGAAGGCAGACGCCGCTCGAGCAGCGGTTCGTACATTCCGCTCGTTAGGAGGCGGCTGGGACTTGCCACAGCAGGTCGCTCAAGCGAATTGACAATCGGAATGCCCGTCTATGCGTTGGTTGTGGCGAGGACGGGCGCTCCTGGCATAGTCAACTGGCGAGCGCTAGTCGAGCTTTGAGGCCTCATTGAGATCGACCGGCGGCTCGCTTGAGATATCTGAACTCCGACTAACCACTTTTTGGTTAGATGTTGCCCAGTTTCGATGACTTCCGCAAAAGCCTGCTGGGAGGCATGATTCCCCTCAGGCAAGTGCAGCAAACGTGACGAAACTGGGCGGGCGAGCTAAAACAACGAGGCTCGACCACATGTGCGTTACGCTGTCCACGAGCTGAAATTGAGGTTGAAGTCTTCGTTGTTCCGTTAGCTATACTTATGTTTTTTTGTTGAGATTTACGCACGTGACTTGCGCTTTGGATCTTTGGACGCAGTCGAAACCGAAGACTCTCATCTGTTTGCCATCCCTATTTTGCTTGCTTTGAGGAGATTGACATGAAACTGAGTAACAAGGTTGCTTTCATCACTGGTGGCACGTCAGGAATCGGACTGGAGACGGCAAAGCTCTTCCGCGCGGAAGGTGCCAAGGTTGTTATCCTGGGTTCTAACGCCGAACGCCTGAAAACAGCCGGGAAAGAACTTGGCGATGAGGCGTTGCTGATTCAGGCAGATTTGCGCAAGGTTTCAGACATCGAGCTCGCTGTCGAGGAAACGCGCGCAAAATTCGGTCGGATCGACATCGTCTTCGCAAATGCTGGTGCCTCGACCGTTGCTCCGCTCGAAGCCGTGACGCCGGAATATATCGAAGACAACTTGGCCTTGAATTTCACTGGCACGTTCTTCACAATTCAGAAGACCGCCCCGCTCATCCCCAGCGGCGGGAGCATCATTGTGACGACGTCGTTTCTGAACACCATCGGAATGCCTGGTCTGTCGATCCTCGCCGCGACTAAAGCCGCTGCGCGCTCGTTAGTTCGGACACTGGGCGCGGAGCTCGCTCCGCGTGGCATTCGCGTGAACGCTATCAGCCCAGGTGCGATTTCCACGCCGTTCTACGGCAAAGTCGGTCTGAGTGAAGAGCAGTTGTCGGCAGTTGCCGCTGGGCTTCAGGAAAAAGTCGCACTGAAACGCTTTGGCGAGGCAGCTGAACTTGCGAAAACAGCCCTGTTCCTCGCGAGCGATGATTCGTCATACACGACCGGCACTGAGCTGGTGGTTGATGGTGGATTGACCCAGTTCTAACGTGCTCAGTTTAATCGTCCTGGTGCGTGTGCTTCTCCGGGACGATTGACACGAACGACCTGCACGCCTAGATGCGCCGCCAGCGGATGTCGTTGGGCCATACATAATCGGCAAAGACATGAGCGCAACTTTGCCCAAAGGGAAGTCGTCAGCCTTTTGGGCGACTTTTTCCTTGTCGCAATTCGCCTTGAAGCCAAAGACGACGCATTGTCTTGGAGCATGCGCGTTGCGAAAAGAGGATGACGGCGAAAGGAGCCAAGTGTTCCGCCCCGGCGGAAGATGTGTTGCTACCCCATAAAAGTGATAAATCCCCTACAATGGCGTCTTATAGTCAATGGAAGAATGACTTGGACCGCCTTGAAGCCATGGAGTTGTTACTGAGCGCAGTCGACAAGGGCAGCCTCTCGGCCGCCGCGCGTGAACTGAAAATTCCAGTGTCAACGCTTACTCGTAAGGTCACCGAACTCGAGGAACTCCTGGGTACGAGGTTGCTCATGCGTACCACACGCAAGCTGACGCTAACAGATGCGGGTGTCGAGTACATCGCTGCAGCGCGGAATATTCTGAGTTTAGTCGCTGACCAGGAACGAGCAGCGACAGGTGAATTTACCACCGCACGAGGCGAATTAGTCGTCACGACGCCAGTGCAACTTGGTCGTCAACATGTGTTGCCGATCATCAATCAGTTTCTGACCCTGTTTCCGGATATCACCGTTCGATTGCTCCAGTCCGATCGCAATCTCGATCTGATCGATGCACACGCTGACCTTGCAGTGCGTATTGGACAATTGGCAGACAGCAGCATGATCGCAACACGTATCGGCTCGCTACGCACGATTCTCTGTGCTAGCCCTGCGTTTCTGAATAAGCACGGGGTGCCCCGCGAACTGGACGATCTCAAAAAGCTACCGTGCGTCGTGTTTAACAGCCCTTACCTGTCGCCTTGGCGTTTCCGGTTGCCGGTGACGCGCACGCCGCTTACTCTAACGGTTGAACCTCGGCTCCAGGTTTCCGCGCCGGACGCGGCAGTGGCCGCAGCTGTCGACGGCGTCGGCATAACGCTTGTCCTGGAACACGACGCGGACGAGGCAATTCGGTCGGGGCAGCTTCAGATTGTGCTCCAGGAATTCGAGATAGAGCCAATTCCGGTCCATATCGTTCATGTATCGCGCAGCATAATGGCAATCAAGTTGCGCCATTTTATTGATTTCGCCGCTCCCAAGCTTCGAGAGTCACTGTCTCGGTTCGGTAAGCAATAGCCTCCTCAAGGACGCCGAAACTGCGCTCTCATGCCAAAGAGTCACGCCGAGGTCTAGGCTAGCTCCCTGCGACAAAGTCAGAAGCTGCCGCTCTCACGACCGCGAAACCGGCCGACCATCGCCGCTGCCCACACTGACTGGAACATCATTAAATCTGACCTGCGTATTTGCCGACGGATTGCTCCAGTCTCTGTACTCTTACGGCTAACAGTGACGCAGGTATTCTTCTGATACAACAAGCCTTTGACTAGCAGCCATCGAGGCATTGCAATCCGGCTCTCGGCCTTCAGTGATACGACTCGCGCTACAAAAAAACCGGCCTCGCGGGCCGGCTGAGAATGTCCTGGCTGACAGTCTTCACCAGAACCTGGAGGAAGCTGCAAACGCCTGATGAGGTTGATCTTAGCATTACGGATAGCAAGTTATTAGCTAAGTTTTTTGCGCTAGATATATTCACCTGCGTCAACGCTGTGACGAGATGTGTGCCATCTCAAATGCGGCGTTCACATAGCCCCTGCCTCTTGACCTGCAAAATACGCATTTCATCTTGACGTCCTTTAAGCTCGCAAGGATGGAGTTTCTTCATGCGCACCGGTCATTGCCGGCCGCGAGAGCGTCTCGCTACGCATTGATGTCACGCCCCTACAGTGCGCTGCATGGTGCATTTCTATTCCCTTGTTCGCAAGCCTTCCCGACCCGCCGCCGTCAAGCCTTGTTCAAATTCTGGGGAGCTCTTTCCCAGATTATCCCAGTAGCGCGTTCACACCAGTTTTTCTATAGTTTAGCTACACCATTGCATCGTGCAATTCACGACAAGAGAAATCAACATGTACCTTTTTGTTCTGCTTCTTTCGTCAGGAATTCCAGCGCTGGGAATTGACAACACCGTCTTTCTCCGGGCCTTTCCTCCGCTGGTCCGGCGCTTTCTTCGTCGCGTCATCAGCGCTGACCAGAAACTGCCCGTCTACGCTTCTTTATACGCACTTTGTGCTAGTGTCATTGCTGCACGTTCGATAGGTTTTTCACGCAAGCAAGTATTGTTGAGCATCATGAGAGCAGTTGCCTTTATTGAGCTCGTGACAATTGCGCAGCCGAATATTCTTCTCGGACTCGCACATGCGCTGATACCAGTTCTGACGGATCGCTTGCTTCCCGCTATGAGATCGAGACTGAAGCGTGGCCCGGTTCAGCCCACTGAACACAAAGCACTGCGGCTAGCAGCTCCTCGGCCGGCCTTCAAATGCACGCGGTAGAGATTGCACAACTGAGAAAGCAAGCCAGCGCATTTGGCATTTGAGACGTCCATAATTGGAGACGACCATGCATTACGAAGGATATGGCTTTGTGTTTGCGCGCGCGACCCGTTATATCTCGCGGATATACAACCGTCACCTCGCAGATGTATCACTGACTGTTAGTCAATATGGAATTCTGGTGTCAATCGCGCAGTCCGGTCCAATTGTCGTGCAAGAACTTGCGGAGCGACTTGTGATCGAACGGACTGCCCTGCTTCGAACGGTGAAGCCTCTTATTGCAGCAGGCTTCGTTCAGGCGATAGCCGACCCGTCTCGCAAGAAGCGCTTATTGTACCAACTCGCGGACAAGGGACATCAACATGTGGAGGCCGCTTCAGCCTGCATCCGATCTGCGGAGTCGGAGATTGAGGGAATCTTCGCGCGTCATTGCATTCTGACAATTCGCAACAGTTTGCTACCTGTCGCTAACGCATCGCGCCCGGAATCAGATTCAATTATTTAACTTGATGTTTTCAAACTAGCGTTTGCGGACAAGACTAATCGTCTTAGATCCAGGAAATGTGAACGCTGCGACACTAATAATCAAATTCGCGCTGCGCCAGCGAGCGCTTTGGAGTGAGATTTCACAGACATTTCCTCGGGCCCATACTAGCTGCCTTTGGTTGGAGAATGTTTTTCGCGTCGCTTTCGCTTGACGCAATCAAAAGGTACGCGCTCCTTGATCCGACGATTGGGTTCCTTTTTTTCAAGCAATAGCAGACCTTGGGCAGGGGATGAGGTTGTCGATGAAGCGGCTAGAGGCCCCACCCCATGGACCACACCCCTCTGCTGCAGTGGCACAGCCCCTAGCAGATACCCTTGAGCGTCTTTGTCGCGATCCGGCTTTCAAAGTTTTCCAACTCGTAAAAGAGGGGTCGCGACGCAAGTTTTTTCACTTGGCGATATGATCGAAGCTCGTGCGCACGGTAGGTAACATATCGATACTTTCTGGATGATGTAAAGTATCTTTGTGGATGGTGCGTCGTCGCGCTCTTCTTCCTGGAGACCGGCGGCTTTCTGAAACGTCAATGCTGGCTGAAGGAGACGGAGGATGCTCGACATACGACCTAATTGTGAATGCTGCGACAAAGACCTGCCATTTGATTCCGCAGATGCATTTATTTGCTCGTTCGAGTGCACTTTTTGCGGAGACTGTACGCAAAATCTGTTGGGGGGCAAATGTCCAAACTGTGAGGGTGAACTGGTAGCTCGCCCCAGGCGTCCGAGCGGCAAGTTGGAGAAGTTTCCAGTGTCAACAGATCGGGTTTTCAACCCGACGTGCCAAGAGCAGCACGCTACCAGCAAGGGGCATTAATGGTATTAGATGTGATGTGAGAACTCCGCCCTCCCCTCAATTAGATCGCCCGTACGAAATACTGTACGGCTCAATCCAGGGACATACTCACACGAGGGCATCACGATTGGATCAGAGCGGTCCTCCTGGTCGCGATCGCACAACCGGAATGATAGGTGAATCGACATGTTTGCATTCGTCATCATGGTTGCTGTAGCGACGTTTATTCCCTACGTTGCGGCGCCTGCCATTGCAGATGCTGTCAAACCAGCCACAACAACGAAAAGCGTAGCAACACCCCCTCTTGTCCCATCTGAAGTAGTGCCAGCGAGTGACGCAACAGCGCAACCGTTGACCACGGCGGTGTCGTCTCGCTAGGGCGGCCACCTTCTCGATCGCCACGGAGACGTCTGTTTGAATGATCTTCGTGTAATCAGTCTCGAGGCGTGAGAGGACCGCGAGGCGTTGGATGGTTTCGGCGTCGACAGAGAGCTTTTCAACATCGACCTGAACGCCAGGGTCTTTCCGCAACGGCTGCCAAATGGCCCGACGCTGTGTCTGGGAGAGACTCTGGCTTATGTATCGGGAAAGTGATTCAGGCGAGCCGCCTTGATCCACCAAATCTTGCCGATCTAAATGCGCAGCGGGCCTTGGCCACGATAGTTCCTCAAATCTCACATCGACTCATCTGTGCCTTGTCGCAGCCAGTTTTTTTGCCCAGGCAATGTGGCAGCAAACTCTAAGCGGCCACGTCAAAGCCTAGCGATGCCTCCGACAAAGAGCGACCTATTTCAAAGATTTCCTCAATCTGCTTTTTTCTGACGTCTCGTCAATTTCAAATCCATGTCTGACTAGCCAGCCTGAAAACCGATCGTTACATCGAGACCCGATCTCGACGCAGTCGAAGGAGGTGCTTTCATCTCCGACGATTGCATTCAGGAGCATTGTGAAAAACCCGGACCCGCGATAGGTTGAATGAACAGAAACGTCCGCGAGACAGATCGCCCAGCTTCCTCCGGAGCAAAGCTTCTGAGCACCAATCTGCACACGAACTCGAATAACCTCGCCGTCAAACCATCTGGGCGTGCTCGCGCCCGTGCGTTGTGCGAGGCTACTTACGGTCGCTGTCCAACTCAAAAACGTATCGATTTCCTCGAGAAAGATTGCGTCGAAATCAGAATCGCCATTGATTGCATGCATCATCTATGTCGCCATTAGTTTTATTGCGAAAACTATTATGCCAGCCGCTAGGCACCCTCGCCGACTCCCCCCCGGCTACGACCAGCCGGCTCACCGACCTCACTCTACAGGGCGTCCATGTAGAGAATTTTTTGCGCGACAACATTTCGGCTATATTTGAATATCGGATACAGTAGACATACGCGGAAAAGGCACAGAGCAAGCAAGCAGTTTCCGCTAGCAGCAAGCAGGGTTTGCAACTGCATGCGTTGAAACTGACCAAACCTGTTCAACAGAGAGTACTACCAGTCAGCGGTGAACGGATCGTGCTCGCGGCCGAGGAGCTGCAACGCCGGATCGACGCCGGAGCGTCCACAACATCGAGACCCTGAGAAACACCGATTACCGCATGCTCCAGCGCGCCGTTCGCTGATCGCCGAGTTCGCGGCGAGTGGCCAGGTGAAGGACGCAGCCGAGTTTCACTCCCTGGTATCGTCCGGCATTTTTTGAGACCAACTGATTGAACAAGGCGTTTCCCGAGGAAATGACTCTTCTCGGGGATGCATGCCTCGCCCAAAACTGATTCACCACTGCTCCACTGGCAGTGAGATATTAAGAATGTGGTTTTGATAGATATGCTGAATCCTCTCAAGGATCAGCTCTTTTCCAAGGATGCTCGTTCCTCGAACGACCTCCGTAAGCAGTTCTGGTGTTACCTGCCGCATCGCCGGCATTGATAGCGCCCCATAGCTGAGATGCCATGGTTCCGGGTACATGCCTCCCTTGTAGACTTTGTACGGCCTAAAAAAACCATATTCGTACGCGTTATCGTCAAGCCAGCTATGCAGACGTGCAAATACACCGTTGGACGCCACCTCCTCCGGGAGCAATTTCACAACATATCCGTCCGGCATGGTCGCGCCATCAATTACATCGATTTCAGTACCCCACTGGTGACGGCTGCCTCCTGGTAGTGCCGACCAATTGAGAATGCAATCAATAATCTCGGACGGCGACAGCGAACCGAAATCACGTTGGCGGCCATCGATGTCGTACAGCGGCTTCTTTCCGCTGAATTTTCCGTTCCAGATCCGCAATTGGGCATGAAAATCCCTGAAACTGCTGTACGGAAGCAAATCAATTCCAGCGCGACGTGCGTCTGCACGCATTGCTAAAAATGCCTTACCGACCTCGGGCTGCGCTGCAAATCTGGGCTCAGAAAACTGAACGACATGTGTCCGTGTGCGTCCAGTAAGCTCCCGTTCATTTAGTGTTCGTGACATGGTCGAAATCCGGCAAGCGTCGTCGCGCAGCGTTGGAATGCAACGCCACAGGCCGTGAGAACATTGCGCAGTTGGGCATACTACGATGCCTCTCCGCATACGCGAGAATCTAGCATGGCATGACCAGTTGTATCAGCTATTTACGCGTCATTTTTTATACTGCCGGCAGATAGGGTTTGGCGGCCGCATCGGCTCAAATCAATCGTGTTCGGAAACAAATAGCGCAGGATGCGTCCAGCCGTCACATGGCTAGAACAGACTACCCTGCTGATCGATCAACGAACTAAAGCTATCAGCGACCAAAGGGAGAATCGCGTCAGCGACTGGCTGCAATTGGCGAGTAATGTAATGATCATAGTCAATGGGAGCCGTGACGGCCTCGACCGGTTCAGGCCCGTTACGCGTCATAAGATAGCTGATCCAGCCTCCGTTTTGATACTGCAATGGACGCTTACGCTTTGTATTCAACTCATCGGCCAGACGAGCCGCCCGAACTTGCGGCGGAACGTTCCGATTATAGCTACTGATGCTATGCCGTAAGCGCTTCCTGTACACCATCAGGTCGTCGTGTTTCCCTTGCCTTGCATCTCGCACATACGACTGAACGAAGTCGCGATATGGCTCGGCTTTGAATATCTTCATGTACAGCTCGCGCTGAAATTTTTGTGCAAGAGGCGTCCAATCACTGCGCGCAGTCTCAAGACCACGAAAGACGATTGTTTCATCGCCATCAGGCGTTTTCACAAGGCCGGCATAACGCTTCTTGCTACCTTGCTCTGTCCCCCGGATGGTAGGCATGAAGAAACGCTGGTAATAGGTGTCGAACTCGATCTCCAGGGAGTTCTTCAGCTTCAAGGTCTTTGCAAGATGCTTGTCCCACCACCGATTGATTGTCGTAACCAGGTGATCAGCGACGCCCATAGCCTCCGCATCGGTATGCTTTTTCTTCAGCCACACGAAGATTGAGTCCGTGTCCCCATAGATCACCTCATAACCTTCCTTCTCCACGAGCCCTCTCGTTTGACGCATAATCTGGTGCCCGCGTAGCGTGACCGATGATACTAGAGGCGGATTGAAGAACTTGCAGTCCGGCGATCCGAGCACGCCACAAAACGAATTCATCAATAGTTTAAGTGCCTGCGACAGCGGTTCATTTTTGGTTCGCTTCGCGACGTCGCGGCGCTCCCACAGCCGGGTGACAATATCGGGCAAACCCCTCTTCTTTCTTGAGAAAAACACGCCCAGCATCCCTGGTACTACTGCAGCGTTATCGAGCTCTATCTCTGCTTCGATCATTCCGACAGGATCGACGAGGAATGTCCGGATAATCGAGGCATACAGGCTTTTGTAGTCCAGTACCAGAACGGAGTCATACAAGCCGGGTCTGGAGTCCATGACGAAGCCACCCGGATATGACGTCTCCGGGACCTGCCCTACATTCGGGGCCACATATCCGTCACGATGCATCCGGGGAAGATAATGGTGATTGAATGCTGCAATTGAGCCGCCGAAATGATCTGCTTGCAGTCCGGTGACATTTGCACGTTCAATGAGGAATTCAGCAAGCTTTGTCTTGGCGAATATCCTGGTCACGAGTTCGCAATCTCTCAGGTTATATCGCGCCAAAGCCAGCTTGTCTTCACGAAAGCGTCTATCAATTTCGTCCATGCGATCGTAGGGATCCGAAATTGCTTTACCCTCGCCAAGGAGCGCCTGTGAGACAGCCTCAAGGCTAAACGTTGCAAATGTCCATGACGCGGCCTTAAGCGCTTCGATACCATCGATGACCAGCCGACCAGCCGTAGGTGCGAAAAAATAGCCTTCTTTTGTGCCGTGTCTGCGCCATTCAATTATCTTTCCGTCACGACCAAGTGCCAACGGCACACCTAGCTTGTCTGCGTGGTTCTGTAGGATGCGAAGATCAAACTGAATGAGACTCCATCCGATGATAAGGTCTGGGTCGAACTTACTGAACCATTCGTTGAGGCACTCGAGCATCTGTCGATGGCTTGCACAATAGTCCAGCTTGAAGTCGGCTGGAGGAGCGCCCGCCGCTGGCTCGCCAAGCATGTAGACCTGCCGCTCGCCACAACCTTCAAGCGCAATGGAATATAAGTCGCCGTGAGCACTCGTTTCAATGTCAAGAGAGACCATTGATAATGTCGGGCGATACTCAGGATCAGATCGCAACCTACAATCAGTGATAGTCGTACCGTCTACAGTTCCGCCGTCGATCTCTATCGACGCTGTGATGAACCGTTCCATGAGGTACCGCTCCGGTGGACGTATGTCTACCTCATATAACGGTATGCCTTTCTCCTTCAGATTCTTTTCCAGTGCGGTCAACTGTCGATATCGAGGACAATACACACCTACCACATCGCGATGCTCGAAGTCTTTGAGAGCAAGGTCTCGTACGCTCGCTCCGGATAGGTTATCAACCACGGCTGCAATCTGGGCCTTAAACTCTGCAGCTGCGAACGCGACTGAGTCTTGCGAAGTGAGCTTGACCTTTCGTGCGCCAGCATCGGTGGCGATCCAGAATTCAATTTCGGAGCCAGTCGCTGTGTCCCGCCAATGACGGGTAAGAATGAAACCTTTCAATGGTTGAGGCAACTCCATGACCTGACCTCGAAACAAAATCGCATAGCGTGACGCTCACTCCAGACGACTTTCAAAGTCGTATCGCGCCTTGTGAGGCGGAGATCACACTCCGTCGTCCAACCGATCCAGCCTTTCTCTTGCAGTTAGATTCACGATTTGCCCATCAGGGACGGCGGCTGCGATGGCGCCCGGGCGCCTCCTGGTTCGCAGGTTAGCCGCCTCGCGCTGCCCCTGCCTCCGCAGCGAAATTGTTCCATAGGTGAATCGCTGCATATGCCCGCCAGGCCTCCATGCTTCTGTGCGCGCCCGATGTTGCGACGCGCGCGTGAGCGATGGGTCGCGCCTCGCGATCGCTTGCGTCAAAACAAGGTCCGAGCCTGGCCAGGCGTCAGGATCGCGCAAAGCGCGCATTGCTACGTATTCGACCGTCCATGGGCCAATGCCAGGCATCGAGAGCAAGGAACTTCGAATGACGGCGGAGTCAATATCAGCCTTGTCGATAGGTAGACTTCCGCATGCGACAGCGGCCGCAACCGCCTGCATAGCCGCGACTCTCTTGCCGGGCATACCAATCTGTGTCAGATCAGCCTCGGCCAAGTCGGACGCTGTTGGGAATCGCCACGCAGTTCCTTCGTGCGGATGACCGTCTACGCGTTTTCCTGTCCGTTGGACAATCCGCGCAATCAGAGTCGCGGCAGCTTTCACACTCACCTGCTGCCCAACGATTGTCCGAATCAATAATTCAAATATGGACCACGCCCCCGGGACACGAAGACCCGGAGACAAGGCCACCAAAGGAGCCAACCATGGATCTGCTGAAAAACATTTGTGGATTTCCTTCGGGTTGACCTCAAGATCGAACATTCGGCTCATTGGCGCAATCAGATGGTCGGCGTGACGAGCGGCAGCACCCGAGATTCCCGCGACCAGGCACTTCTTCCGCTGATGCAAGCGAACCTCCAGGACGCCGCTGTCGCCCATCCAGTCGATGGCCCGACGATATACCCCGTCTTCAACTGCTTCTACACCAGCGGAGGAGCGGCTATCAAAAAACTGCAACATTTTCAGCCAGTCAAAAGGCTCTTTGAACGGCAACTCAATGATCACATCGACAGGCAGCGAATCTCGTTTCATGGCGACTTCCGAAAGCCAAATCTATGGGGTATATAGCTCGATCCGAACGGCCAAGGTCTATCTTCGTCTCAATGTGTTCAGCCAGACTGCTTCGCGGAATTGAACTATGCCAACCCTCGAAGGTAATATTTTAGATTATGACATGCTTCTAGTTTCGGGGCCGACCAATGCCGGATTGGAGAAGTCGTTGCTCGGTTTCCGAGCTCTTGATCCCGTATCGCGCGGCATTTCCGAAAAGATTCGGGTGCAGCGTGTCCAGGTACGCTGGTCAAAAAATCTGCGTGTTCGGCCTGATTAGTCTTCCGTAGGCAGCAGATTGACAGATTGCAACGGACGTCGCATCTATCGTAGGCCGTGCGACCATGGATGCAGAAATACCAGATCGATACGCGAAGGCTTGAGTCGCCACGCAAGCGTCGCGGACCTAACAGCAGATTGATTGATGTATCGACGCAACAGCTGTCACTGCCGGGCTCTCGAGCTCCAGCAGACACGGATCATAGTTGAATACTTACTTGGTCGACGAAGGCTCGAATAAGCGACTCGTTTCGGCGGAAAAGCACCCACTGACCGACACGCTTGCGAATCAAGAGTCCTTATCGAGTCATGGCGCCGAGATGCACTGATATCGTGGCTTGGGAAAGTCCCGTCTGCTCGCAAAATGTCCGTCACGGAAACACCTTGCTCCAAGGGAAGCAATGCGTTCGGAAAGTGCAGCGAAGGCTCGCGCAACCACGTCAGGATCTGACGTCGGACCGGATTCGCCAATACTTTGTAGACCTCGTCAACGTTATCCATGGCGAACATCGCCTTACGAACTCAACCCAAAGTGGAATCGTATCACAATCCAGAAGTGCGTGAATGAGACGCGCCCCCGCCGATTGACACGTGCTCGGTTGACGGAAGCAAGAGACAACGATTGTGTATCATCACCTCTTCAGAGCCATTAAATACGTGGTTCGCTTCGGGAGTTCGCAAAAAGAGGCTGAGCTGTCAGATCGACAAGCTTGGCGAGGAGTCGGCGCTCTTCGAAGGTTAGTGAATCCGCATGGGACATTTCCAACTCCTTGAGCGTCTCCGACAATCGCCGAATGACATGAGATGCTCGACTAGGCATTGGCCAGCTGTGCATCAGATATGCGAGCGGCGTTACGCTTCTCCTCTCGCACCACCTATTGAAGAGGATCATGCATAATTCGTCGATTTCAAGCTTTGAAGGCTGGCTGCCTTGCGACGGGTACGGCAGATCGCCGTTTACCAGTTGGATCGTGTTCACATATTCTCCTGTATCCAAGCAAGAGATAGCTACCGGCTTTGGTGCGCTATTATTTCAGCGCCACTACCTACACATCCGCAAGACCTTCTTAAGTAGAGCCCGCACACAATTCACGAATTATTTCAATTATTTATTGAACCACACCTTAGAGCGTTATATATTATGACGCGGCATTTTCGCACCGGTTCATATTATTTTCATTAAATTATCCAGAGCCGGGACGTTGGACTTCTCCTGACTCATGCGCCCAACCTCTGATCCGACGATTAATTGAAGCAGATACCGATTAGTTCGGTTATCCAGCTGATTTAACCATTTTAAATGGTTCAATCAGCTCGCCTGCCTGTCAACTTAATATAGCCACGCTCTGTTCACTCCATGTCAGAGGCTTCTTTAATTTTCTCGAAAATATTCTCACAATGTAGAACAGATTTCGCCCCTGTCTTGAGCCGCCAACTTAAGAAGTGCTCATCCCGAATGAGAATCCCTGCTATGCATTTTCGTCTCCGATAAAGTGCACACTGATTCCGCGTAGATGCAACCGTCTATCGAGCATATACCAAGCAGCAGCAAAAATAGCGTTACTGCATAACTAATCCGTCACGGGCTATGCCAAGCAGACACCTCTACGTTTTGCCTGTTTTTCACCTATAGCCAAGATGCAGCGCTATCTTCTATCGTGAAGAACGACAGCACATGTGCGTTCTCGAGGGCGCACTCGACCGTCGATCGATGGTACGTTGAGCAGGGTCCAGGCCTTCAGAAGAAGCCAAATTCCTGACAGCTTGCTTTGATCTTCCCAAGACTCCCCCGTCACATGCTCAATTGCCGTCGGGGTGGTCGGGGTATCAGCAGAGTTCCAACGCTGTATTGCGCAGACCGCGAGCAAACGCACGATAGCCGCCTGGACTCAACGTTAGACAACGATTTCTTAGCCGAACCTGTCATTGTTCCTGTTTGACCGGATTACATTCTCTGATGCGCCATTGTCGTGCCAGCCTCTTTGCGCAGAGACTCGGGTTAAGTCACGGCGACCCAATCTCAAGGGACTATTACGCGCGCAAGATCCAGCAGGGCAAGCGTCACAATCAGGCGCTCATCGCTCTTGCCAGACGACGGTGCGACGTGCTGTTCGCCATGCTGCGCGACTGTGCCCTCTATCAACCGAAGTCCGCTCTTGACGCTTGACGAATCACATAGGGGCACTCCCCCGAGCATGCGTGCCTCCCCTTCGGACTGAGCCGTGAGACATCGTTTTCGTTCAGGCTACAGCATTTTGGGGCCCATCAGATGACGCCGCGATGCACTGACCTGACCTGACGACACATCCTCACGCAGCAACCAGAACCGGTCCGTCTCAAGCAGGTTGCCGCATAGCAGATCAGCCGTTCACGCCCGGCATTCCTCATCGGTTCAAAAGAGGAGACAACAGACAATCACTGTGTCGTCTGCAGAAAACGGGCGCCTGAACATATCCGTTGACGACCCGTGTGCCGAGCCGGCTGCAGCCCTTGACGACCTCAATATCTCGTCATGGACAGCGTCGTCTTGGACCAAGATCACCTATATCAATCACGTTAGAAACGTTTCAGTGATGCGCCCAGCCGCACCGAAAGTTGATCAGCCAACTCGCGCATGTCTCTTCCAATGCGATCTCCCCCTCTGCTATCAATCTCGCTGGTGAGGAAACTGACCGCCAAGCCCGCAACGGCGTGCGTGCCGGATGTATCGAATACAGGCGCGCCGAAGCAAATCATGCCCTCCCGCATCTGCTGATTATCGACTGAATACCCCGTTTGACGTACCTGCGCCAGCTCGTCCGAAAGCGTGTCGAAATCAGCCACGCTCGCCTTCGTCAGCGGTTGGGGCCACTGTTCACTCAAAAGCTCCGTCACCACCTCCGGAGGCAGAGTACTAAGCATGGCTTTGCCCGTCGCCGTATACGGGGCCGGCAGATGCATCCCTGGGCGAAACGTAATCCCAAGCGGCTGATTACCGTTATGGCATGCCAGATAAATCACGTCGGGTCCGTCCAGCACCGACAGGGTTACCGTTTCGTCCGCGAACACAGTTGACTGCGCCCACATTGCCTGAAACTCATCGGTGATGCTTGTTTGCGATAGAAACGCACTGGCCCACGTCATTACATGCGGGCCAAGCGCCATGGCTCCACTCGCCTGACGCTTGACGAGGCGCATATGCGCCAAAGTCTCGCACAACCCATGAAGAGTACTTTTGGGAAAACCCGTCTCGCGCGCCAGATCTGCCAGTGACAACGCCTGGCTTGCCTTGGCTATCGCATCGAGAACCTGCACCGCCCGAACGACAGCGGGTGAAGTTGATTTCAATTCCAGCTGGCCAGGTGGGGCAGATTTTTCGGAGTTGTGCTTCGGCATTGGCAATTTAGTAAACGCACGTCAGCTAAACAAAACAACATGTTACGGACAATATCACCAGAGCGGGTCTTGGTGGAATTACCTGGTGACTGCTCATAATCCAGCCTATAGAATGCCGTTCAATAGATTGAACGGTACGTCATTCTAACAAGAGACATCTGAATTCCATGCAACTCAACGACCCGACCCTCCTTAAGCAACACGCTTATCTCGACGGCCAATGGATCAGTGCTGACACTGGCGCGAGCTTCCAGGTGACCGACCCCGCTACTGGCGATGTGCTCGCGCAAGTACCCAATCTCGGTGTCGATGAAACCCTACGGGCAATTGCCGCTGCCGAGATCGCACAGAAAGTATGGGCTGCGAGAACCGGCAAAGAGCGTGCGAATATGCTGCGGCGCTGGTATGACCTGATACTCGCAAATGCTGACGATCTCGCTTATCTGATGACGCGTGAACAAGGCAAGCCTCTCAGCGAGGCGCGCGGGGAGGTCATTTATGCCGCAAGCTTTGTCGAATGGTTTGCTGAAGAAGCGAAACGTGTCAATGGCGACGTGTTGGCATCGCCTGCTGCCGACAAACGGCTCGTGACGATCAAGCAACCGGTCGGCGTGTGCGCTGCAATCACACCTTGGAATTTCCCAGCGTCGATGATCACGCGCAAGGTTGCCCCTGCTCTTGCAGCGGGCTGCGCAATAGTGCTCAAGCCGTCCGAATTGACTCCGCTGTCTGCATTCGCACTGGCTGAACTAGCTGCGAGAGCCGGCATCCCGGGCGGTGTGTTCCAGATTTTGACCGGCGACGCACGGGCAATAGGCGCCATCCTGACGTCGCACCCATCAGTGCGCAAACTGTCTTTCACCGGTTCAACGGAAGTCGGGCGACTGCTGATGGCCCAATGCGCACCGACCATCAAGAGGATGTCCCTCGAACTTGGCGGCAATGCCCCCTTTGTTGTTTTCGATGACGCTGACATCGACGCAGCGGTCGACGGTGCGCTCGCGGCGAAATATCGTAACGGTGGCCAGACTTGCGTGTGCGTAAATCGCTTCTACGTGCAAGCAAGCATCTATGACGAATTTGCCCAGAAGTTCACCGCGCGAGTTGCAAACCTCAAGGTTGGCAACGGCCTTGATGCGGACGTAGCGATCGGTCCGTTGATTGAAGGTACGGCACTCGAGAAGGTCAGCACTTTGGTCGATGACGCAAAATCCAAAGGTGGAAAGTTATTGGTAGGCGGTCATTCCCACGCGCTGGGCGGTAACTATTACGCGCCGACGGTTATCGCTGATGCAACGGCCGATATGCGTCTTGCCCGGGAAGAAATCTTTGGCCCTGTAGCGCCGCTTTTCAGATTCTCTCGCGATGAAGAGGTCATCTCGATGGCAAACGATACTGAATTCGGGCTCGCCGCTTATTTCTACACTCGCGATACTAGTCGAGCCTGGCGTGTCGCTGAAGCGCTCGAATACGGAATGATTGGTGTGAACACCGGCTTGATCTCAAACGAAGTCGCGCCGTTTGGCGGCGTGAAGCAATCAGGCATCGGGCGGGAAGGCTCGAGCTACGGGATTGACGAATATCTGGAACTCAAATACCTCTGTTTGCAGGTTTGAATCCGTTCCTTTTATCAAAAAAAGAGCCATGAAACCACTCAAGGAAACCAGTATGAAGCGTGTTGTTAGCCGTGGTATGAAGCCACTAGCTTTGGCCGTAGCGTGCAGCTCCCTGTTCAGCGCACACGGTGTTTTTGCACAGAGCAAATCCATCAAGATCGGTATTGTCACGTTCATGTCCGGAGCCGCCGCTGGTCCCTTCGGTGTGCCTGCAAAGCACGCAGCCGAGGTCGTGACCGCCGATCTCAATGACGGGAAAGTTCCAGCGCCATACACCACCAAAGGATTCGGTGGGACACCAATTGAACTCGTCTATGTTGACGAAGCTGGCAGCACAAGCAAGCAAGTCAGTGAATACCGAAACCTGATCAACCAGGGTGTCGACTATGTAGTGGGCTACACCTCATCCGGCAACTGTCTGGCAGTGGCACCCGTCGCAGAAGAGATGAAAAAGGTCACTCTGCTGTTTGATTGTGGCACACCCCGAGTGTTCGAGGACGCCAGCTACAAGTACGTGTTCCGCCCGGTCGCCACTGCAACCATGGACAACGTAGGGGCAGCCCGTTATGTCGCTTGGCGGAAGCCTGATCTGGCAACCTACGCGGGTATTAACCAGAATTACGCGTGGGGCCAGGACGCATGGAACGATTTCGGAGAAACGCTGAAGGTGCTCAAGCCGAACGCCAAAGCCGTCAGTTCACAAATGCCGAATCTGGGGGCAGGTCAATATAACGCTGAGATTTCGAGCCTTCTCGGAGCACATCCTGACGTGCTGCATTCGAGCTTCTGGGGCGGCGATCTTGAAGGTTTGATCGTGCAGGCTGGTCCGCGCGATCTGTTCAAGAAGTCTTTGACCGTATTGACGGCGGGCGAAACAGCTGCCCACGGCAAAACTCGTCTGCCTGACGGTGTCATCCTGGGCGCGCGAGGCATGTACGGCATGTTCGCACCAGACAACGCGTTAAATCACTGGTTGCGTGCATCGTACAGCGCGAAGTTTGCAGATACGCCAAGCTACCCCTCGTACAAGATGACGCAAAGCCTGCTTGGCCTCAAAGCCGCATATGAAAAGGCTCAGGCTGCAAATGGCGGCAAACAGCCGTCGCCGGAGCAGGTTATCACCGCGTTCGAGCATCTTTCTTTCGACTCACCTGCCGGCAAGATCAATCTTTCGCTCGGCAACGGGCATCAGGCTGCTCAGGGCACGGCATTCGGCATCGTCAAGAACGTGAACGGTGCGGTGACAGTAACTGATGTCAAGCAATACAGCGTCGATGAAGTCACCCCGCCCCCTGGTGTCAAGTCTGCGGACTGGATCAAGGGCGGTCTGAAACATTAGGACCAGATGTTTTCCTTAAGCTGAATGTCTTGTTAGTACAGCAAACATCGGGCGTCTGGCTCTGTTTCGCGTTAGAGTCTGCGCCCGATCTGGCGCTTATGGAGATGCAAAGATGTCCTCCTTCTACGCCGTCCTAGTCGACGGGGTGATGTACGCTGCATGGCTGTTCCTGGTCGCATTAGGATTAACGCTTGTTTACGGTGTACTCAAAATCCTGAACATGGCGCACGGCAGCTTCTATGCGATAGGCGCATATGCTGGCGTGACGCTTATCGGTCCGTGGGTCGCTCACGGCGGAAATCTTTGGCTAAGTTATTTGTTGCTGGTTGTCGCAGCCATCCTTGCGGGCGGCGTCGTGGGCGTCGCCGTAGAACGCGGAGTACTCAAGCGATTTTACAACCAGGATCCCGTTGTACTGTTGCTCGTCACCTATGCGCTATTTCTCATCATCGAAGATGCTATCAAGCTCGTCTGGGGCGTCGATCCGTACTCGGTGTCCGAGCCGTACAGTTTCCTTGGCAATTTCGAGCTCGGCGATCTGTCGTATCCTCGCTACAACTTCATCATCGTCGGTGCGGCAATCGTCGCTGGAACGGGCTTGATGCTGTTCTTGCGCTACGCCCGTGCCGGACGTCTATTGCGCGCAGTCATCCACGATCGTGAAGTGAGTCAAGCGCTTGGCATCCAGGTTAATCGGTACTTCGTGTGGACCTTCTCAGCCGGCGCTGTCCTTGCTGCGCTCGGCGGAGCGCTTACCGCGCCAACTATCTCCGTTGCCCCCGGAATGAGTGTCGAAATTGTCGTGCTCACGTTCGCTGTTGTCGTTATTGGTGGTCTCGGCTCGCTGCCAGGCGCGGCGCTTGGTGCCTTACTTGTAGGACTGGTGCGCGCGCTGGCTGTGCACTATTGGCCACAAAGCGAGCTGTTCTCGATCTACATCGTTATGGCATTGGTGCTGGCCGTGCGCCCGAAAGGTTTGTTCGCCCCATTAGAGGCTCGCAAGATATGAAACAGCATTTTCTTTCGCGAAGCACGTTGCTTACCTTTATCGGCATCGTGGCGATTGGTATAGCTGGGCTCGCGCTACCGCAATGGCAGTTCCTCATATCGGTGGCTTTGTCCAAAGGTATCGTTGCGCTGGGCGTTGCTCTGCTGTTGCGCACCGGTCTCGCCTCTTTTGGGCAGGCTCTCACGTACGCGGTGGGCGCATATTGCGTCGGCTTCGCAATGAATTCTTTCGGTCTTACTGACCTGTTCGCCTTGCTCATTATCGCGACAGTCACGTCCGCCCTGCTCACCTGGTTGCTTGGGTTTCTGCTCGCACGATATCGTGACATCTTCTTTGCGATGCTCACGCTCGCGCTGTCGATGATTGTCTACGGGACATTGCTTAACAATGCAAGCCTTGGAGGAAGTGACGGCTTCAATGTCAAGGCACCAACGCTCGGCCTTGAAAGCATGCAATTCTCAGTTGCCGGCGCCAGCCTTTTCGCCGCCGTATTCATTGCGGCGCTACTGTGCGTAATCGCCGTTGGTTTGTACATGCGCTCAACACCGGGCCGTCTCGGCCCGGCAATCAAGGACAATGAGATTCGCGTCGAATATCTGGGTACGTCTGCACGGGCCAACATCCATCTGAGCTACGTTATCGCAGGAGCGCTAGCAGGACTTGGTGGTGCGTTGTCGGCTTTCAATATCGGGCACATCGACCCAGACATGGCATTCTGGACCACCTCCGGTGAATTCGTGTTCATCGCGGTCCTCTCGGGTACGCGTTTCGCGTTCGCGCCGTTTCTCGGTGCTCTTTTGCTCGAGATTGCACGAGCGATGGCCTATCGATATGCGCCAAACGCGTGGCAGATAGTGATGGGCACCATCATGCTCATCATTATTGCCTTCTTGCCGGGCGGACTGACGAGCCTTGGTTCCATCCGCCGCGCTCGTTCCATCGGGACCACCCGCGACGTTTCGGCAGCGTCGGCCCCTGCAAAGGACATGACGACATGAACAAACAGACGATCATCCGTGCAACCGGGCTACAAAAATCCTTCGGCAGCGTGATGCCTGCCCGTAACATCACCGTCAGTATCGAAGAGCACAGCATCGTTGGACTGATAGGCACAAACGGCGCCGGGAAAACGACGTTCGTCAACATGTTGACGGGATATATCCGCCCTGACAGTGGCGACATCCACTTCTATGACAAACGAATCACGGGTATTGCGCCACGAAACATCACAAAGCTTGGTATCGCTCGCTCGTTCCAGATTCCCCAGCTGTTTGCCTCACAGACTGCACGTGAGAATGTCGAAATTGCACTTGCGATATCCGGCTTCCCTGCGACATTTGCAGACGAAAGTCTCGCTCGTCTCGGTGTGCTTGAATTTTCGGAAACGCCCTCCGGTACCCTCCCCGAGGGAACGCGCAAGCTTCTCGATATCGCGCTAGCGATGGTTTGCAAGCCCAAAGTGCTGTTGCTGGACGAACCGACATCGGGAGTTGCTGCTGAAGAAAAATTTGATGTCATGAATCGTGTGCTCGATGCCGCGCGGGAATTGGATGTCACGGTCCTGTTTGTAGAGCACGACATGGAAATTGTACGGCGCTACAGCGACCGGGTACTGGCGTTTTTCGATGGCACTATCATCGCCGACGGCACGGCCGAGGTAGTACTCGCTGACCCCAAGGTACGCGAACTAATCATCGGCGAAACAGCAGTAAGCGTCTCCGGCGAACATGGAGCGGCCCATGCTTGAAATCAACGGCCTCAATGTCCGACTTGGCGGAACAGAGATCCTGCGCGGGATTCGCCTATCCGTCGAAAAGGGTTCAATAGTTGGACTGGTCGGTCGCAATGGAGCCGGCAAGACGACGACTCTTCGCGCAATAATGGGTCTAGTAAAACCCAACGCCGGCACATTGACATTTGACGGTGTCGATCTTATGCGAAGAGCGGCGCATGAACGCACTGCACTCGGCATCGGTTACGCCCCGGAAGACAGACGCCTGATCCCGGACATGACTGTCGAAGAAAATCTCTGCGTTCCCGCCTGGGCACTCAAGGCGAAAGACGTCGACGCGCGTCTGGAGAATGTATATCAGATTATCCCGGAGGCTCGCCAGTTCGGCCCGCGACGTGCGCTGGCGTTGTCGGGCGGACAGCAGAAACTCGTAGCGATCGGTCGAGCGTTAATGACTGGCTCGCGACTACTGATGCTCGACGAACCATTCGAAGGCGTGGCACCCGCGCTATCGAAACGCATCGCTGAAGTGATCGGTCAGTTACGCAGCGCTGGGTTAACCGTGATTCTATCGGGTGCGGACCTGCAGCATGCCGGATCTGTGCTTGATGTCGTTCATCGCATCGATCGCGGCCAGATGGCCGCTTGATACAAGGAAATAGTAACTATGAATCCATTTCGCTTTCAGACTGTCCCAACGCTGGTCGTCGAAACGGGGGCCGCACGCCGCCTCGGCACAATTCTCCGCGAACACTTTCCTACGGAAAAGCGTCTGTGCATAGTTACCGACAGTTTTCTGCACAAAAGCGGCCTGCTTAATCCTGCGCTCGAAGATCTCGCTGGCCACGAATGGGACGTGACTGTCATCGATGACGTCGTCGCAGACCCACCCGAGCACATCGTGCTGGAAGCAGCTACAAGGGCACGCAAGGCTAATGCTGAGGTGGTGCTCGGGCTGGGCGGCGGCTCATCGATGGATGTCGCGAAGCTGCTTGCGGTCCTGCTTCCGGGGACGCAATCTCTGCAGGAAATGTATGGCATCAAGAAGATCAGCGGACAACGTCTGCCTCTGGTTCAAATGCCCACCACTGCCGGAACAGGGTCCGAAGTCACGGCGATATCGATCGTCACGACGGGCGAGACAACAAAGATGGGCGTCGTAGCACCGCAACTATTCGCTGATCTGGCCATTCTTGATGCTGATTTGACACTTGGCTTGCCATCGGCTGCTACGGCGGCGACGGGCATTGACGCGATGGTGCATTCTATTGAAGCATACACGTCGGCGCATCTTAAAAATCCCATTTCAGACATGCTTGCCGTCAAGGCGCTAGAGTTGCTTTCAAAAAACTTGCTTCTTGCCTGTGAAAACGGAAACGATCGAAAGGCACGTGAAGCAATGCTTGTCGGCGCCATGTTTGCTGGCCAATCGTTCTCAAACTCGCCAGTCGCCGCTGTGCACGCGCTGGCCTATCCGATCGGCGGGATTTTCCATGTACCTCACGGACTGTCCAATGCATTGGTCTTACCGCACGTTTTGCGCTTCAACGCACCGATCGCAGCAGGCCTATATGCAGAACTGGCTGCCGTCATCGTTCCTGACGCAACGGGCAGCGATGAAGCTAAAACCGTATCG
Organism: Paraburkholderia sp. GAS42; assembly: GCF_050436565.1. NCBI lineage: Bacteria > Pseudomonadati > Pseudomonadota > Betaproteobacteria > Burkholderiales > Burkholderiaceae > Paraburkholderia > Paraburkholderia sp. GAS42. Next base: position 64,720 of record NZ_JBNDML010000021.1, on the reverse strand, counting down.
CTGATTAATAAAATCGATGAAATGATTACTGCCACCGGTATCCCACGTACGCTGCGCGAGGTGGGCGTGCAGAAGAGCGATCTTGAACGTATGGCCAGCGACGCAATGCTGCAAACTCGCCTTTTGATGAACAATCCGCGTCCTGTGAATGAATCTGACGCTTTCGCGATCTACAGTGCTGCGTTCTGACACACTATGCTCGTTCTAACGTGCACTGACCTATGCGCATCAATCGTCTGTGCACCCAGTAGCCGCAATTGGGAGCTCCAGCAACAGCGTGCACATTTTCGAACTAGTCTGGATGTACATTCCGCTGCACAGATGGGCGACACGTCATGATTCACTTAGCGCACACGAAAGCGCTACGCCCATGCTGGCGCGCAACGTGCGGCGCTGAGCGGATGCCCATCCAATTGTCGTCGCCTCGGCCACCACGGGCCACTACTACGCCCAACTGGTCCGTCGCATCACCAAGCGATGAGGGGCGCGGTCGGTATCTGCACAAGGATGCCGACCGTAGAATTCATTTCTAAACGTGATGCAGTTTTTCGTCAAAAAGAAAAACCATCATCATTCGCTGGCGTTAAAAGGTTCTGGTGTTTTGCTGGCGACCTGAACCTGGGAGACAAAAGCAGTATCTGCCCGCACTCTTCTACTGCACAGATTGCCAGCGCATCGCCCTCTTGTACCGAGCCGACGCTTTGCCGTCGTTCGCGACCAGGTAATGAATTGTTGCAAAAATGCAACTTTAGTCGTCATCTAAATTCGGGCGCTGGTCCAATACGATCGCGAAGTATTTGCCGACAATGACCGACCAGACGCATGCCGGAGTTGGCAAGAAAACGGCCTGACTCATCGACCATCAGGCAATGTCACTGCCTGTATCCGGCGGACTGAGATCGGATGGGTTCGTGCCGAATGCCATAGAACCAGTCACCTACCTTCGATTGGTGGTAACTTTTTATCTGGATAACATGCACAATCCTAAATCTCAAGACATTGGTGGGTAAGCAGAGGGAATCTGCCTGGCATTGCTTGCACGCGCCATCGCGCGTTGCACAGTTAGACCGCCTGTTCGCTGAGCAACAAGTAAATTTTCGCGCCAAGCCAAGCGCTAAACGCAGTCCGAGTAGTACATAGCACGCCTGCCGACTCGATAAGCAGACCATGTGACGAAGCAACTCCGGCCCGCCACTTAATAACAACTCAAGCACTTCATCTCGACAAAGGAGACATCATGGATTTCAGGCAACCAGCCAGCAGCCCCCTGCTATGGATAATCTTACTCATCCCTTACGTTGCGCTGTTGTGGCTGCCGTTCTACAACGACACGCACCCGTCCCTTATGGGCTTCCCATTTTTCTACTGGTATCAGTTCCTGTGGGTTCCGTTGACCTCATTGCTGATCTACATCGTGTACCGAGGCATCAAATGAACGAACTGGCCCCTGTGAACCCTGTAGCGATGAACGTTTTTATCGCATTCTTCGTTCTCGTCACCGTGATCGGCTTCTTCGCCGCGCGCTGGAAGCGAGGTGACCTGACGCAATTACATGAGTGGGGCCTCGGCGGCCGCCAGTTCGGCACCGTCATTTCGTGGTTCCTCGTGGGCGGCGATTTCTATACCGCCTACACCGTGATCGCGGTGCCCGCACTGGTGTATTCGGTTGGAGCGTACGGTTTTTTCGCTTTGCCGTACACCATCATTGTGTATCCGTTTGTGTTCGCTGTGATGCCCAAGCTGTGGATCGTGGCGAAAGAGAAGAATCACATCACCGCCGCCGACTATGTGCAGGGTGAGTACGGCGGCAAGTGGTTCCCCGCCGCCGTCGCGCTAACCGGCATTGTCGCGACCATGCCGTACATCGCATTGCAACTGGTTGGAATGCAGGCAGTAATCAAAGGTCTGGGCGTGAGCGGCGAGACTCCTCTGATCGTCGCTTTCGTGATTCTTGCGGTGTACACGTACGCGAGCGGCCTGCGCGCACCAGCGATGATAGCGTTCGTGAAGGACATCATGATCTACATCGTCGTGATTGCAGCTATATGGCTGATTCCAGCCAAGCTCGGCGGCTATGCGCATGTATTCGACACGGCTGACACGTACTTCAAGGCCAAGGGTGGCGCGACAGGCATCATCCTGAAGCCCTCGCAATTCACCGCTTATGCCTCGCTTGCCCTAGGTTCGGCACTTGCCGCCTTTATGTATCCGCATACGATGACGGCAGTGCTGTCTTCATCGTCCGCGAGCACAGTTCGCAAGAATGCAATTTTCCTGCCGGCGTACACACTGCTGCTGGGTCTGATTGCGCTGCTTGGTTATATGGCAATCGCGGCGGGCGTGCATGTGAAGTCAGCATCAGATATCGTGCCGGCGTTGTTCAATACCCTGTTTCCGTCATGGTTCGTCGGCTTTGCTGCAGCGGCGATCGCGATCAGTGCGCTAGTGCCGGCGGCGATCATGTCCATAGGCGCCGCCAATCTTTTCACGCGCAATCTCTGGAGACCGCTCGTCTCACCTGACATGGGATCGGCGCAGGAAGCATCGACGGCAAAGATTGTTTCGCTGGTCGTGAAATTCGGCGCGCTGCTCTTTATTGTATTTCTGCCGACGCAGTATGCGATTGATCTGCAGTTGCTAGGTGGGGTCTGGATTCTGCAGATTTTTCCTGCCATCGTCTTCTCGCTCTACACGCGCCGCCTTAGCACACCCGGCCTGTTTCTTGGCTGGCTGGCAGGGATTGTTCTGGGAACAGGTCTCGCGATTTCACAGGGGCTAAAGCCTGTGTATCCGCTCCATGCCGGCGGTGAAACATGGCCGCTGTACATAGGTCTGATCGCACTCTCAATCAACATTGTCATCTCCTTCGTGGCATCTTTCGTTCTGCCGCACGGGAGATTCGTGAGTACGCGACAAATTGCCGAGTGAACGCCCAATCGGTGGCATTCGGGGCGCTCCGCGCGAGGGCGAACAATTCGCACGCGAGCGCTCCAACTTCGGCTGGTCATTGTAAAGGACCATGCCGCAGAGTTTGATATAAGAAAATTAGCCTCGCGGCGGTGCGAAACAATCGCTTGGACGCCTTCGAGCGATCCGTTTCGGCAAGACCGGTTATTTGGCTGTACCAGACAAATATGTGAACATCTTCATGCACCGTTCGTGTCAAAGCTTGAGCACCCGAACGCGGTCAACATCGCTGCCCCACCCCGGCGTACATAGGCGGGCGGCCGGTGCGTGGACGGCGCAAACTGGTGGCCACGGCTTGGTTCGGTACGTCTGGCCCAATCCGGGCCCCGAAGAGGATGTGCCGAAGCTTGCTTGAGTTGCCAGCCATAAGCCCTGAGGGTTTGCAGCAGTAAACATTGAGTCCGCGCAAGCCTGATCATCGCGTTTAGAAATGGGTTCTACACCCGGTATCTTCAGGGAGATATCGGATACGACTTCCTTCCGTCAATTGGCGAGACGGCGACGGAACTGGGCGTAGCGATAGGCACGCTGCGGCGCTCGCATCGACAGGGACGACTGGCGCTAGCAGGACCGTTGGCGAGCACCGACGTTACCAGCAGGACGCGCGAAATTCGAATCGGGGTGCTTCCCTCGACGCGCCTCCGGCTGTATCCGATGAGCTGCAACTGACCGAAGAACTGGTCGAAATACTGATGGGCTTCCCGTCACAGCTGTACGAGGCGCTCAGTCGCAGGAATCTGCGGACGCTGCCGGCCTAATGCAGTCGACGCTGCAAACACGTCTGCGGCTGTCCGACGTCGATTCACAGCTGCCGAATCGGATTGCGGGGCTGTACGGCACGATGAAACACAAGCTTTATGCGCGGGTCGCGGCTGACGGCGGCAAGGCGAATTCGCACAAGACTGAGTTCTACCGGCAGTACGACATCTCCGCGCGCACGTTCAGCGCGTTGGCCCTCGGGCGACAGGGCCTCATCGATGGCACGCGCGAACTGATTCATGAAGAACACCGGAGTCTCGCAAAAGCGATTCATCATCCCGGTGCGCAACTCAGCGCCCGACGCGTCCAGATTGCCCCTCCAGATCTGCAGCGATAGTGTTGGTCAACGATAAAAGCTCAGAATGGAATTCCTGGGGAAGCGCAGTGTCATCCATCAACGCCATGACATCTTCAATACCTCGTTTAAACGCCTGACCGATCACGCTGCACTGGGTAGTGGTAAGGTGCGGCGTCGCCACCTCCAAGAATTTTCCCAATACCAGCGCACGCGCACCCAACGATGACGATACCCGCTTGCTGTGGGCCGCAAGGTTGTTCACCGACTCTACCAACCCATCAATGTCCTGCATTTTACGCCCCCTCAAAATGACTGCCATTCACCAGCCGACTCAGCGCTCACATTAGCGACGCCCTGTCGGGAATTTCCCTCTGCTGCTAGACGTGCGGACGGGGTAACCTCTCGCGCGACAGGCGGACGTGAGATCGCTTTCACAGGGATAGACCTGCGCGGATCGGGAGGTACGGGTCGGGCTGGCTGATCAAATGTCCGACTGTCTCCCAGCTTGAACTGGCCGACGGAGCCATTGAGAGCGCCAGCCTGCGTCTCCAGTGATTGCGCAGCGGCAGCTGCCTGTTCAACAAGCGCCGCATTCTGTTGTGTAACTTCATCCATCTGGCTAACTGCCCGATTTATCTGCTCGATCCCAGCACTCTGCTCTTCTGAGGCTGCAGCAATTTCGCCGACGATATCGGATACCTGCTTGATAGCGTGTTTGACCTTCCCCATGGTCACTCCCACTTCCGTGGCCTGCTGCGCGCCCCCGTGCACCGTAGCTGCAGATGCCTCAATCAACCCTTTGATTTCCTTCGCAGCAGTTGATGACCTCTGCGCAAGGCTACGCACTTCGCTCGCCACAACCGCGAAACCACGCCCTTGCTCGCCAGCACGCGCGGCTTCCACTGCCGCATTCAACGCAAGTATGTTGGTCTGGAACGCGATCCCTTCAATGACGCCTGTATTTTCGGATATCTTGTCAGAGCTCTCAGTGATCCTGCGAATGGTATCGACCATCGCGGTCACTGACGCGTCACCCGAATCTGCGAGTTCCGTCGCGTTGCCGGCGAGCATATTTGCCTGCCGGGCATTATCGGTATTCTGTTTAACGGTCTCGGTCAACTGAGTCATACTTGAGGCGGTTTCCTCCAGCGAGGCCGCCTGCTCTTCCGTCCGGGCAGAAAGGTCTGTATTGCCGCTCGCGATCTCTTTTGACGCTACTGCAACTGCGTCAGCCGATAGGCGAACGGATTCGAGAACGCTCCTGATCCGGCTCTGGAGTTCATTGAATGCGCTGGCGGTCTGTCCCACCTCGTCCATTCTCTCAACAGGGGCTTGACAGGTGAGATCAAGATTAGCCTGTGCAGTTGTCAGAGCCCGCCGTATACCGCTCAGGCTTCGGCCAATCGTTCGTTGCAGGACTAGGCCCATCCCGCCACTGAACAGCGTCGCGCAGCATATCGCCTCGATCAGAACCCATAGAGACTGCGAATATGCCGAGGTGTTTTCAGCACGCAATTTCTCGCCTGACTGAAAGCTGTGTTTGATGTGTGCCGTCAACGCCTGCTGGAGCGCCAGTGTGGTGACGCGTAGAGGCGCTCCGTCCTCCTGCAGGGCATAGGCAGCAGCCATTTCATTATTTTTTACCAGATCGAGAAATTGCTGCTGGCTTTTGAGAAACGGCGCGACGGCTGCCTTATCTTTCTCCAGCAAGTTCCTGTCATCGTCATCTGTGACATCTTCCCGGCCATATTTGTCCAACGACGAGTTCATACCGTCGACGGCACTTGTCAGCTGCACGCCAATTTTTGCGCGGAGACCCGGATCGGTCTGGGTCGCGTACCGAAACACAAGAATGCGGGACTGGTAAAGCGAAGCGACGGCGTCTGATAGGGTGTCTACATTACGCGCAACGTTATTCTGAAAGCTTTCGAATCGTTGCTGAGACCGGCTGAGTTGCCAGATTCCGAAAGCTCCGACGAGGAGCATCGAAATCAAGGCGAAGGCCAGCGTAAGCACCAAGCGCCGAGAAATTGTCATGTTCATAGGTATCAAGTAGTGGTTATCTGCGAGTGTTCTTCTGCAGACTTGCATCCGGTAGTGAGGGAACGAAATTTGCTGACTAGGTGTCCTCGGCGAGCTCGCTCTGCGCAAGGAACCGATCTTGACTTTCCTCATCAAGTTTGCTCAGCACATCGGACGTCCTCTCGTTAATCAGACGCTCGATCATTTCAGTGATCGTGCAGCCGAAATAACAAGCAAGGCGTTCCAGATTTCGTTTCGTTGAGATGCACACCAAGCAACTTATGCGCTCATGCTTCCCCCCCAGTCCGAGACGTCGCTTGCGATATCGTCTCTGCCGCTCAGAATTTGAAAGTGCCATGGATGATTCTTGTATTGTCAACTGTCTGTTTTTGAAAGACGGTCAATCTATTTGTCTGCAGACACTTCATTAACGGCGCACTTTTGTAATCGCTTAATCTCATTCGACCGTTACGCAGTAACAAGACCAGCTCAAATTTCCAGATTCCGGGAGCCTGTACGGAGACGATTGGCTTTCGGAGCCCGGTCTCAACCTCGCCCTGCTCGACCGTTGCCTCCAAATCGCGGTTGTCGTCTCGGCTGAAGCTTGCATCATTTGTTTAGTAGAGCTTCTCGATCGATTCCATCAGTCAATTTTTCATTCGCTGCATCGCCCTCTCGATCCCTCCTCTTGTCTCAGCATTCTACGAATCGCGGTCAGCGCTAAGATGATCAAATGAAGCAAAAACTGCTGCCCTTGAATCGGCGATGAACACAAGCTGTAGGGGGCCGGTTTTCCGTTGGTGCAACGATGCTTCGCAAGTAAAGGGGCTGCCAATTCAACATGGCGCCGCTGCCTGAGAATTTTCTGGATTGAAGCAGGCAACCACCACATCCGCCGCTCCTTCGTCGACCATCGTGCGCATCGTTTCACGGCACAGCGGGAAGTAGGCATGCTGGCGAACGATGCGATGCAGGCGTGCTGCATCCCCTGGCTCATCCACTGATAATCTGCACCGTCGCTGGCGAACTGATTGCGCCGCGCGCGAATCCCATGCCTCGTGACCGCGATTCCAGTCCAGTCGTCCCAGCGTGCCCGGTCGGGCAATTCCTATGTCGGAGATGAGGCCTGGTAACTCACTGGTCACTGCATCCGGCGGTTGAGGAGTTGCCACCCACAAGACAAAAGGCTGTCTTGTGCAGTCTCCCGGAGCGTTGGGCGACGAACACCGTTCACGTGGCTGGATCTCGTCCGAGAGAACGCAGTCCAATATCGCAATGAGCAGCCGTCGTCGGCAAGATGACCCTGTCACTGTGGACAACTATGGCCTTGCTGACGGTGAACCAGGCGCCGGCAACGTCTGCGAAGACATGCGCAGCCGGTTGTATGGCAATGTCTGTGAAATCGAGGCCGAAGCAGGAGCCTCGCCCCAGCGACACTATGAGCTCTGTTGGTGCAGACACAGGACTGAAGGACTTTGCTGCACTTGACGACCAACACACAGTTGGCATGCGGCGCCACCACAGGTAGCTCGGAAGAACTGGCGAAGGCACTGCGTGCAAGGATGGCGAAGACAGTGGTCGACGCTAGCTCGGGCTTGCTCCGGACCTTGTTGCAGTTCAAGAGCGTTGTGCCGACCTAAGGCCTGGAGATGTCGAGGAGGCGCATTCACCTAATATCTGCTATTGCTGCAAGAGGCGCACCGGCTGGAAAACCGGGGCGAGGCTGAAATGTGAGAGTGGGCGTACGCACACCTTCATTGCGGTATCGACTCGGTATAGGGCAACCAGGCGCTCGAACGTTGCTGCCCGGCAAAAGGAGCCCGACTCTCTCCATGTGCGGTACCGCGATCACAGGCGGTGGCGAGGATGCCGTCAACAGCATCTGGATAGCCGCACGTGACCTAGATACTGTTGCTGCGAAGCAAAAGCGCAGGCAGTTCACTGAGAGACTGAAGCTGATCACATGACGGTGCAAATTCATACTCCAGAGGAGCACCTTGACGATTGATACGCACAGCATTGAATCCGAAAGAAGCAGCGCCACCTACATCCCATGCATTGGATGATATGAAACAAATCTCGTCAGGACGAACCTGAAACCTGTCGCACGCCAGTTGATAAACTTTCGGATCGGGCTTGTAGATTTTCAAGCTGTCAACTGATAGGCAGGCATCAAGGAGTATCGAGAGGTTGCTTGCTTTCAGCGCTGCATCGAGCATGCTGGCCGTTCCATTTGACAGTATGGCAGTCTGGAGATCCATCGCTTTCAAAGCACGCAGTGTCTCCGCAGCATCTGGGTACGCGCTCAACTCCCGGTATGCATTCATCAAGCGGCCCTTCAAACCTTCGACCCGCTCCAGTTTGTAAGTTTTAAGAGCAAAATCCAGCGAGTGCCCTGTGATTTCCCAGAAATCGGTGTACCTGCACATCAATGTACGGGTCCATGAGTACTCAAGCTGTCTTTGACGCCACAATGCAGACAATGGCTCCGAGCATTCGCCGAGCTCCTCTGCGTTTCGCATGACTGCTGAGTGCACGTCAAATAGCGTACCGTACGCGTCAAAGATACAGATCTTCACTGATTTCACCGTCGTCTCCTTTCGCTTGTTGAGCAGATATGACATCAGCGAAGCCCAACAGTCAAGGTCGCCGCTTCATAGAAAAAAAACAATCCTTCATAACTTCCGAACCACCGCTCCCGCAGTATCATTCCAGTTCACCGCGATATGCAGCGTAACCGCCTGCAAATATGAAGCGCCAGCGCATCTACGCTGGAATCGATCGTATGTCGTTGCGAAGTGACCGATTGACATCTGACTTTATCCTGTGCGCCGTCTTTCCCTACACACAATCTTGGCGGACAGCCAGATGCGCAATGAACCGCACCACGACCAGATTTCAACGATGTATGGACTGAGATCTGTCGCTGAAGCAATGCCTCCTCAGTCGTAAGATACTGCACATACACGTCACGCCCGCGATCTATTTTTTAGCCTTCGAGCTTGCAATGACGAACAAATCTTCGATGTCAAACAGGTTTAACAGCCACGATCGCGTCGGCCAGTACTCGATGGCGACGTTAACGCACCATATTTTCGAAGAACTTGAAGGCAGATATGGCCCCCCCGAACGGCACTGGACCCTGCTGAATGTCGAGGTTGACCCTAGAGGACCTTGCATTCAGTTCTTGGATGGAAGCGTCCCGGAGGCGACAATACTATTGTCATTGCGCACGGAAGATTCGTTTTCCCGGACACTCTATGAGCTTGCTTACGGATGTGTTCATCTGCTCTCTCGTACAAAGCCAGATAGACGCTCAGTGCTACAGGAAGGAGCGGCGGTGGTATTTGCAGACGATTACGTGGCTGAGTTTGGCCTGCACGCACAGATTGCGTCTGCCCCTGGACAGGAGGCGGCGCGATGTGTCTGCGAGCTTCTGGCTGCACATCAAGGCGCGATTTATGAGTTGAGGAAGGTTGAACCCGCGTTTGAGCGGATGTCATTTGAGACTTTTCAGTGCGCGGGCCTGAGCGAGGTACCGATTTCGCTACAGACAGTTCTCTTGCAACCGCTTTCTAGTTATGGCGAGATTTAGATGATGACAATTCCGTGAGTAGAGAGATCAGCGTGATGGTTCTCGCGGAAGAACGCATATTGAATGATGCCCACACACAGTTCCATTCTAGGGAGCCGGAGATTTCCCCGTTGCGTCGTCGGAGCTCTAATCGACATCGCACCATGTTGGGTAGTCGACTCACGCTCGCCAAGGCTCACTGACCTTGGTCCGTGAGCCTTGGGCCTGCCATAAAAAGCGACGCCCTGGACCGATTCACTCGACTGCTCTGGAATCACAAATCTACGAACAGTACGTTCCGTGGGCGTCGGTTTTCAGGTGTCCCCTGTAAAACAGGATCATTCGTAATGCGGAGCGGCGACAGCAACCGCATGCATGTGCGAAATGTATTTGGCCTGAGCGGATGCCGCCCAGGCAGCACAAACATCTTTGGCGGTTTTTTCGTCAGAAGACGTCACTACGTCCAGCAATGCGCCGTGAGGGTTGCTCTCGCGAATGTTCCAAACTTTCATCTTATCTCCCCGTCGAGTGAAAAAATACTGTCTCGCATCCGAGAAATCGCCTCTTCCTGGCTGCTGCAAAGCAGCCCAGTAGCGCCAGATTGCTGGGCATAATCCTCTCGTTTTCCCTCGGGCATGAGTCGAATCGGATGCTCCCTAAATATATCAAGTATAGATGCAGTATTCAAAAATGGCGCGTAGATTCGTTCACGGCACATCCGGACTTCCGCGAGCGTGAGACAGGCACACTTTGATAGAATTCTCAGGTCGCAATCATCCTGACCCACGTCGCCATCGCTCACGCAGCGGAACCCGTTGTCAATTCTTCAGGCAACCTTTCAGGCTACCCACCCTCACTTATGAGCAACCTAGCTATCCCGGCAAACCCTGACGGCCCAATTGTCGGATCAGATGGCCTCGCGCGACCCGCGTGGGCCACTGAAGGCATGCTACAGACGTACTACGACACTGAATGGGGAATGCCCGTCCACGACGAGCGCGGGATGTTTGAGAGGCTCTCTCTTGAAGTATTTCAGAGCGGCCTCTCATGGGCAACGATCCTAAGAAAACGTGAAGCGTTCCGAGTCGCATTTGATGGCTTCGACCCCGATATCGTGGCCGGATACACCGATGCGGACGTTCAGAGGCTGAAGTTGAACAGCGAGATAATTCGCAATGGCGCGAAAATCTCTGCAACGATCAGTAACGCGGCAGCAGCCCTTCGCCTACGCGAAGACGGCGGCCTTGCCAAGTTCATCTGGTCGTTCAAACCGGCTACGACACTAGCGCCGCAAAACTTTAGTGATATTCCTACATCATCGAAGGAATCTACTGAGCTGAGCGCGGCACTTCGCGCCCGGGGATTCAAATTTGTTGGACCGACGAACATGTTCGCTCTCATGGAGGCCATAGGCATCGTTGACACTCACCTTGTTGGAAGCCATAGACGCGGAAGCTCCGGCATCTGGATCGTTGAAAAACCGAAACAGGCGCGCAGCAAGAAATAGCGTTCTGAGGGGTTCGCGCCCTAATCCGACGGCTCCACGTATGCGTTATCGAGCGGACACAGGACGTCGTGAACACAGAAACGGTTTGATTGCCCCTCGCCCTCAGCCTATGGACGCAGCGCTGGGCGAGTGAAGAACGGGAATTTCTTCTGCAAGACGGCGTCGTCATCGCCACGATGATGATGCGCGAGAGCTGTTTCTCCTCATGGGCACACTCTTGATTCGCCTCAAAAAATTAGCGGAAGCTGGCTTCGCTGCTCACTATTCTCCTTACCCCTGTCGTTTGTTTTACTCTGCGTCTGCAACGAGGTTTGGACGGCGCCGATCCCGATTGCCGCTTGAGCTGGCATCAGCCAGGTAGATATCAAATGCGCCGGCGACACATGGCGCTACGACTGTTCGCTAATAGTTGCTAGCGAAGCTGCTTTTGTGTGTGCAATCGACGCCTGCTATGTCCCGGAAATATAGCGACTGCACTCGGTCTGGCCGATGACGCTAATCCGCGCACGCCGGACGTTTTCTGAACTCTGAGCGTGATCGGCAACTCGTTTCAAACGCGATGTTCAAGTCTGAACACTGTCCACGTGCACGACTGCGAACCCTAGTTACCAATTTGCGATATCCTCAACGTCAATGACAGCAACAGGAACTGAGTGATGTCGGAGTCGAAAGTGCTATCTAGAAAATCGATTCTGTCGGGGGCATACCTTGAGGCTTTCGCGGGCGTTCCCGAAGACATCTTGTGGTCTCTCGAGAAAATTGATGCGTCGCTTGGTTTGGCCATGAAATCACGCCCGGCTAAAGGTGAAGTCTGGCTTTTCGGATACGGGTCATTAATCTGGAATCCTCTTTTTGAATACGACTCCAGGGAAAGGGCAACCCTCCATGGATGGCACCGAAGCTTTTGCCTACGTACGATCGGAGGTCGAGGAACCGCCGAGGCTCCAGGGAGAATGTTGTCGCTTGAGCCCGGGGGATTCACGGTCGGGGTTGCCCTACGTCTGCCAAAAGAAAGCATTGACGATGAACTCCGGATGATCTGGATCCGAGAAATGGTGACTGGCGCGTACAGCCCGACCTGGGCAGACGTCACTCTTGTCGATGAGCGTAAAATCAAGGCACTCGTCTTCGTAGCAGATCCCTCTCACCCGTATCACGAGTCCAATTCGGACGTCTCGCACATCGCTCCTCTCATTTCCGCTGCCTCGGGTCCCATCGGAACCAACGTAGACTACGTGCGAAAATTGCAGTCTTCTTTGCTGAACTGCAACATGCCAGATCCGTATGTCAACGCGCTAGCAGCCGAACTAGACCGCCTTTCTGCCGCCAAGAACGCCTGACCGTCTGTTCGTGCTGCTGACTCTCTCCCAGCATATTGACGATCGCAGGGATCTTCATGCCATGGTGGCATCGAACGCGATGGCGACGTGTCACATAAGGACAATTTGGAACCTGTTCCGTCAGATTTCGAGCAAAGGCATACCTGACGACGTGGCGATTGGACAAATTCCAGCCAGTCTTTAAGGCATTGAAGACAGGAAACGCAGCCGTTGCGCGGACCTGTTTTTCAGCCTCGGCGATACGTCCGGCCTCGAAGAGATTCGACACGATGTTAGAGATGGCGGATAGCACTACGCTTCGACTAACTGCATGCACATGTACTGACTGCATGGCGGCCAGCCTCTCGCGAGACAAGCCGCCGGATTTTCCTAGAATAGGTACATGCCTGCGACGAAAACTACCCCGGAGAACAGCAGCGCTGTGACGCAGTAGCCCATGATGTCGCGAACACCCAAACCCGCGATAGCCAGTGCAGGCAGCGCCCAGAACGGCTGCGCCATATTTGTCCACGCCTCTCCATAAGCAATCGCCATAGCTGACTTGCCGAGATCTGCACCAAGCGCCTGCGCTGCCGGCATAACGAACGGCCCCTGAACGACCCAATGTCCACCGCCCGACGGTACCGCGAAGTTTATAAGTGCTGAGCTCAGGAACGCCAGAAGCGGAAATGTGTGCACGTTCGCGATGTCGACAAACCACTTCGTAATAACGCCGGCCAGACCAGAGTGGTCCATAAGCGCCTGAATGCCGGCGTAGAACGGGAACTGAATCATGATAGCGGAGGCACCTTTCGCTGCTCCGGCAACAGCACGAGCGTAGGCCATCGGCGTCTTGTGAAGAACTATACCGGCCGCAAGGAATACGAGGTTGACTGTATCGATGTCGAGGACAAAGCCCTTTTTTATAAATCGGATGACCAGGAACACCGCGCAGAGCGCCGCCACCAGCAGCGCCAACACGCGGCTTTCCTCCATCCGTTCAGCCAGCGTCGCATCAGGCGGAAGCTTGCGCTCAACGCTCGGAGGATCCAGCAAAAGCGCTGGATCAATTGTGATAACGTCCTCAGGTTTCGGCATCATGAGTCTCGCCAGAATCGGCAAAAGAACGATGAGACCGATAGTTATAAAAGCGTTGTAGCCCGTAAATATGGTATGCGACACCGGGATCAGACCGACTGTCTTCTCCATAGGATTGCCCTTGGTTGCCGCCACGAGCGGAACCGATCCAGACAGGCCACCATGCCACGTCAAAAATCCCATGTAGGCGCTTGCGACGAGGAGGCGATAGTCTGTCCCCGGAACACGTCGCGCGACCTCTCGAGCGAGCATCGCGCCGAGGACCAGGCCAAACCCCCAGTTGATGGCGCAAGCGACGCCGCCAACAAACGCCACGAGCATCACCCCTTGGCCAGGTGTACGCGCAGAGCTCGCCAGTGCAACCAACATCCGCTTCACTGGGCCTGAGCTCGCCAGTGCGTGACCGGTTACGAGAATCATCGCCATCTGCATGGAGAAGGCAAGCAGGTTCCAGAACCCAGAGCCCCATAGCATCACGAGGTCGGAGGGAGCACTTGGCGTCAGACCAAGCGCGAGCGCGAAGGTCACAACGGTCAAAAGGATGGCAAAAATCAGGGGGTCCGGCAAAACCCGGTGCACCACCTGGGTAAAAAAAGCGGAAATTCGCTGAGTCAACTGTCTACTCCTCGTCACTCATATGGATTCGGTCTGCTGTCGTTGTTATCGGTGTTGAGCCGCGCGCGCAGATTTTTGCACACAACAAGAAATTCCGCCGCGCCGGCCACCAGGTCTGCTCCTTCTTCATCAGGCGACATCGACAATGTGCGCGAGCGTTCGGGCGCATTGCCAGTGAGGAAGCAAAGCGGCCGCAGCGCGCCTCTGCCCGTCGTCAAGCGACCGAGGTATGTGCGAACTGGTTTCGAGAAATGTTGCGGCATAAGGTATAACAGCCTCGACTTGGTTCTTTCCTGGCCTGGGCAGCCTCCGACTTCTGCTAAATCTACTGACTAACGAAGTCAGGAAGGCACCATGTTCGCGTCAAGTACGGGACCCGGTTGAAAAATACATGCGAGATGGCGAGCAGACGTTCCGCTGTAGTGAGATCGGCGCGGCTTCAGCACATCAGACCGAATCTCCTACTCGGTCCCAAGATCACCCTTGCCGTCTGTTAGCAGCCGCGCGTCCTACATCACAGACGTTACGCAGTAACAAATTTATCTATCTCTATTGACGCGTGAAGTCGCGTTCAACGATATTTTCTCCATGCCCCAATTTGAAGTCCAACGGCACATCAGCGGCAGCCATATGCTCGCTCCCTGCCGATGGAAAATCCACGACTCGAAGGAACACCTAATGCAGGCGACGAAGCGCATTCCGTTTATTCCATACTCGAATCGGAAGCTGCTGGCGGGAGATTTTTGGGCAATTATGCTCGAGGACGATACCTTTGCGGCGGGATGTGTGTTGCGCGATCCATCTCGGACATGCCGCATGCAATTTTTCGGTGGTCTATTGGAGTGGCATGGTGCGACACCCCCGACGGCCAGGGCCCTCGTTGACTGCTCCCCATTGATGATTGGCTCCTTTCATATCCGCGTCATCGCAAAGTCCGGCGGTATCATCGGCCACAATGGGTCGTTGGCTAGCAATGCGCAGCGATTTCCCCCAAGCGATGCAAGCGACACAACCAGACTGCTTACCGGCCGCCGCCGTTCCCGCTCATCGTCACATGCGCCCAACGCACTGTGGCTCCAGGCACATGAGGTTTTCCTCGGCTATCGTCCCGACCAATTGGTAGGTCCCCGCTAGGCGGGCACCCTTTCCCATTCAAACACTTCGACCGGCGCCGTGGCGAAGAATTTCCTGAGTAAGTCAAAAAATCGCTCAGTGCGACAATCGTGTGATGACAACTCTGATTGCCTTGCGGGAAAACGTTTCGTTCCAGCGGCCCTTCTCTCTGCCTGTCAGACCATGATTGCCACGTGCGACCGGCAGGAAAGGAAATCCTTGGCGCTACCTGCCGGCGATCTGCCCGGTCAAAACAGGCTGAGTTGCGACACGTCTTGCGGCACCGAACGTTGTGCTTCGACCTGCTGAAAGCGCGACATATCCAGAGCCCCGTGATACCGCATCTCTAGCCCCAGCCGCCGCGCGGCGTTGGCGAAGCGCTGCTTAAGGAGATCTGCCCACAAACCCTCCCCTTTTAGCCGCGCGCCAAACGATGAATCGTAATCTTTGCCACCACGCATATCGCGTACGCGATTCATCACGCGCTCCACACGATCTGGAAAATGCGTGGCCAGCCAATCCTTGAACAATGGAGCGACTTCCCACGGCAAGCGCAAAACAATGTAGCTCGCATTCTTCGCACCTGCTTCCGCGCAGGCCTCAAGAACACGCTCCAGGTCTGGCTCGGTGATAAATGGTATTACCGGCGCTATGCTTACGCCGACCGGTATGCCCGCTTCACTCAATGTGCGAATCGTTCGTAGGCGCCTTGCTGGAGTGGCTGCGCGTGGTTCGAGCGTGCGCGCGATATCGGCATCGAGCGTAGTGATTGTGATTGCGGCCATCATCTGACCACGCTCGGCCATCGGCGCCAACAGGTCAATGTCACGCTCGATCAGTGAACTTTTTGTGATCGCCGCGAAAGGCTGGTTGTATTCACTCATAACCTGAATTACCCGCCGCGTCAGCCGCAGATCGCGCTCGACTGGTTGCCACGCATCCGTGTTGACGCCCAGTGCAATTGGTTGTGGGACATATGACTTCTTCGCCATTTCGCGCGCGAGCAGCTCGGGGGCGTTAATTTTTGCGTAGATGCGACTTTCAAAATCCAAGCCTGGAGACAGCCCCAGATAACTATGCGTTGCACGCGCAAAGCAATATATGCAGCCATGCTCACATCCGCGATAGGGGTTCAGCGACACTTTAAACGCAATATCCGGCGACCGATTGTGCGTCAAGATGCTTTTCGCCTGTTCCTCGAACACCTGCGTTCGTAGCGCAGGCCGTCCGCTCTCTTCTTCGGACGAGGAGGTCCAGCCGTCGTCGACCGCTTCCCGCTGGTCGACCTCATAACGGCCCTGCATGTTGGATACTGCGCCCCGTCCTTTGTGACGGGCAGGCGGAGCGATTGGATACTCGGGAATATTTGTGCCGAATTTGGTCATAGGGCGTTGCAAAAGTACGGTGCTCCAGTACACAACAGACAATGCTCAATACTGTACAAATTCACATATGTTGGACAGTAGCATAGTCCCCATAGCAAAAGCTACTCGGCCGCAGGCCGAGGTTCTACAAAACGGAATTTTGTTCGTTGAATTATGTTTATAATCCTATAATCTAGACGATCAGACTGTTACCTAGGATGTAAGCGCATCGCCATTTGGGAATACGCGTATGGCGAAATATGTGCTTAACGCAAGCCGGGGTGCGTTGCACCTCATGCTGCAGCACAAGGGCGACCGTGCCTGAGCGCAACTGAAATGCTTGTCCAACTACTGGCGCCATCGTATTCTTCGTTTACAGCACAATTCAATTATTTGCGTCTCGACGAATAGTTCGGCAATTTATTCGCTTCAGGCAGATCAATCGAGATGGCTCGCAACCAAGACATGTGAAGACCCATGCCATATGAAAATATCGACGCATTGATCCAGCATCATGTCTCGATCTTATCTTTGACTGAGCAAGTTGCGCGATTAGCTGCTCAAAATCTATTCAATGCAGTTGAGGCGCGACTATTTCCTGAAGGCGTTCCGGCAACATCACCTGGGACCATCTACCTGATGGATCTACGGAACGACTCGTGGGTAGAGGTGAATTCAACGCAAGATTTGGCGACAATTCGAAGCAAAAAACTGCTCTTCGCTATCGGTGTGCGTTTCTTCGATGCGACGCACGAAATCGCGGACGTAATCCTCCCCGTGACACTAACGCCGCGCGGTGAAGACGCAGATGTCGTCCTGGGATCGCAACAGATTTCAACTTTCTCTACTGGAGGTAACTATTCGCGCGTTGCCGATCTTGCTGAAACCTTGATCGCCGAAGCTGCGTCAAGCTGGGACTATGATCGTCGTGGCGAAGAAACGATCTACGCTTGACGATGTCGAAGTCCCGATGACTGGCTCTGACACGCCAACAGCTTTCGTGGCTACGGTCGGTTTACTACACGCCCGGCTTTGCGTAGCGAGCCGTGCTGATTTCCCCCTCTTCATCATTCGGGTCGCTTCCCGGTTTCCCCCACTCAAACGCCTGCTCGTTGATGCTCCTTACGTCTCCAGAGATGCTTCCGGGCACCTTTTCGACGCGAATTTTTGCCCCTGCTTTATTCAGGGAACATTTCGCTGAGAGCGTCTCGATGCGATGCTGCTTGTATATCAACGCTTCGGCATGCGCGCTCCCCACGACACCATTGCCAGCGATGCAGAAATTGTGCGTTCGCAACCCACCTCTCAAACGTCCCAACGGTTTGCCTGGAATGAGCGCGCGCCCACCGCTTCGAACAGCAAGTCCCTCACACGAAACCGGCGCCGACTGCAGTCGTTGATCTTTCACGGCATGAACGGCGGCGCAGCTTGCGTGGACTGAGATTTACGGGCCCGGATGCTTCAGCCCGCGTCGACGACGGACTTCGCAATCAGTGGTTCGCGCGCACAGTGAAATCTTGTGCGGCCGGCCTCTCCGGGAGTTTGCATGAATCGTTGATCGTAAGGTTCGAGCCGTCTACTATCGTAGATAGGTCTGTTGTACTAGTGCGAAAATCATGAAGAAAATAATATGGAGACACCCCCATGCAAGCAGAAGTTATCCGTTCCGTGCCGGCCTATGCCGACGCGGTGGCCGGGTTCAGCATCGAAACGGCCGTCGCGCATCTGTGCGGTGATCTCGAGCGCGGCTTGAACGCGTGCGTCGAATGTTGCGACCGATACGCAACCAACGACGCAACGTCGCTCGACTGGGTCGGCGTGACTGGTCATCATCGTAGTTTCAGCTTCGCGCAGATGCAGGCGCTTTCGGCACGCGTAGCCAACTTGCTGGTTGCACACGGCATAAGGCCCGGCGATGTGGTGGCTGGCCTTCTGCCGCGCACGCCCGAGCTTGTTGCCACGATTCTCGGCACGTGGCGCGCGGGTGCGGTCTATCAACCGCTTTTCACTGCTTTCGGACCAAAGGCGATCGAGCACCGACTGCACATGAGCGGCGCAAAGCTTGTCATTACCAACACAACCAACCGGGGCAAGCTCGCCGGTATCATCAGTTGCCCTCAGATCGGGACAGTACTCGAGTCTGGCGAGAGTCTGCCTGAGGGAGACATCGATTTCCGCGACGCGCTTGAAGCGCAGTCTGCGACATTCGAGCCGGTAATGCGCAAGGGCACGGACCTGTTTCTTATGATGTCAACGTCAGGTACAACGGGACTCCCCAAAGGCGTGCCGGTACCACTGCGGGCCTTGCTGGCATTCAGCGCCTATATGCGTGACGCCGTTGACCTACGTCCTGATGATCGATTCTGGAACATTGCCGACCCAGGTTGGGCCTACGGACTCTACTACGCGATCATCGGACCGCTGATGCTCGGCCACGCAACTACGCTGTACGAAGGCAGCTTCACCGTCGAAAGCACGTGCGACATCATTGAGCGACTGGGCGTCACCAGCCTTGCTGGCTCTCCGACAGCATATCGGCATTTGATGGCGGGGGGTGCGGACGTCGTCGCACGCATCAAAGGAAGACTGCGTGTCGTCAGTAGCGCGGGCGAGCCGCTGAACCCGGAGGTCGTCCGCTGGTTCGATTCGGCAATCTCTGCGCCCATCCATGATCATTACGGTCAAACCGAGCTCGGCATGGTAGTGAACAATCATCACGGACTCTTGCATCCCGTGCAGCCCGGCTCGGCGGGATTTGCGATGCCAGGTTATCGCGTTGCAGTGCTTGACGACGATAACAACGAACTTCCGTCGAACCAGCCAGGGGAGCTCGCGATTGACATCGCACGCTCGCCGCTCCTCTGGTTTTCTGGATACTGGCGTCAGGAGACACCAGCAATCGCAGGTGGCTACTACCGTACCGGCGACAATGTCGAGTTGGAACCCGACGGGAGTATCAGCTTCATCGGGCGCGCCGACGACGTAATCACTTCATCGGGGTATCGCATCGGCCCATTCGATGTTGAAAGCGCGTTGATCGAGCATCCGGCCGTTTGCGAAGCAGCAGTCATTGGAGTCCCGGACGCCGAACGCACAGAAATCGTCAAGGCGTTCGTTGTACTGTCGCGGGATTATGGGGCTAGCCCTACGCTGGCCGACGAACTGAGCCAGCACGTAAAGCGACGG
Organism: Paraburkholderia sp. GAS42; assembly: GCF_050436565.1. Classification (NCBI taxonomy): domain Bacteria; kingdom Pseudomonadati; phylum Pseudomonadota; class Betaproteobacteria; order Burkholderiales; family Burkholderiaceae; genus Paraburkholderia; species Paraburkholderia sp. GAS42. Next base: position 44,898 of record NZ_JBNDML010000021.1, on the reverse strand, counting down.
CTATCAGCACACGCATTTCCACGTGCAATCGAGTTTGTCGACGCATTGCCAAAGACGCCCAGCGGCAAGATCCAGCGCTTCATTCTGCGCCAGATGGAATTCCAAAAAGCACCTCACACGTGACGCGTCCCATGGTCAGTCTGCGGACTCACCCTGTACTCAATGAGATTTGCGATAACAGACAGCTACGGTGCGCCACGTACAATACTCTCTGCCAGGTTGATGTAGCGACGATGCGCCACATGTGAGACTGGCGCATCCGTCAAATAGTTTGACGATGTTGCCTACACTAAGCGCAGCTTTTTTGCTCGTCTATCTCTTGTTTACGTTGGGGCATGGGCCGTTCCACAAAACCTTTTTCTCAACGGAAGATCTCTCGCGAATACGATGTTCGGATACGTCCATGGCACGGTTGACCAAAAAAACCCGGTATCCAGCGGACACACTGGATACCGGGGTTACAAGGCCGGCGGACGACTGTTCGGGAGCAAGAACAACAGTCTGGAGGTTTATCCGCCAAGTGCAAAGTAACAGGGTTTTCTGGAACGCGCTCAAAACCTGCCTTTTCTGCGTAGAGCACAATGCAAGCGAGAGGTCGCAATGCGCTGTGCGAGTACCAAGCAAGCGCTACTGCGCGCTAGGCTAGTAAATTGAGACCTGAAATCGATCCAATCGTAGCTCTGCGCTGGACGAGCCATAACTCGAACTGTCGCCAGTCGCCGGGGAGAATCTGGAGTTACTCCTGTTCCTGCAACGCTGATTCCACACTCCACAGTTGGCCCTGTCTGAATCTATCTCGTTTCTCCCTGGATCTCACTCTCCGCGCCACGATGGCAATCGCGTCTGACCGCCCTCCTAACGTGTTGAGCTTGGGGATGACAAAGTGCATCGAAGGGCGCGATACCGCTTCACGCATCATTTCTGCGTCCATGGAGTCATTCCTGGTGCTCTTCACAAACGACACGAAGTGGAGCGGCATGAGCTTGACCACGCGCCCCGAACGTGGTCAGTTTGCGAGCCATGTAGTGCGCTCCACGCCGTGCTTCGCATCAAGCGCGCGATAAGTCGCCGCCCATTACACGCATCGCTCCCTCAGCAGACTTTCGCTCATGAGCGTTGATCCAGCTTCCGCTATGACCAGCAGCCGGCGAGATCACCGTGTCGACTCGATGCGGCTCTGGATGTTCGAATCCATAATGATCGACTCTCAGACAAATGCACTGCCAACCGACGCCAAGCACGCGCGCCATGCGCCGTCGTGGTGAAAACGTTGTCATACCTGCTCGCCAAATCGGGCGAATGCGACGCGCTCTCGTGGTACTCTTTAATCAATTTGCGCCACAATGTCTTTGTACTGGCCACATGGCAGCGTTTCATTGCGGCGCGATTTTTCATGACATGGCTACCTAAATTCAGACAACGATTGCAAGATCCATGGCCCCGATTAGCTTAAATGATGTCGCTCGCGAAGCTGGATGTTCCGCTTCCACGGCGTCCCGCGTCCTACGCACGCCGCACGTCGTGCGCGATGAAGTTGCGCAGCGAGTGCTCGCGGCGGTGCGCAAACTTGGTTACACCCCTAACAACGCAGCACGTGCGCTTCGTTCCCGCCGCACACGAATGATCGGTGCCGTGCTCCCTACGCTGGAGCATGCCATCTACGCGCGCCTCGCCAATGCGCTGGAAATCCAACTCGCCACGGACGGTTACTCACTCATCGTAACGACCTCCGGCTTCGAGGCCCGTAAAGAACTGGAGCAAACTCAACTTATGATTGAACGCGGCGCGGAAGGCGTGGTGTTGGTGGGTGACGCACACGACCGTGCGCTCTACGAGTTTCTGAGTCTGCGCAACGTTCCGTATATCAACACTTACGTCTATACGCCCCAAGCAACTCATCCCTGTGTGGGCTTCGACAATAAGCGTACGGCGAAGCAGGTCACCGAATATCTACTGAGTCTCGGCCATACCGAGATCGCCATGCTCACTGGCGTGCGCAAGGACAACGACCGCGTGCGTGCGCGTATCGAAGGCGTCGAGGAAGCATTGAAGGAGCATGGCCTCGCGATTGCCCGGGAACGTATCATAGAAGGCCCGTACGCGATCACGGCAGGACGCAACGGCATGCGAAAGCTCCTGAATCTTGCAGTGCGCCCGGAAGCCGTTATCTGCACGAGCGACATTCTCGCGTTCGGCTGTTTGGCAGAATGCATGGCGGCGGGTATTGCGGTGCCACGCGAGCTGTCAATCACAGGCTTCGACGATCTCGACTTCGCCGCGCATCTGAATCCGCCGCTTACGACGATGCAGGTTCCCGCAGTGGAAATGGGCGAGCAAGCTGCGCGCTTCCTTGTCGATATGCTGGAAGGCAAGTCGCCGCTCGACAAGGTCGAACTCGAAGCGCGACTCGTCATTCGCGGTACGACCGGTCAGCCGGCCGCCTCGAAGCTACGCAGCTCGTAATCAGTCACACAGCCATCGATCTACTGATTGCTTCTGCGCACCATCATCGTCGTGATCTTGCCCGTTTGCACGCACTCGCGACGCTGATTGAACACGTCGATCGCCAATACAACGATGCCACGGTCCGCGCGCTTCGTTTCGCGCCTTGATTCCACGCGCATCGTCGCGGTGATGCGGTCGCCACTGACCACCGCCTGCTTGTAATCCCATGTCAACGAAAGCGTGGCGACCGCTTGCAGACGCCACGCGCAACGCATTTTCATTGCATCGACCAGCGCGACAATCAACAGGCCATGCGCGATGCGCCGCTCGAAACCGAGCGCGCGCGCCGCTTCGTCATCCGTGTGAACCTCGTAGAAATCGCCGCCGACGCCCGCGAAGGCGACGATGCTCGCGTCGGTGATCGTCACGCCGCCCAGGTCGATCGAATCGCCCACATTCAGATCGTCGAAATAGCGGCCCACCGTATTCGTTACTTGACCTGTTGCATTCATTAAACGGCCACCCATTTGAGAATGTGCTCGGCCACGCAAACCAGCTGGCCATCCTGATTGACGATACGGATATCCGCCACCGTTCGGCGCCGTTCCGCGTCGACATCGCGAATCGTATAGTCGAGCTTGAGAGTCTCGCCCGCGAAAACAGGCTTCAGGAAACGCACGCGGTCGTAGCCGAGCGACACCGGCGTCTCGCTCTCTCGCACACCGCCCACGCGCTCCACGATTGCCGTGGAGCACGCCGACATATACGCCACCATCAGCGTGCCGTGCGCGATTACACGGCCATAAGCGCTCGCGACCATCGCCTGCTCGTCGACATGATTCGGCGAATGGTCGCCACTGACATCTGCGAACGTACGAATGGCATCGGCGCTAACGCGCTTTTCGAGCGACACCGTGTCGCCCGCGCTCAGGTAAAAATCGCTCATCGCCGTGTTCGACGGCATCAAGCCGACACGGCCGCTTGCGCGAGGCCACGTCCAGACACCACGCCCGCATCCGCGAGGGACTGAATCCGCTCTCCCTCGTAGCCGAGTTCTTCCAGAATCTGCCGCGTATCGTGGCCAATCTCGATCGCCAGATGCCGCACTGCGGGCACTTCCCCATCGTAACGCAGCGGATGATTGATCAGAGTCGCCTTGCCACTGCGAATGTCGACGGTTTCGAATACGCGGTTGTGCTTCGCCTGGGGGTTGTCACGCAGGTCGCTATAGTCCTGCACGGGTGCCCACCACATGGCTTTGGCATCGAGCGCGGCGGCCAATGCGTCGAGGTTGTACCGCTTCACCGCGCTCGCCGTCGCGCGCGCGTACGTATCGCGCTCTTCATACGGATTGCAATGGGCGAGCGCACGCAGGCCGTCGTCGTCGAGTGCTTCGGCAAACACGGTCGGATCGTTCAGCGAGATCGCTACCGCGCGATCGTCCGCCGTGCGATAAATGCCGTAGGGTGCCTGGTGAAACCACGTCGACAGATGCGCATCGCGCTCAAACACCGTCGCGTTCTTTTCGGCGGTCAGATAGTTGGTAATGGCTTCGGCCTGCAAATCAATGCCCGCGTTGAACAGATTACCTTCGACGCGTGTGCCCTGCCCAGTCTTCATGCGCTTCACATAGGCACCGAGAATGCCCATTGCGAGCAGCGCGCCGCCGTGTTGGTCGCAGATCGCGGCGCCGACCGCCGTCGCTCCGCCTCCCGATGCCGCCACCAGCCCGGTACGCGCCTGAATCATCAGGTCCTGACCGGGCATGTCGCGCATTGGGCCGGACCCGCCGAAACCACTTGCCGAAGCGTAAATGATGTCGGGTTTGCGCGCCTTCACCGCGTCATAGCCGAGACCGAGGCGATCGAGCACGCCAGGACGGAAGTTCTCGACCACGGCATCCGCCTCGTCAATCAGCTTCATCGCGATCTCGATGCCTTCCGGCGACTTCAGGTTGAGCGCGATGACGCGTTTGTTGCGGTTGGCGCAGAGGAAGAATGCGCTGACGTCTTCAATGAACACACCCGCGCCGGACCAGTGCCGCTCGTAAGCGCCGTCGCGCGCCTCTATCTTGATGACGTCCGCACCCATGTCCGCGAGATACTGAGTGGATGCCGGCCCTTGTAGATAGTGACAAAAGCTGACGATGCGCATACCTTCAAGCATTACATTCTCCAGAAAACGACAGATTAACGTTGGGTCACGACGCAGAGGTCGTTGCAAGCGGCAACGATGAACTTGCGTGAACGCGTCGCACGCTGCTTGCCAACGCGACGGCTACGATTAATGCGCCGCCCATGAACAGATACGAGGTCGCAGGATCGCCAGTAAGGCCGGTCAGATAACCCACTGCGTAGGAGCCGAGGAACGAGCCCAAGGCGCCCACGCTATTGATCAGTGCTAGCGCTCCGCCTGCCACAGTGCGCGGCAGGACCTCAGGCGCAATCGAGAAGAACGGCGGGAACACCACATACATGGAGATGCCGGCAAGCGTCAAAAGGGCAAACGACAGCCAGAAATTCGATGGGCCCACAAAATACAGCGCGAAGAACGACAGGGCTGCGATCGCGAGCGGCACCGCGACGAACAGCTTACGGTTTTGCATGCGATCTGACATCCATGCGACCGGCAGCATGCACAACACGGCGCCGAAGTACGGCACAGCGGACAGCCACCCGGTGTTGACCATGCTCAACGTTGCACCGTGTCTGAGGATAGACGGCAACCACAACAGGAAGCCGTAGAAGCCGAGACTTTGAAAGAACAGTACGCCCGCGAGCTTCCATACCGCGAGCGTCTTGAACGCATCACGATAATTCTTGACTGGCGCGAGATCCTTCTGCTCGTCCGCCAGTGTGTTCTCGATCGTTGTCTTTTCCTGATCGGTCAGCCAGTTCACCTGCGAAGGCTTGTCGCGTACGACGACGATCCACACGAACGCCCACAGCACCGCCGGCAAACCTTGCGCAATGAACATTGCGCGCCAGCCCCACGATTGCACGAGATAGCCGGAAACAACGGACATCCAGAGGATGGTCGCAGGATTGCCGAGCAGAAAGATCGTGTTCGCTCGCGAGCGCTCCCGCCTCACGAACCAGTTGGACACGTACACAAGCATGCAAGGCATGACTGCCGCCTCGACGATGCCTAGTGCAAAACGCACGGCCATCAACATCGGGACGCTGGTAACGACACCCGTCAGAGCAGCGAGTCCGCCCCACGCGATCAGACTGAAAAAGATCAGGCGACGTACGCTACGCCGTTCCGCGTACATGCCTCCGGGGATCTGAAAGAAGAAATAGCCGAGAAAGAACAACGAGCCAAGCAACGAGGAAGTCGAGCGACTGATGCCGAGATCGTGATCGATGCCCGCCGCTGCCGCAAAGCCGTAGTTCGCTCGATCGAGGTACGCGAGACTGTACGTGATGAACGCGACCGGCAGAATAATCCACCATCGCTTGATAGGAAGGGGTGTTGCGGCCATGTCTTGTCTCCTTGTGTTTTGGTTTGCTGTCGAATCGGCCGCGATACGCGAAAAAGCGCAGTGCATGACTGGACAGATTTATGACAACGATTGCAGACAAGATAGGTCTTGTTTGGCATCGTTGTCAACGAGGCAGTCGATAATTTAATGCTCTCGTAAACCCTAATTTATCGGCAGAACCCGTCATAAAAGCCATTCCCCTGCGGCAAACAAGTGGGTCACGTCAATTTCATGGGACTTGCCTTCGTTGAGAAATTCCCTCAGAGTGACAACGTTGTCACACATTTATCCCGGCTCAGCGACACGCCGGGACGCACCTGTACGAGGAGAAGATATGAGCAACTGGTTGACCGACGGCATTGAAGCGGCCGTGAACAAGGTTGACGCCCAGGCAAGCCGGGGCGGCGACTTCCCGCATATCACGCAGGACGGAAAATGGTGCACGACGCCCGATGGCGTATGGACCGGCGGATTCTGGGCGGGCCTGCTCTGGCTGGGTTATGAAGCGCAAAAAAGCAGAGCACTGTTGACAGCTGCAACGTCGCTCACAGACCGGCTCCTGCCGCGCGCCGCCGACGCCGTCAACCATGATCTAGGCTTCATGTTCTATCCGAGCGCAATCAAAGGCTGGCGGATCACGGGCGACGAACGGTATTTCAACGCCGCGCTTAGCGCAGCCAATAGCCTCGCTACGCAGTTCAACCCGCAAGGCGGCTTTATTCCCGGCTGGGGCTTCTTCGGCGGGGAAGACTGGTCGGGTTCGGTATTGATCGATACGCTGATGAATCTGCCGCTGCTCGTATGGGCCGTCAATCATGGCGCAGATGAGCGCCTCCTCGACGTCGTGCATCGTCATGCCAAAACCGCGCTCGCCAACCATCAGCGCGTCGACGGTTCGGTCTTTCACGTGTACAAATTCGACCCCGCTGACGGCACGCCGATTGCCGGCGATACCTATCAGGGACTCGATGCGTCGAGCGCCTGGTCTCGCGGACAGGGCTGGGCTCTAGGCGGCTTCGCGATGCTGGCGGATATGACGGGGTCGCAGGAATATCTCGCGGCAGCACAGCGCGTCGCGAGCTATGTGGAGAAGCGCCTGCCGGAAGACTTTATCCCGCCGTGGGATTATTCGGCAGGCGCTTCAGCGGTCAAGGACTCGTCGGCCGGCGCGATCACCGCGTATGGCCTTATCCGGCTTTGGGATCTGACCTCAGACGCGCGTCATCTCGACCTCGCCGAAACGATGCTCAAAGCGCTTTGCTCGCACTGCCTGATACGGGACGAGCGCGCGCCGATACTCGCGCATGCAACGGCGGATCTGCCGCACGGCCTGGGCATCGACGAATCGACGATCTACGGCGATTATTATTTCCTCAAGTCGCTGCTGGCGCTGCGCGACATCAAGGATCAGCACGAACAACGTGAAAACGGCGCGCATGGTTCGCTCGTGCAGACATTGGCCGGCTAACTGGCGACAAGACATTGACCGGAAAATCATCATGGAAACAATCAGGCAGGAACGTTTCGGTGCGGTTACCGTACTCACGCTCAATCGCCCCGAGCGGATGAACGCGCTCAGCAAGCCGCTACTGCAAAGCCTCGACAACGCGTTGGTCAGTCTTGGCAACGACGCTCACACGAGCGTCGTCGTGCTGACAGGCGCAGGCACGAAGGCATTCTCCGCAGGGGCGGACATCAACGAGCAGCGCGATTTTTCGCCCGACGACGCGTACGCGCATATGCGCTGGGGTCAGGCGATTTTCGACCGTATCGAGGCATTTCCGAAGCCGACGATTGCCGCCATCAACGGCGTCGCATTCGGCGGCGGCCTCGAACTGGCGCTCGCGTGCGACCTGAGGATCGTCGCGGACACTGCGCGGCTCGGCTTACCTGAAATCACGCTTGCGAGCTTCCCTGGTTGGGGCGGCACGCAGCGGCTGCCTGCGCTCATCGGTCCATCGCGGGCGCTGCGGATGATGTTCGTGGGCGATTCCGTCTCTCCTGAGTGGGCGCTCAATGCGGGGCTGGCCAACGACGTAGTCGAAGCGAGCGCACTTCTCGATCACACGCTCATGCTTGCGAATCTGATCGCACAGAATTCGGGCGAAGCCCTCGCGACGTTGAAGTCAGTCGTTCGCATCGGGATATACGATGGTCGCGCAGCAGGACTAGACGCGGAAGCCCGAGGTGTAGGCGCGCTTTGGGGAACATCTGCGCAGAAAGAGGCACAGGAAGCCTTCTTTGCCCGTCGGAAGAGCCCTCGAGCTAGCGGCAATTGAACAGAACACTGCGGCCGCGCCGAAGGCGAGTGCAGCTCGCTGCGCAAGGCAGCAGCTGCAATGCAGCCCGAAGCTGAGCGAGCGACATTCAAAAATGGCTGGACCAGCCGACGTCACGCTTAATTCAACTCGGAGCAGTCTCTCGATTTACTCCAATGCAGCCGTTTGGAGCCTGCCCTCCCCGCGTCGCTCAACATGTCGACAATTCTTCAGGATAGACAGCCGGAGTTGTTTCGGAAATTTCTCGCGGGGTAGCTATCGATGTCAGCCACCATGTCACACTCTTCCGCCAACCAATTCTGACGCGAGACGGATCAACGCCTGCAAGAACGATGAACGAGTCCTCCACCGCGAGGACTCGTTCGCTGTCTGGCAACCGCAGGGACATTCCCGCCAGTCAATCGATCCAGTTATCCACGCTTCGCAAGTGCCAGTTTCTTCGCGATATTGATTTTTTTCAGCCTTCGCAGACCTGCAGCTTGTCGAGTATCCTGGCCATAAGACCGGCCCGTTCCCATTGTAACCATTTGATGTAGCACGTCTGTGATGGCGGAAAGTATGTGGGCAGCCGATGCCATTTCTCGTTCTGAGTGATAACCCAAAGAATTGCGTTCAGAACATCCCGTGGATCACGAGCTTGGTGACCAAACCGCTGCTTCGCGTCGTGTGGCAACAGATGGCTAACACGTTGCCATGCCTCGTCGGAGAGAGGAATATCCATCAAGTAAACCCCTATTCATCGAACCACATTCCGCGTGTAATGCTCTCGTAGATACACTCCTTGTCGAATTCTAATGAAGATTTGCTTTATTATCCACATAATAGTGATTGCTTTATGCCATTCTGCGAAGGCATAGAGTAAAACCATATAACGGTGAGCAGCAGCTTTAACAACGGCACGGTCGTTTTGAGATGATTCGCGTTTTTTCTCAAGAATTCGCACTTCATGATGCCGGCACGCTCTCTGTATTCGACGAGGGGTCGAATCGCCTCGTCTAATACCGCAGGCCGTACGCAACTTATCCCCAGTTTTTGTTAGCAAAGCTGTGGATATCTCAGCCAAACCACTGCTAAGCTATTGATCTGACGAAAGATTCTATGAAGTGTGCGTTATGAACGCAGAGCCCCATATCCAACGATATGTCTTCGCCCGGCGAAGCTCGTAGCGATGGCAATCTCGAAGGTTTCCACTCAAGTGAATGCCGGCTGCCATGTGATACTCACTCGTCTTTCCAGATTAGATTGTTCGAATCAAATGAAATAATTGGTCGACTTTATTAGCCAATAATTATCATTAAACAGTCGCATTAGCCGAGACGAGGACGCGCTCACGTCGGGAGTGCCGTCTTCGCACACTCCATGGCTGCTGCTTGGTCAAGCTGGCAAGAGCCGCCGCGCTCAGGCGTCGACTATGACCTCGATAGGCAACGATGACTGATCGGGTCGAGTGGGATGCGATTTGCGTACGCCGGTCCGGCGTGCTTATGTTGCTCACACGCATTGGCATCGCCGCTTCGCCTGGATGCCGGTGGATTGACGCCGGCGAAGTACGAACTGATGGCCCGCGTACAACGGGATGTAGGACCTCCCGAGGAGCCTGCTGATAGCGATGGCTGGGATTTATGCGACATTGACGATGGCTCTCTTGGATTTACTCCCATCCATACAGAAGGCTGGCACCTATCGTGGATGATTACGATGCATTTAGCGCAGCCGGACACGCTGCCCGAAGGTGACTCGCAGCTTGTGCAGCGAAATCTGGCCGAGGCAGCAGCGAGAATGCTGGCAATGCACGTAGCTGGAGAGTCTCACGAAGAACAATGAACGTCGGCAGATCATTGCTTGACGTATGTATTCGTCCTGCCAGCGAAACTGGTCGTCCGCCGCACGACAGTGGAAAATCTCCAGTTCGACAAGTCAGTGCAGCCTGGGAGTGGGCCCGCACGCCGACCCAGGCGCCCGGTCCAGATGGGATATCATGCCTCCATTCTGGCTTCGCAGCTAGAGAATGTCGATAGCACAAACGTGCAGCGCATCCCTCACGCTCGCGGAAGGCAGTGCTTTGGGGGCCCGCTGCTTTCGACACACACGATTGGCCGAAATCTCCCGTCACTGGCGGGCGAGCTGCGGCTCCAGCGCAACTACAAAATCGACTTTAAGACCAATGTACGAGAAAGAATCTGATTAGGATGCCATGAGCGAGCAGATCGGACTTCCCGAAACGCTTCTGCGCTCGCACGCCCGCGCACAGGCTCCGATTTTTTCGCCGGAGACAAGTGCCCTGCTGCAGGCAGCTCGAAGACGATCCGCAGCGCGAAGCGAAACTGCGAGAAGAATTTCACGCAGGCAATCCAGCCGCTTTGATAGTTGCTGCGAGAATCGAGTTTGCCGAGGGAAAAGAAGATCGATGGTTCGCCTTGATGCACGCGGCATTTAGCAAAGGAAGCGGACAAGCAGCTTTTGAGCTGGCGGATAATTTCGAGAAATCCAATCCGCAGGACGCGCTCTCCCTGTATGCCGATGCGATTGAACGGGGCCATCTCGGGGCGCGATACAAAATTGTCAACCTGCTCAGAGCGCATCCGCCCGAACGTCTCGGCATCAGATCTGATCAGCATTCTGCATCACTTGCGAAGTATATTCCTCTCGCCGACGAACTGGTCAAACGGGAAATCTTCGATGTATTAGTAACGGGTTCTCATCCGGTCCAGTTTCTCGAAGAGCTTGGTATTCCATGGGGCACAGGAACTTTTTTTCTCGTGCGCTGGAAAGACAAAGAGTTTGCTGTCACCGCCAGACATTGCATCAGCGCGTCAAAAGCAGACCCGAATCATGCTCGCCTGATCGTGCCGGACCGTCAAGGGCCCGTTCCTTTTCTGGGGCATTTCACACCAGCTGGCGAAGAAAAGCACATTGACGACGAACGCGATATCTTCATGTGGGAAGTTGGAGGACATACCGAGGAGAAAGATTCTGGCTGGTGGTCGTGGCGCATGGACCATCTGTGGAAGCCCGCCAGCGAGTTACGAGCAGGACAGAAGATATTCATAGTCGGATATCCCAGTATCGAAGAGCGCGTTGATTACGAAGGCAGAAAACTGGATCCGCACTGTCTCGTCATTCGGGGCGATCTCGCTGACGGCTCGCTAGCAGGTCTGCTGGCCGTAGATTGTGCCGAATTCGAGGTCACTGTTGATGGCGTTAGTGGTGGCCCAGTATTTGCGATGTTTGATGGCATCTATTTTTTCGTCGGCATGGCTGTACGGGGAATTGCGGAGGCCCGGCGCGTTTATTTCATCGACGCCACTCATGTCATTGCGGCGATGGACCAGGCGGTGGCACAGCTAGCAGTTCTGGCAAGCCACCCGTGAGCTCGGTGGTGTCTCTCTTCACGCTTGGGCGCGCGGCCATGTCCCCAGATCGAAACTTAGCCACACCTCTGCCCCATCAATTCAAGGACCGTAATGGAAAACGATGCATGCCAACGCATCTCGCTGTAGCTCGAAGACGTTCCTCCGCTCGACGAAAATAATGATAGCTCAATCGCTAGTCCTTCAGCCGATTTATGGCGACAAGCTATCTGCGCTGCACAGGAAGGCGGCTTGCTGATCTGTGTGGGCGCCCCGCGTTTCCGGGAGGAAATTACACGGAACCCAATTTGCCAGCAACCGTCTCCTGATAAGGATGGCTGTTGATGCGAAGTGCCGTGTGAAGTAGTCCGTCAGCAATCGAGGACTTATAATGGAAATCCTTAACGCATCAGATGCGGACTAGATACAGATTACCGGCCAGACATCTGACCTACCACAATCGAATCCTGTCAGCACCCAGAACTCTCCAAGCGACCCGGTATTGTGAGAGGACGCCTTGGGTGACGATGTCGATTGAGCGACGTCACCGGAACTATGTAGCATTTTGAACGAGAGAAAACGAACGTGGATCCACGGATAATTATTGCTACGCTTGGAATTGTGGTCGTTCTGCTGGTAGCTCGTGGGCTTCGATATTTCGCTGGAAAACTCGCCAAGGGCCGTCCAACCTGGGCGGTTATTGCGTCGTCCGTCGTCCTTGCGTTGTGCGTGTTCGCCGTGATGAACCACTTCAACGTCGGCGGAATCGTGGACTGTTTGCAGGGGAACACGCTCGCGGCCTGCACTTCGGCGGACACACTCCCCAAGGTTGTACAACCGCAGTAGCCTTGAGCGGACTGAGTCGATAACGACCTTCATCAGGGACAAACGTTACGGCGGTATCTTGTCTGCGACCTGGTGCGATAATCACGCCGCTAGGTTCACGTCAGTTTAAATAACCGGGTTGATGCGGACGAGTGACACACGCGGAGTCGCCATTGGCGCAGCCACTCACGCAGGAGATCCATTGCCATCTCGTTCAAGATACTCTAGCTCGTCTTCATCATCCCGACGACATGAACTTTATCAGCGGCCGGACATTTGACCATCTGCGCAGCATTCTGCCTGCGGCGCGCTGGGCGCGGAAAGGACGGAGCCCCTCTTTCTCCAGTTTTCGAAGCCCTGCGCAACAAGATTTTTGCACCCACTCCGACCAATAAAACCGTGGTCCTGTCAATGAAACGGCCGACCTTTGCGAGGTCGGCCTACGGGTCTTTCCGCCCACCAGTCCGGACTGTCCTTCGCTGACATTTCCAGCACTAAGTATTGCGCCTATTTTTCCCTCTCTTGACGACACCTTGTAGCAAGGCAACAGATTTATTAGCCATAGTCCTCGCACCGGACGGGTGCCCTTTCCGCAATTCCTTGTTCGCGTCCTTTAGGTCAGGTTTTGTGGGCGCCTTTGTTATTTCTTTACCCTTTGAAGACATGCTGATTCTCCGTAGCCGATACTGCTTGCTACATGATTTTCGGTGGGTCCCCCATGTCTCAAGAAGACTTACAGTCTGCCTTGCGCCAGTGCGCCGGATTGGGGCGATCTTGACGGTGCCGTTCGCGTGCTACGTGAACCGTGTAGCCTTTTGCGCAAGCCCATTTTTCGCCATCGAGTTGCGTACGGAAGCTTTCCACTTCTTTTTCGTTGACGATCACCACGTGGTGCGTAACACCGTGATCTTTCTGATCCGATTTCGGTCTATATTCAACATAAGCATTGGTCATGGTTCTTCCTTCTTCATGATGGCAAGCGATAGGTAGCGAGTGTTGCGTAACTTATGCAACGCGAAGTTATGCGCGCCTAGATTGCGAGCAAACTCACAAGAACTGCATCGCTGTATACCCGCAGACTTGTCGCAGTTAGTGGCCACCCTCTATGAAATTTGTTCACTCGAGTGAACAATGGCTGAGCCCTATTGAATTGGTGTTGACACGCGAGGCGTTGCCTAGCAGTTCGTTGACTGTGGCAAGCCAGTTACGAACTGCGTCCCGTTGCTTCGAAAGCCGATGCGCACAAGAATCTGTTTTCCCGGCATTCCAGCTAGCGTCGTCATCTCGCCTATCGTTTTACCTTGCGTGCCCCGCACAATGGCGCACCAAGCGCCTCGTCCGACCTCGGCCAGCGCCCTGACCGAATCGTTAATTTGACTCACGTCCTCCGGGTTGCGCGCGAGCCCAAGCACGGCGCCCCTAACAGACACATCAACGCTGGGTTGCACTGCATAACGTCGCTGCCGAGAAGTTTAATAGCCAGATTGCTACGTGCATATGTGTCACGACGAGGTGACCTACGTTGAAGTCTGCATAGGCAGCACCGCGTATGAAAAGCCACGATGACAAGCGCAAGATCGGACGCGCGAATAAATCCACCACAGGCAAATTTAAGTCGCAGAACGACCATTCCGATGCGCCTCGTCATGGCAAAAAATGACGCTTACTTGACCTTTACGCCAATTCACTGACCCGGTACCTTCTCGTCTGAAGCAGAGCCTCTTTAATCAGGAGGGGCGGCAAGGGTCGAACAGGTATGGATCCCGAACTCGTGTCGCTCGAATACATGCACAGGCGTGTTGACAGTGTGAGCTGGAGCGTTCGCCATTTAGAACGGCATCCTGGAGAAAGTCATTATGGCGGTATTGGACCTCAGACCGAACTGTGAATGCTGTGACACGGACCTAAACCCTACCGATGAGGCTTACATCTGTAGTTACGAATGTACCTTCTGCCCAACATGCACCACCGGCATCCTCGCCGGCCACTGCCCTAACTGCCTGGGTGACCTTCAGCGCCGGCCGACACGGCCGAATGCCGGGCCGGTTGGGGGGCTAAAGAAACATCCCGCGTCGAGCAAGCGCGTTGTGAAGAATGGGGGATGCCTGTCGACTCCAGACCCGAGCCGGGGCGATGAAATCTGGGAGGAAAGCGGTGCATAACCGATCGAGCCCACTGTCAGCGGGATCAGTTCAACTTTCTGTACTTCAGGTAGCGCCCGTCTACCTGGATGCGTGGGCAACCTGGGACAAGCTGAAATCGTTCGGTGGTCGTGCTGTGCAACAGGGTGCTGAAATCCTGACATGGGGTGAGTCTTTGATTCCAGGCTATCCCAACTGGACGTCAGTCGATACCACCCGTAATCAAAAACCAGTCTACGCAAAGTTTTGGGACCAGTGCGTCACACTGGATGGTCCACTGGTCGCTGACATGCGAACCTTTGCGAAAACGAACAATGTGATGATGATTGGTGGCGTGACGGAGCGTGACGGAGGTTCGACGTACTGCACTTTGCTGACCATCGGCCAAGACGGTGCACTGCTCGGACGGCATCGCAAGCTCAAACCGACCTGGCTAGAACGTCTGGTTTGGGCGGACGGCGACGGACGAGGTCTTCGAACGCACGAGACGAAGATCGGGAAAGTAGGTAGCCTCAATTGCTGGGAAAACTGGCTCCCGTTAGCTCGTGCTGCACTCCACCAACAGGGCGAATTCATTCACGTTGGCGTTTGGCCAGGAAGCGATTTCCTCGTTCGCGACATCACCAGATTTATCGCCCTGGAAGGTCGGTCCTGGTCTGTCGCGGCCTGCGGCATGCTGCGATCGTCCGACATGATGCATCTCACCGAGGACGAGTTTCCCGTCCGCGAAGCCATGCTCTCCCGGCAGGAAACATGGCAGGACGGTGGATCGAGAATCATTGCACCGAATGGAGATGTCGTTGCGGGCCCTCTTATCGGAGAGGAAGGCATTGTATCGGCCCAGCTATCAGCTCAGGCAGTTGTCGAAGCTCGTCAAATGCTCGATTCGAGCGGCCATTATTCGCGCTCTGACGTGCTGCGTCTCGAGGTGTCAGGGCGAGATATATCCGATTCCATCTAGCCATCTTGTTGGAGTTTTCAAGTTGAACAAATGTTGCCGGACCGAACGCCGGGATCATGCTGGACGAGACTGAAGTGCTGTCTGCAAGACGGACTGGGACATCGAGCCGCACCAAATTCCCCTCTATCTTGCGCAGCAAGAGAGTCTTCGCTCGATAAACACGCACTGACGAGTATCGACTGACGGCTCGGCATTGCGAGTGTTGCGGAATCTGAATGTGCTGCGATTTCGTCGCAATCATCGGCTCGCAAATATGTGACTGTCCGACGGAGTACTGATACGAAATCGCATACTGCCGCCGCCAAAGTTTCCGACCGGCGCACTTGCACGATAGTCCTGAGCCTACGGACCAGTACGCCTTATTTAACAGCCGCATATTTCCGTGGCCTGACAGGGAACGGATAGCCAGCAAGGGGATGAGGCCCAGTTCCGGCTGAGTTTCTCCTTAAGCTTCTTACCAAATTGAATTTGAGGATATTTAGACATGTCTATAGCAATTACCTGCACGAATTGCGGAAAGATCGCAATTATTGAAGAAGAATCTATCGAAATTGCTCATGGCAAGATCGATCCGCTGTCTTTCGTAGCACCGGAGGGTTTCCGGAAGGTCATGATTGGGGTTAGTTCAGAGGATGTGCACCTTTACTGCACCGATTGTGGAATTTCTGCGGATTTGCCAACTTTCCATTGAGCGACATGAAAGCATTTCGCCCCTGACGGAAGCCGTTCTGATCGCCTCAACACTCTCAACGTATCAATGCAGTCGAATGGCGCCAGGCGAGCGCGAGGAAGCCGTTGTAGACCTTTCTTGCGGTAATTCAAACCGCTACCCAGGTCGGTGACAACCTCAATATCTGCGAAGCCGGCATCGACGCAATGTTTTTCCAGCCGTGCTGCCTGCGTCTCCAGCTGTGTAGCCTTGTCGTGCGAAGAGACGCGCGCGTAGCAAACTGTCTTGCCAGCGGTCGTTGCCGACTCGTTCAGGCTCGAGCACAGCGCGTCACGCAGATAGCGCCGATGATCGCCAACGGTCCGCCCGGCAGGAGCCAGTCGCCCCTGTCGGTGCCAGCGCCGCAGTGTCCCCACCACCACGCCCAGCTGCTCTGCCGCTTCGCCAATTGACAAGAGTCGCATCCGGTATCTCCATAAGATATACCGTGTAGGGCCCGTTTTTAAACGCGATGATCCGGCTTGGTCAGTTTCAACGCCTGCAGTTGCAAACCCTCCATGCATCTTCCGGCTCAACGGCAATCACGATTGCCTTTGGTCTAATCTTTTCGGCTAAAATGTTTTGCCTGTTTTCAGGTGATTCGGACTAAATTGTGGTGCTGGTTAATTTTTCGACAAGCTGGACATTGTGAAACCCCATCGGGTCTGCTTTCTCATCTATCCGGGAGTCGCTTCGTACGACGTCGCCGGCCCTGCACAGGCTCTGGCCGCAGCAGGCGGTGGTAGGTATAGCGTGACTATTGTCTCGGTGCCGGGGGGACTCGTGGAGAGTGACTGCCCGGGACTCGCATTCGGAAGCATCCGCGCGAACAGAGCGAATGGCTCGATTGACACCCTTATCATCCCAGGCGGCACCGACGCGCCAACGGCTGCAAAAGATGCCACGCTCGTGCGTCTGGTCAAGCGCCTCGCAGCCCGCTCCGAGCGGATTGCGTGTGTCTGTACGGGTGCGTTCCTTGCTGCAGAAGCAGGCCTACTGAAAGGACGTCGAGCCGCAACTCATTGGCGATATTGCGATCAGTTTGCTGACCGCTTTAGCGACACCGAACTGGAACGAGATCGGATTTGGGTGCAAGACGGCGCAATCTGGTCCTCGGCAGGCATCAGCGCAGGAGTGGATCTCACCCTGGCATTGATCGAGAAGGACTTTGGCATTGCGATTGCGCTTGAGGTGGCACGAGAGCTGGTAGTCTTCCTCAAACGGCCGGGAGGCCAGTCGCAATTTAGTACGGTCCTCTCGGGGCAGATAGCAGACGCAGGCGGTCCACTAGAGTCACTCTTCGCCTGGATTGCAAATAATCTTGGCGCGGATCTTCGTGCCGAGATTCTAGCGGAAAGAGTTAACATGAGTCCGCGAACCTTCGCACGCACGTGCGTGGCTCGTATTGGTGTCGCCCCGGCGAAGGCGATTGAAATCATGCGAGTCCAGGCAGCTCGCGAGTCGATCGAGCAGAGCGACACCCCACTCAGTGCAATAGCGGCTCGATATGGATTCGGCGATGAACAGCGTATGCGACGGGCTTTTCAGCGTCAAGCTCACATCACGCCGAGTGAGATAAGAGCAAGGTTCAGGCTATGAAGGAGTTGCCCCGACGGCTGATTCTGGGCTCGGGACTCACGTGGCCGAACGGAACATACACCCAAACCTTCTTTGGTGTATCGCCACAGGAAAGCGCAGCTTCGCAATTACCCCAGTATGCCGCTGGTTCTGGATTGCGAGACGTTCATTTCAACGTAAACGCGAGTTACAAGATCACGCCGCAGTGGTCAGCGAATGTCGCTGCGGTAGTCGGACGTCTCGAGAAATTCGCCGCCGGTAGTTCGATCACCGAGCGTCGGCTCGATCTGAACGGAATGGCCTCTGTCGCTTACAGGTTCTAGCGAAACGGGGACCTGTCGTCGGCTTGTGACCTTCACGTCCGATAGTTCGCAGGAAGGCAGTAAGCCTTGACATTATCTGCCGAAGTGCGAGCGACTCTAATCGAACCAGACTGTGTGAGAACGCATTGATCGCCTAAACTGAATCAACGCACTGAGGCCGGGCGACTCATGGAGCGATTCGTTGCCATCCCGCTGATAGGTTGCGATCGGTTGATCCATGCCGTTGTTAAGCGCGTCCAGCGCCTGCTCGATTGCCGGCCTCCCTGTCTCGTCGCTTGCAAGCAGATACTGTGAACTAAAACGAGCATAGTTGCCGGCCTCTGACCTGATTTCCTCAAGTTCTCAGACGCGATGCCAACGGATTTGGTGCCGCTTGACGTGGCTCTGCCCAAGAATCCAATGGTTGCGAGGCCTCTACCAACGGAAAAATCCGCTATGCCCCTTGGTTGCGTCGCGTTCTCAATGCTTTGCCTGATTTTGAACGCGACCACCTGCGTCAGATTGAATCGCATCGGCTGGCGCAGATCTGTCTCCTTCCTTGCCCACACGCAGCGTCATCGTTCCTGAGGTAACTCCGGATGCATCGACACGATAATCGCCGTAACCGTCCCTGAGACAACGCATGTTCGTGAGGCACAGTGAAATATCAAGATCAAGACACCCTAGAAGCGACTCCTGCTGCCGGTGTGATGTCTGGTCTACTTGTACGCCGCACAACAAAGGTGAAGAAAGAAGCCGTGGAAGACCAATGCCCTTTCTTGCAATGCGAGAAGCAAAACCGAAAAGCTCGGGCCGGTTCGTGATCTTCTATCATGTGTTGCAGGCCTGCATCGGAACTGCAGACACGTTAAATGCAGAAATTTGTTCAATCGCATACCATTATCCAAGTTCGGCGATGGGTCGACCCGAGCGTCAACCGGGTAGTGGGCCCAAAGAGTGAACGCAATCAGGACCAGCGTGACTATTGTTGGGGTTCTCTGATGGATCATCTAGATGCGATCAAGGTTTTTGTCTGTATAGCGGACCTGGGCGGTTTCGCTAGCGCAGCCAGAGCGATGCGAGTTTCGACGGCGGTCGCGTCGCGACACGTCGCGTTTCTTGAGCAAAAGCTGCACACCCGGTTATTTCATCGGAACAGCCGAAATCTTTCGCTTACAGATTCTGGACAGCTATATCTGGAACGCGTGCGAGGTATCGTTGACGAACTTGATAGTATCGAGAAAATGGTCAACTCTGCGAACCTTGAGCCTGCTGGAGAGCTTCGGATTGTGGCGCCCGTGGTGTTTGGATTTCGCGCCCTAGGCCCAGTCATCGAATCATATTCCAAGCGATTTCCCAAAGTGCGAACCGACATCACCTTGGACGATCGGGGCATTGATCTTGTCGAAGACGGCTTCGACGTTGGAATTTTCGCTGCCCATGAAATTAGCAGCAGGACACTCATCGCAAGGACTCTGCTAGCGGGACGCCTTATCGTTTGCGCAACTCCGCATTATGTTGACACGTACGGAGCTCCCTCCTGCCGCGAAGAATTAAGCGCACACCAATGTCTTGTAACTCCTTCAGAGAAAACTGGTGTTGCGGGTGAATCCGCTGGTATGCAGCAGACTGCACACGTAAAGCAAAGGAATGTCGTCGTTGCGAACAATATCGAGATGTTGCATCAGCTCGCGCTATTGCACCTTGGCGTCGCAATTTTTCCAGATTACCTTGTTAACGACGATATTGCTCAGAATCGGTTAGTCGAGATACCTGGTGATTTTGGTTTGTGTGGAGTTGAAATCAAGGTTGGATATGCCAGCCGGAAGCACCTGTCGGCGAAAATAAGGACTTTCGTGGATCACGCCGCCGGACACTTTGGCGGTCGCAGAGAGAACTTCGACCAATAGCGACGAGTGTGCTGCCTGACCAGTCGTACACAACGTGAGGCGCCACCGGTTGGTAGCAACGTTACTCCACCGAAAGTGAATGTTCTCGGGAGGACTTGCCCATCAGCCCGACATGAAGAAAAGTTTCCGAAAACCAGTCCTCAGGCGGCGCAGGAGCTAAGCTTTTCGCAACGCTTTTCACTCAGCCGATATCGATTTCAGGTAGCGCACCTTCAGGTTGCCACAGTGGGCGTGCGTGAGCGTTCATCGGCATACGGCGCCCTCAAAATCTTTCGCTGCTGTAAGCTTTTGCGCATAGAGAGAATTTCGGGCACCAGATCGGGGCCTCGATAAAGCATTGAGGTTTCGTGGCGCACGAATTGCCCCCTGCGTTTTGCACCGAACCAGTTGAAAGAGCCGATGCAGTAGACATCTTCGTCGCCAATGACGAGCTTGCTATGGACTTGCCGGACAAAATTCACCGTGATTCCGGCATCGCGCAAGACCTTGGCGTCGGCGAGCAGTCGAGCCTCCTTTCTGACACCCTCCTCCTTGCTGACCTCTCCAATGTTGAGTTGCGGGTCCGTAAAAATCTCGACCTTCACGCCACGGTCCACGGCCCGTTGCATCGCATCGAACGCGCCGATCTCTTTCGTTCGAGCCAGGACAATCCACGGCGTCACAATCTGAAAACTGTTCTTAACCGCAGACAACGTGTGAAGCAGAAACGCATCATGGTCCGACGCATCCCGCAGTTGGGACAAAACTGTAGTCCGTGTCTGCAAGTCAGAGCGCTGTCGATGTTCGAATCGCAACGCGTTCCCTTGGCTCCTGAACAGAAAACTCGCTAGCACACCGCGTGGCTCTGCCGCAGGGACCGAGTCAAATACATCCATGTCTCCGAAGACAATGAAGCTATCCTTCGCACGAGACACGGCTACATTGAGCATGCTTGTGCTCTTGTCGATGAATCGACCATCTTCATGCTTGGAATAGACAGGAGAGAAGATGACGATGTGCCGCTCAGCGCCTTGCAAGGAATGGACAGTTCCGACGGTCAGCATCTCGTCTTCGCGCCCGACCTTTATGTCGATTTTTGCACATGCCGCCTCGATAGCGGCGACCTGGGCAGCAAATGGAGTGACGACACCTACAATCTGATGCAGGGGTGCACTATACTTCGCCTCCAACATCCCGCGATGCTCAGAGAGCCACAAAGCAATGGTTTCCGCCTCAAGTAGATTCCGACGGCTTCCAGAGGATATGGTTTGGCAAATGCCGTCGATATGCAGATAAGCCATCGGCGGCAAACGGTCAGTGGCCTCCTCGGATACACGTGGCGCGTCGCCACGACGAGGCAGTAACTTGCCGTGGTAGCAAAGTTCGTTACTGAATTGTATGATTTCGTTGTAGCAACGACGGTGCTCGTACAGATAAAGACCTCGGTCAAGTTCGAGGTCCCCGTGATAGCGTGTCGCGTTCTGTGCGACACGCATGACACTGCCACTTGCGGCCGTCTTTCCGGTACGCGCCAGGTCTTCGTAAGTCACGCTATTGCTGCCTCCCTCAAGCAACCCGAGGTTCATCAGGTTGCCAAAGTCGACTCTACGCGGAACAGACCAAATCGGCTCAATTTGCCGCGTATCGCCGATGACAAGGGCCTTGCGTGCCAGAGCGAACGACGCACCTGCAATTTCCGGGAGAACCTGCCCCGCCTCATCGACTATCAGAAGGTCGACGAAGTCATACAGATAGTCCGCGTCGAATTTTCCATCTCCTCGAACGTAGCTCAGCAATTGGGCTGGCAGCATGGCGAATGTCGAGACGGCACAGGGTGTGATCATCATGCGCCGGCGCAATCGGGGCATAAGCGTCGCTGGACCAGGATTTCGACTCTTTTTCTTGTCCAGTATTTTCGCCATCTGGCTCTCCATTTCGAGCAGCCATCGGCCTTCCCAGTAGTGGGTTGTCAGCATGAAAATCCGGAAACGAAGTTCCGTGTCGGCGGCTGTGTCGCACTGTTCAAATGACGGGTGCTCGATATCGCTGATAACGCCCACACTGCGCGCTGCTTCGCCGAAAGTCGTCGATGCTTCATCCTGAGCCCGGAGAAGGCTTTCGCCTCGTTGAACCGCGTGCACAGCATCGTCACGAGTCTCTATGTTCGCATCAAGCTCGTCGCCGATGGACTTCTCGATGGCTGATAGCGTCACCCCCATTGACTCGTAGGGCTCGTCCTTTACCAAAGATTTCAGATGCTCACGCGCCTGCCGGAAACGCTTTGCCGCGACAGGTGGCAACCAGGAAAAGAACGAATAAAGAAGCGACTCTTTAGCGCGATAGCTTTCCCATCCATCCTTCACGGCCTTCCACTTCAGAACGACCGCATTCTGCTCGCTGACCCGCAGGCGACGTGTAGTCAGCGCACTGTGAGGGTCGGTTCCGAGTTCAGCGGTCGTTTCCGCCTTTGCCGCACAAAGACGATGCCAGCCCTCTTCTGCGGCACTCAATCGGCCGACGTGGGTCCTGAGCTCGGCGTGTAGACGGGCGACTACGAGCTTGATGTCCGCAACGTCAGTGTCCGGAAAGGCTTCCTTCGCGCACGATAGGAACGCTATCTTCGCGCGATCGACATACTCCCGCGTTTCGATTTCATCGAAAAACGTGCTGGTCTGATATTTCTTTGACGCTTCGGCTTCGCGACCCTGCGCAGGAAAGTATGCACCGAAGCTTCGAACGTCCGGAAGCCAACGCCCACCAAGACGGTCGTCGCCAAGTGAAAAATCCTTTCCGAAGGCGTCGATAATATTGGTTACCGGCTGATTGTTCGTCGAGGCAGCGAAGATGACTGGCGGCTCGGTTTCATCCAAAGCTGCCTGCGCCCAAAGCGATGCCACAACGGAAAGGAGTAGCGTCGTCTTTCCCGTACCGGGTGGCCCGTTGACAGCGAGAATTTCACCGTCCTTCGAAGCAAGAAGATGGGACAGTGCAGCCCGCTGTGCGTCGGCTAACGCAAACCTGTCGCTGGAGTGACCAAGTCGCGCAGCGAAGCCTGCGTTAGCCGGGAGGCACGGCTGGATCGGTGTGGCGTCTATGCGAGCGTACGACTCGAAGAGCGGAGATTGTGGCCGCTTGTTTCGCATGTGGTCGTACAGACGCACGACATGCTGGGTCGCGCCACTGATGACGCCCTGTTTCAACACCAGCCCGTATTCGGCTGGCAGAAACTGACGCGTCTGCGAAACGAAAATACCACAAACCGCTTCAAGCAAGCTGTTAAGGCCATTGCGGTATGCATTCCAGCCTTTTCGAAATGGTTCGAGTTGGGTTTCGTGGCCGTCACTTACATCGGCAAACGAAATGCCAGGGACTTGTCCGTTGGTCAAATATCTGTCAAGGTCCTCTAGCGTCCCTATGTAAAATGAGCCGGCCTCGAGCGGTTCCAGAATGTCCCGTGGCACGACCGTAGCAGGTTTCGGTAGAAGACAGCCGTCTCGCGAAAGTAACGCCTGAGTAACTAGTGGAGTGACGAATTCCGGCAACTTGGTAGCTCGTTGCCCATGCTCATTCTTCACTGCATACAGCAATGGTCGATAGACGACCTCGACGAACTGGACTTTCTCATCTTCCCCGGAGAAGAAATCCTCGACCGTTTCCTCGTGCAGGATTCCGGCTTCAGCCTCGGCTCGCGACACGCGATGATGCGCGCTCACCTCATCCTTTGTGAGGGTACCTCGGCCCAACTCGGCATCGGCAAGCGAGTTTCGCCAGTAGGCTGCGTAAGCAATCGATTTCTCAAGCATTTCTTCTGTTTATCCGTCGGCTGGTCTTGCCAAATTTGTCGCTGCGTCAAGGCAATTCTTCATTTCCCTCGGTTAGACTGCCTCCGGGGCAAGTAAGTATATTTGCATTCTTACCGTTGCGCGCATCTCAAGGTCTAAGGAAGTGTCATTGAATTAGGGCGGCCGCCAACCAATTCGTGTTCGCCGTTGATGCGAAAATGGAGAGCGCGGGTGATATGCTGGATGTGCCGATGCGGTTGTTTTTCCACATCGGCACATCCTCAATTCTCTTGGGAAAATCAGCAAAATGTCGCCTCGCCGCATGCAAAGGGCTTTTCATTCCCGGTGTGAGAACCGAGGTCTTCAGGCTAGGCACGGGACAAATTTACTTTTTCAACAAAACCAATTTAAAATCTAGGATACGGTGCACGGCATGAAGAGGCCGATAGTTGTTTACCTGGACAGTAGCGATTTCTCTACGCTGTCGGATCCTGCCCGCAAGAGCCCGGAGAACGACGAAATTCGAGCCGCCCTTCTTCGGCGTGCGCGCTCAGGCGAAGTGGTGTTTGCATTTTCCGGTGTTCATCTCAGTGAGATGACTCCGCTGGAGCCGGGCTTCACGCCATCGGCGCTGGCACGGACCGATCTCCTGGTGGAGTTGTGTGAACGCAATGCTTTCATATCGATAGATCGGCTATTGGAGGCCGAGACCTCAAGGCTCGGTCAAGTCGCGCCGCAACCGGTCCAACCGTTGACAGCCGACGCGACGTGGTTTCCCGAAATTGTCGATTTCATGTCTCCCATCAAATGGGCCGACATGAGACGCGACATGCTTGCGAACATTGGAAAGCACGCCGTTAATCGAGCACAGCGCCGTCTTATTAAACGCAAGGTAGGTACTGGCACGCGCATTTCCCCGAAAATGGAGCGGCATTTATCGACGCCGTCTACCGAGGGGCTGACGGAGATCATGCGAATGTACCCGATGCGCCGTGAGGATGCCCTGATTCTCCAGTCGCATATTTATGGACGGGCGAGCGCCAAGGATGCAGAAGAAGCGTTTCTCTCGAGCTTGCGTGATCCGCGATGGATGGTGCTGTGGTTCTCAGAACATCATGATCAACTGTCGCCAGCTCTGCAGTGGCTGCGCGCCGCTGCTGTAGACATGGTTGCCAGAATGGAGGAAATTGCGCGATTCGTTCGGGATCAGCGGCAACGTCACCCAGAGGCTGTAGGCGATCTTTGGCGCCAGGACTGGTGGCAGCACGAGCAGGACCGACTCCTGGTGCAGCTTGCGATGTCCGCCTCCTCGGCCGGAAGCGTCCGCCCCATACCCACCGCTACCGAGATTGATCGCGTATGTCGCGGTTTGTCATGCATGATGCGCACGCTGCATTCGGTTCTGTGGGATGCAATCGCCGCATCGGGACGCACGCCCAAGGCAAGTGATACTGTGGATGCGATGCATGCACTGTACGCACCATACTGCGATATTTTCCGGGCCGATCGATACATGGCCCCTCACATCCGTCGACAGCTTGCTGGACTGGAAGTAAAGGTCGTCTCGCGACTAGCCGAACTTCCCTCGCTTATCGAGGAATGTCTCAATACGGGGAAAATGCCGTCCGTCAGGAACTGAATGGCTCACAAGCAGGCTCGGCCGGCTTTGGGCGCGAGCCTTGTGCCATAGAATTCAGCGAGGAGGTACGTGATTCAAAGCCATGGAGACCGTCAATCTGACTTTCGGGGCCTGCCAGCTTGGCTCGACTGACTGGTTACGTACAGCTTTCGACTTTTTTTGGCCGTAGCGTTCGCGCGTCGGCATCGGACGAAATGCTTCAGGGATTGACGTCAAGTCGCTTCCTGAAGACGTCGATCAGAGCACGCACCTTCGCTGGCGGATAGCTGGTTGGTGGGAACACCACGTGAATGCCGGCGGGCGCCGTTGTCCAGTCGGGCAACAAACGGACAAGGCGGCCAGCTTCCACGTCCGCTGCAATCGAGAAGTCTGTTAACAATCCGAACCCGCCGCCCGCGAGTGTGGCCGCCCGCGCAGCGTCAGCCGTATTAACGACCACGCTGCCCGCGCATCGCACACTTTTCACGTCGCCGTTCGTGCGCTGAAGTTCGAGCGTAAGCGAATGCGGCAATACTGACATCGCAACGAAAGGCCATTTAGCCAGCGCTGCCGGCGAGCGCGGTTTGCCCCACTTTTCCACGAAAGCAGGACTCGCGACAAGCCATTTGATGTAGCTGCCAACCTTCACCGCCCGGTAGTTCGAGTCAGCTAGCCGACCAAGGCGAATCGCGATGTCAATGCCGTCAGCTATCAAGTCTACATAACTGTCGTTGCAGATCAGTTCGATATCGAGTTCCGGGTACGTGTGCTTTAGCTCGACAAGTGCTGGAGCGACCACGAGCGCGCCGTAGTCGTTTGGGGTGCTCACGCGCAATGTGCCTCGCACCGGCGCGCTGACGCCCGATACTTCCGACAGCGCATCTTCCGTCGCCTGCAGGATTTTGCAACTCGCATCATAGAACGCGCGGCCGCTTTGAGTCACACTGAGTTGTCGCGTTGTTCGCACCAACAGACTCGCACCGACTTCCCTTTCGAGACGCTGAATGTGCGTGCTGACCATCGCTTTGGCGAGCCCGAGGCGTGCCGCTGCGGCTGTTAGAGAGCCCGCCTCGACCACTGCCACGAAAACCATCAGGCGGTTCAGATTGACATCGCGTATACGTGCCATCGCAGTTTGTTCACTTTCGATTGATTGTGTTTTGAAGCTTAACAGTCTTCTCGCGCGAAGCGGCAACCGTTATTCTAAAGTACTATTTTTGATATCAGGATTATGCAAGGACTCCAGATGCCCATCGCCCAACCCACCCAGCCGATTCGCCTGCACACAAGCCTGCTTTCCGGGCACGGCCATCGCGTGAAATTGTTTCTAACCTTACTCGATCTGCCGTTCGAGGTGGTGGAACTGAAGATAGCCGACGGCGATAACCGTCGCCCGGAATATCTTCAGTTAAATCCGTTTGGCCAGGTGCCGACGATCGAAGATGGCGACACCGTACTGTTTGATTCGAACGCGATTCTGGTTTATCTCGCCAAGCGCTATGGTGAGCTGTCGTGGCTACCGGAAGACGAACTGGGCGCTGCGGCTGTGCAGCGCTGGCTTTCGCTCGCTGCAGGGCAAATTGCCTACGGTCCGTGCGCAGCGCGACTCGTAACAGTGTTTGGCGCACCATTACACCTTGAAACTGCGCAGAAAATCGCGATAAAGCTGTTCGATGTGCTGGACTCAGAGCTCGCCGACAAGCCATTCGCAGCCGGCGAGCACGTGACAATCGCCGACATTGCGGCGCACACTTATATCGCGCACGCGCCAGAAGGTGGCGTATCACTCGCCCCATATCCGAACATTCGGGCATGGCTTCGCCGCGTTGAAGCATTGCCGCGCTTTATTGCAATGCCGACAACCAAAGTAGGCCTGCTTGCCGAGTAAAGGCGTGCACACCCGTAAGTCCGTGCCCTGCGCCATGATCAGAGGTTGCCATGTCTGAACCGTCTCCCATCAATCCGGCTGTTCGAAGCGCCGATGTCACACCTTTTCATCGCGCCGAAGTCGCCGTGCAGCAGCGTGCGGGCGTAGCGGAAGAGGCCGATAAAGCCGGCCGGCGCGGTATCCGGACTTACATGCCAGAGCAGCACCGGCAGTTCTTTTCAGAGCAGCCGTTCATGGTGTTTGGCGGCGTCGATACAGGCGGGCAACCTTGGGCGACTTTACGCGTAGGCAGGCCGGGCTTTGTTTCGTCGCCAGACCCACGTACGCTGCAGATCAAAGGCGGCACGCTGCCAGGCGATCCGCTAACCGGACACTGGCAGAAAGGCGCGCTGATCGGCGGCTTAGGGTTACAACCGCAAACCGGTCGACGCAACCGGGTCAACGGCGTGGTGTCCTCAGTAGATGGCGACACCATCTCGCTCGTCGTTTTGCAAAGTTTCGGCAATTGCGCGAAATATATTCAAGGCCGTACGCCCATGTTCATCACGCGCGATTCTGCTGTTACGAACACCGACGTTGAATACGCCACCGAATTCAGCGAGGCGGACCGGATACTGCTCTCGCGTGCCGACACGTTCTTTATAGCCAGTGCCAACCTCTCTAGCGAAGCAGGTCTTGCGGGCGGCGTGGACGTTTCGCATCGCGGCGGCATGCCAGGCTTTATCCGCATTGATGACGCGAACACACTGACCACGCCTGATTTCAGCGGTAATCGCTTCTTCAATACGCTCGGCAATCTGACGCACGATCCCCGGGCCGGTTTGCTGTTTGTCGACTTCGAGAGCGGTGACCTTCTGTATGCGGCTGCATTGGCCGAGATCGTCTGGGAAGGACCCGAACTGTCTGAATTTCCGCTCGCAGAAAGACTGGTACGTTTTCGCATTACAGAAGTGCGGCGTAGCCGTGCTGCATTACCGTTCCGCTGGTCAGCAGTCGAATATGCGCCACAATTTCCACCACCGAAACCACCGGAGCAACAAGCGAAGTCGCCATGGAAAAAACTGCAGATTGCAGCGATACATGACGAGACGCCATCGATCCGCTCTTTCTATCTGGAGTCGACCGACGGGACACGTTTGCCGCCGTTCGAACCGGGGCAGTTTCTGCCAATGCGCGTGCCAGCAAACGGTGCCGACGCGCCGCTCGTGCGAACCTATACGCTTTCCGATGCGAGCAACTCACGGCAATACCGAATCAGCGTGAAGCGTCAGGGTACAGCGTCGAGCTGGTTGCATGAGCATCTTTCCGCCGGCATGACCATCGACGCGATGACGCCACGCGGCACTTTCACCTATGACCTGCCAAGCGCGCGTCCAGTGGCGTTCATCTCCGCAGGTATCGGCATCACGCCGATGCTGGCGATGTTGCATCAAGCTATCGCGGCACGCGGAGCTCATCCACAGACCAGACCGCTCTACTTCTTCCATGGTGCGCGTAATGACGGCGAGCGGCCGTTCAGCGCGCATCTGAAAGAACTGGCCATGCAACATCGCGATGTTTCGATACATCTGTTCGATAGCGATAGTGAATATGACGACGCTACAAACACAACGGATTTTTCGATAACGTGGCAGGGCCGCGTCGATATTGCGGCACTCAAACGTCTGCTTCCGTTCGACGATTACGATTTCTATCTCTGCGGGCCCGAGTTATTCATGCACGACCTGCACCAAGGTTTGCGTGAACTGAACGTCGCTGAAGAGCGCATCCGGTTCGAAGCGTTCGGCCCCGCGAGCGTAAAGCGCACGCCCTCAGCCCCGCTGGACGTTATGCCGACCCGGCGTCGCAATGAATCCAAAACGCAAGGAAACCAGTGATCGGCGGCGTACCCGTGGTATTCGCGCGCTCGCAACGCACGGTGCAATGGTTGCCAAACGACGGCACACTACTGGAATTCGCAGAGAAATGCGGTATCGACGCACTGTCAAGCTGCCGCTCAGGCATGTGCGGCACCTGCTCCACTCGCGTGTTAAACGGCAGCGTGACCTACCAGGACCCGGTTGAAGCCAATGTCGAAGCCGGGCACGCGTTGATTTGTGTAGCACGCCCGCTTGATGATGAAGCCGGTTCACGTCAAAGCTTGACGCTGAACCTTTGAAGGATTTGCTCAACTGATCCTGCATGTCCCTCTATCACAATCTGCCGATTTCCAGTGATAGCTGGATCGCTTTGTCTATCTTCAGGCAGGCGTAGCGGCTGTGGGCACCGCAATATCATCGAGCGGAAGTCACCGAACAGACAGCTCCCGAAGATGATTCGGCATGTTATGTCCCAGAGCAGCATTGTCCTTTTCACTGTTGCGAACAATCACGTCCCCTGTGCAGAGGTACCGCTCCCCAGGCAATGCGACCTTAAAGATGTGGACGGCTCGCTGCACGAGGAGCGATTCGCTGCGATGCACTTGCGCTCACAGGCGGGCTACAAGCCCGCCGTGCATGTTTGCATTTATGCTGGCTGCGGCACTGCACTGCTCTGCTTGCGATTGATTAACAGTGCGAGGAACGCGGCGACTATGCCTGTAGCACCCGCGAGTACGAATGCCATCAGGTAGCTGCCATAGGTGTCGCGCACGAAGCCTGCCATCCACGCTGCACACGCGGCGCCAAGCTGGTGCGCCGCCACGATCCAGCCGAAGACCACGGGCGCGTCACGGTCACCAAAAGCCTCGGTGGCCAGCCGCATCGTGGGCGGCACAGTGGCGATCCAGTCCAGACCAAAGAAAATCGCAAAGACGCCCAGGCTATAGAACGAGAAATTCGAATAAGGGAGATAAATCAGTGCTATGCCACGCAGCGCGTAGTACATGAAGAGCAGTTTGCGCGGATCGAACCGGTCGGTCAGCCAGCCAGAGGCAGTTGTGCCGAACAGGTCAAATATACCCATTGTTGCCAGCAGGCCCGCCGCCTGTATCTCTGCGATACCGTGGTCGCCACATAGCGAGATTAGATGGGTACCGACAAGTCCGTTGGTCGTGAAGCCGCATATGAAGAACGTACCGAACAAATACCAGAATGCGGGAGTAGTTGCGGCTCGGAACAGCACCCCGAGCGTGGCGGCCACCATGCCAGCATTTGGCTCAGGCGCTGCCGGCTTGGCGCCGGGTTCGCTTCCATAGGGCATCAGACCAACGTCAGCAGGCCGATCGGGCACAAACAGCCAAACCAGCGGCACCATCACAAGCGCGGCAGCTGCAACGGTCCACACCACGCGTGTCCAGTCGCCCGATTCTGCCAGGCTGGCCAACACAGGAAGGAAAATCAGGTTGCCGGTCGCAGTGCTAGCAGTCAGCAGCCCCATCATCAAGCCACGGCGCTTGGCAAACCAGCGGTTGACCACGGTCGCGCCAAGCACGAGTGCTACAGCGCCCGAGGCCGTCCCCGAGAATAGCCCCAAGGTTGCCAACAGATGCCAGGGTTTGGTCATGAAGGCAGTAGCAACGTTGGAGGCCGACATGACTAGCAAAGCGGTGATTAGCACGCGCCGCAGGCCGAAACGTTGCATCGCTGCAGCGGAAAATGGACCCACTATCCCGTAGAAAAAGAGGCCAACGGCAGCTGCGAGTGAAATCGACGCGCGACTCCAGCCAAATGTTTTCTCAAGCGGGACGATCAGGATCCCAGGTACAGATTGGAGGCCAGCTGAGACCAGAAGCGCAAAGAAAATGATGCCAGCAACGACGAAAGCGTAGCGCTGGCCGAGACGGGGCGAAGAAAAGGCTTTGGGTATATTCACGTTACGTACCGGTACGTATCAAAGAGAGGGTGTATAGTACGTACCGGTACGTAACATCGTCAACAAAATAATCGCACGAATTTTCAACTCAGGAGGACGTGCACCATGAAAAAAAAAACAGCGTCAGTTGAAGTTAGTCGACCGGCGCCAGCGGCTGAGCGTATCCGCCGCAGCGCACGGCAGCTGTTTTACGATCACGGAATCCGTGCGGTCGGGGTGGATGCCATCGTTGCAGGGGCTGGCGTCACCAAGCCCACCCTGTACCGCAGCTTCTCATCGAAAGATGATCTGACTGCTTCCTATCTGCATGACTATGAGGCCGAGTTCTGGGCTTGTTTCGACGCTGCCGTTGCCGCCCACCCGAGCGATCCACGCGCGCAGATCCTCGCCTATTTCGACAAGCTCATCGAGAGCACCAAGCGGCCTGGTCCATATCGCGGCTGCGGGCTCAGCAACGCGCTGGTTGAATATCCGGAGTCCGATCATCCGGCTCGCAAGGTGGCGGTAGCGCATAAACGCGAACTGCGCGCACGCCTGGCCACTATGGCTCGCGACATGGGCGCACGCGATCCAGACGCGTTAGGCGACGGACTACTGTTGCTACTGGAAGGAGCGTTTATGTCTGGGCAGATTTTCGGGCGCGACGGTCCGGCGCCACATCTGCGCGAGATGGCAGATCGGCTGATCGCTGGGAGCCTGTAGGCCTGAGCGGCCAGGCTCAGGCAGAACCCAACTCGCTCGTGGCTGCTCGACGCGGCGAGCCTGCCGCTGTTGCGGACCTGCCGCCATCCGCCAGTTCGTTAAATTTGAAGAGACATCAACGTAACCGCGCCATGGACACATGCTGGGGCCAGTGCAAAATCGCATGAGGGTGCGCAAGGTCAATCAGCAACGGACACACCCGAAGCAAAGCAAAATCGGTCAATAAGATAGAGCCAGGACAATCGGAACTCTCGACATAGGTGTCAAGTCAGGACGACGAGTTCGTTGGCCTGCTTATGGCGAACCGCGCTTTGACGAGCCGAAGATCACCTACCAGTTCGTGGTCAAGGACTTTGCGTACATTGACGTTCGAACTGTATAGCCGTACCCGGCGATAATGCCAGTGAACTGATTCATTTTTTTCGCTGGAAATCCGTGCAAACCGAACCTCATCCTTCGGTCAGAGCCTTGTCGAAGAAATAGACAACTTTAAGTGTCATGTCGAAATCATTTAGCCCAATTCGACGATACCTTTTTGCAAGCCTAACTTTGAGTAGACGTCGAAATTCCGCTTCCATGTCAGCGGCCTCAATGCGGCATCGATAGGTACCCAATGCTGAAATGCAGTCAGGATCCGCCCTCTTCTTCGTGCTGACACTTCCAGCATGCAATGAGCAGCTCATCGGAGAGTGGGTGTTCAAGGTTTTAGCCACGAAGCTCGTGCATAAGGGAGATTGCGACGTCTTTGATAGAGACCCGTTCAGAGGCCGATAGATGTGCGTGTGGCTCGTAGGTAGAGAGAAGTCGCGTATAGCGATCCCTTTATCTCTCATTCCGAAATATCGCGTTGCATTGCGGCGTTAACGGGAAGAGCGCCATCGTCCCTGCAATGATCGCCCCAGCAGAATATGGATTGCGACGTCGTATTCGCTGATCTTTCCGAAAATCGGTACACCACTTTCTTTCGATCGAGAACAACGTCCGTGAGACTTGCTCAGCGGCGTCCTCATGAAAAGGCGGCAGGCCATCCTGCCAGCTGAGACGAAAGTCTCAAATATGTCGATGGTGCGTTGCGGTGTGATCTTGGCGAACGCGCATGGTACAACGCTTAAACCAACTAAGTATCGGTATGCCGCGCCAATGATGTGTTGTGCGCGACGCATCCGGACCGCCGGAGACTCGTCATGCCCTATGTTCCGCAGACCAGACATATCGACCGCGTGCGCAATGCGATCGAGGCGCGTACACCCCGTTCGAGCGACGGTGCGTCGCTCCGACTCGTGTCATCGTACCGCCGTTCATTCGAACAATATCATCTCGATCCCGGTGCCATGGTCGGACCCCGCATCCTCACAGCGTCTGAGCTTCGCGATGTCCGCCAACGCGAGGAACCGGTGCTGCGCGCATCCGGCCAGTGCCTGTCGCAGCTGCACGAGACGGTGCGCGAAGCTGACTATTGTGTGATGCTTACGGACGCGGCTGGCGTGACGATCGACTATCGCGTCGACCCTGACCGGCGCCACGCGTTCAAGCGCGCGGGACTGTACCCGGGTTCATGTTGGTCAGAGCGCGAGGAAGGCACCTGCGGCGTCACGGCCGTGCTACTCGACCGCGAACCGATCACGGTGCACAAGATCGACCATTTTCGCGCCGCGTTCACTACGCTGACGTGCAGCGCCTCGCCGATATTCGGCCTCTCCGGCGAGCTGATTGGGGTGCTGGACGCATCGGCGGTACGTTCGCCGGACGAGCGCGAAAGTCAGCGCCTCGTTAACCATATCGTGCGACAAAGCGCGGTGCTGATCGAAAACAGTTATTTTCTCCATGCCACGACGCACCGCTGGGTGATGCTCGCACACCGCAATCGCCACTACGTGGAAACGCAGCCCGAGATCCTGATTGCCTTCGATGAGCGCGGCTGGGCTGTTGCCGCGAACCGCCGGGCGAAGGAGTGCGTACCAGGACTCGAGCGCTTGCCGTGCGATGTGTCTGAACTCTTCGATATTCGTGCCTTACGGTTTCTCGACGCTCGCATGGGGCACGACTTTATATCGCTGCGGCTCGCACGCAACGGCGAGCCGCTTTTCGCACGGGTGCGACCGCCGGTGCCTCATACGCTGCGCCAGCATAGCGCACCGCCCGCAGCCCCTAGTGCCGCCCAACCCGCTGTACGCGAAGCCGATGTGACCGAACGTCGACGTATCGTCAACGCGCTGACGACGGCCAAATGGCGCCCGATCGAAGCGGCAAAGCTTCTTGGCATGTCGCGGGCGACTCTCTACCGGCGCATCACAAAGCACAACATCGTGCCTCCACACCGACGCTAATTCACGCGGCATTGTGGTTCCAGTTCCAGAGTGGGCGAGAAACCCACCTTTAGCAAATGTATCGATCATCCGTTCTAATGGAGGAGTAACCATGGCCGAAGCCAATCCCACCCTCGTCGTAGCAGGTGTGCTCGAGCGCCTGAACACTGCGCTCGCGCATCGAGACATTCCCGCCGTAGTCGAACTGTTCCAGCCGGACTGCTACTGGCGTGACCTTGTGAGCTTCACCTGGAACATCAAGACAATGGAAGGCCGTGAACAGATCGCCGCGATGTTGGAGGCGCAACTGGATACTGCTGACCCTTCGAATTTCCGCGTCGCAATCAGTGAGCCCGAAACTGAAGCGGATGGGCTCGCTCAGGCGTGGATTACGTTCGAGACCGGCGTCGCGCGCGGCAACGGTTTTATCCGCTTGAAGAATGGCCGGATCTGGACACTGCTCACGGTGATGAGCGAGCTGAAGGACCACGAAGAGCCGAAGAATTTCAAGCGCCCGATGGGCGCAGAACACGGCGCGCGCGTCAACCGCACGAGCTGGAAGGAACATCGCGAGCACGAGAGCGAAACGCTGGGTGTGACGAAGCAGCCGTATTGCTTGATCGTCGGTGGCGGACAAGGCGGCATCGCGCTCGGTGCGCGACTGCGGCAACTCAACGTGCCCACAATCATCATCGATAAGAACGACAAGCCGGGCGACGCATGGCGCAAGCGCTACAAGACCCTGTGCCTGCACGATCCAGTCTGGTACGACCACATGCCTTATCTGCCGTTTCCCGACAACTGGCCAGTCTTCACGCCGAAGGACAAAGTGGGCGACTGGCTCGAGATGTACACGAAGGTGATGGAACTGAACTACTGGAGTGCCACCACCTGCAAATCGGCACGCTACGACGAAGTCACGAAAGAATGGATCGTGGAAGCCGAGCGTGGCGGCGAGACGCTGACGCTGCGCCCCGAACAACTCGTGCTCGCGACCGGTATGTCGGGTAAACCGAACATTCCCGAGTTTAAAGGCCGTGATGTGTTCGAGGGTGAGCAGCATCATTCGTCGCAGCATCCGGGACCGGACGCGTATCGCGGCAAGAAAGTGGTCGTGATAGGCGCTAATAATTCCTCGCACGACATCTGCGGAGCGCTATGGGAGGCTGGCGTGGACGTCACCATGGTTCAGCGCTCGTCGACGCATATCGTGAAGTCGGAATCGCTGATGGAGCATGCGCTCGGTGATCTTTATTCGGAGCGCGCAGTCGCTTCGGGTATGACGACGTGGAAAGCTGACATGACCTTCGCGTCGTTGCCGTACAAGATCCTTCACGAGTTCCAGATTCCGGTCTACGACAAGATTCGCGAAGTCGATGCGGAGTTTTACGCGCGGCTCGAACGCGCGGGTTTCATGCTCGATTTCGGCGACGATGGCTCCGGTCTCTTCATGAAGTATCTGCGGCGCGGCTCGGGCTATTACATCGACGTCGGCGCGTCCGACCTCGTCGCCGATGGCAAGATCAAGTTGAAAAGTGGCGTCGACGTGGTGGAGTTGAAAGCGCATTCGGTGCTGCTGTCGGACGGCACCGAGTTGCCAGCGGACCTCGTTGTCTATGCGACGGGTTACGGATCGATGAACGGCTGGGCCGCCGATCTAATCTCTCGCGAAGTCGCTGACAAGGTGGGCAAGGTGTGGGGCCTCGGCTCCGCGACAACGAAAGACCCGGGACCATGGGAAGGCGAGCAGCGCAATATGTGGAAGCCGACGCAACAGCAAGCGCTGTGGTTCCACGGCGGCAATCTGCATCAGTCACGCCACTACTCGCAGTATCTGTCGCTGCAGCTAAAGGCGCGCATGGAGGGCATTCCAACGCCCGTATTCGGATTGCAGGAAGTTCACCATCTGTCGTAACGCAACGCGGACGCTTGGCGCTGAAGGCAAGTCAAGGTGTTTATGGAGATCTAGCCTAAAAATTTGCGCATAAGGCGATACGCGTGGCGGAACCGCAGCGTGTTCTGCGAATGACGAAAGCGACGGTTCGGCAGCACGTTCTTGTTGAAATTGGGAAATTGAGCTGCCGACTCAAACTTCCAGGAAGGAGATTCGATGACTATTCATACGAAGGTGGCGCTCGTCACGGGTGCCGGACAGGGTATCGGCCGCAGCATTGCGGTGCGGCTCGCGAGAGACGGTGCTGATCTCGCGTTGGTTGACATCAATACAGAGAAATTGCAGATAGTCGCGGCCGAAATTAGCGATCTTGGCCGAAAGGTGACCACCTACGTGGCTGATGTATCGAAGCGGGACGAAGTCTATGCGGCCGTCGAACATGCAGCAAACGAACTAGGCACTCTTGACATCATGGTGAACAACGCCGGGATTGCTCAAGTGCAAGCGCTTCTCGATGTCTCGCCGGCTGAGGTGGAGCGAATTTTCAAAGTTAATGTCGAGGGTGTTCTGTGGGGCATTCAGGCTGCTGCGAAGAAATTCAGGGCAATTAAAAAGAAAGGGAAAATCATCAATGCGGCTTCGATCGCGGGTCATGATGGATTCGCACTGCTTGGCGTCTATTGCGCGACGAAGTTTGCGGTTCGGGCGTTGACGCAAGCAGCGGCCCGAGAGTTGGCAAGCGACGGAATCACGGTCAATGCCTATTGTCCAGGTGTGGTCGGAACGGACATGTGGGTTGAGATAGACAAGCGTATGGCTGAAATAACCGGTGTGCCGATCGGCGAAACATATAAAAAATACGTGGCGGGGATAGCGCTAGGTCGCGCCGAAACGCCAGACGATGTTGCCGGATTGGTTTCCTACCTGGCCGGACCCGATTCTGATTATATGACCGGTCAAGCGCCGCTGATCGACGGAGGACTGGTTTACCGATAGCGTGCCGGCGCCTCCGCACCTGGCCGGATCGGCCAGTCGCTGGTCCACGCCCGTTCATCCCAAAGCGCCACGTTGACCGACGCGGCTGAGCTCTTTTGTCCGATTTTCAAGCGCGCGATTGACCATCGCGGGTCCGGCGCGCTACTCGATCGGGCTTTTATCGTATTGGATATGCCGATCATGGAACCCACAAGCTCCAGCATTGCCGCGCAAGAGGAACTCTCTACTACGCCTACGGGATTAGTGTTGCAACCCTTCGCGTTCGCAGTTGCTGTTTTTCTGGTTGTGCACGTCATAAGCCTTGGGGTATGGCGTCTGTTTGTTGATGCAAAATTGGCCGTCTGGAGGTATTCCCCACAGCCGTTCGGCATGTACCTGTTCTGGGGCATCCTGGTGCTGGTTTTCATTGGCTTTAACTTCGGTATGACGGCATTTTCGGCGTTCAAACAACCTGCCCGAGGCTGCATCGCCACAGTTGTTACGGTTGGGCTTTCATTCCTCTTGCCGGGTGCACTCGTCTATGGATATGGCGCACTGGATCCGACATTCACCTCAGTCGGCGGTGTCGGGTATGGTGCGACCGGCCTTATCGTGCTGATCGGCTTTTACGGATTCGGCATACTGGCTACAGGCATGTCCGGATGGCCATGGTCCGATAGCGGGATGAGACCTGTAGCAGGCCGTGTTGCGCAACTGGCTAGCGGTTGTTGCCTCACGGGACTAGGTTATTTTTTGCTTATATACCCCAACCTGACGACTGCTTCGGCGCCTCACGCGACTCTGCTTCCCCTGCCAGTGGCGATCGGCTGGTTCTATTCCGTTATCGTCGCGTGGCTAACAACCTACCTCATTTTCGACAATTGGCCGTGGAGTGCGCTGGGACGGAAAAGCCACACGGCGCTCGCAGCACTGGTCGGCAATTTTCTGCTGGGGACAGCACTCTATGTAGGACATCTCGCGCTGCTCAGATGGATTCTCATTCCTTCCAGTGCTATTGAAAAACTCGGCACAACGCTCCCAATCTGGCCCGCGCAGTTAGGTGTGTGGATTGCCTTCTGGCTGATCTTCTGGGCCAACGTTGCGGGCAATTGGCCAAACCGATTCGGCATGTTGACGAATCGGATAATACGCGCATCGATTTGCTGGGGCCTTGGTTTGATCTCCTTCGAAATCTATACGCGATGGTTTGCCGTCTCCGTACTTCATGAAGCAGAAATTGCACCCGGTTTTGGTGGTGACCCGCTCACCTGGGTCGACCTACTTAACTACGTCATGCTGATTTATGTCGTCTATTTTGAGTTCTACGGTCTCTCCAAAAAGAAATCTGTGAATTGCGTGTCCACCTGAACGCAAAGGCTTTCTCAGCGGCCTGATAAAAGGGCCGAACTGGTTCCAGCTTTTTAAAGCCGTATCGACCGGGAAGGAAGTCATCGGATTGCTCGCCGCTGGTTGACCCTGACAGTCGGCAACGCTTCACATTTTCCGGCGCATCGGTTTACCCATTCGGTTGAAGTTCGTCCTCCAACAGGTCGTGTTTCAGGCTGGTCGAAAGGAAGAAAGAAAGGTCATCACCTTGGTAGCCGCCCATAGGTTCGCGGGCAAAGAGCGTTGCATTATGACGTGCGACGTGAATTCTGTATTTAACAGGAGGAGTCGTTCACTATGAAAGCTGCTGTCTACTACGGCAATCGCCAGATCACAATTGACGATGTTCCAGAGCCGTCGCCATCGAAGGGCGAAGTGAAAATCAAGGTTAGTCGAAACGGCATCTGCGGCACCGATATCCACGAATACTACGATGGCCCAGTCCTGATTCCAAAGACTGAGCCACATCCGCTGACTGGCAGGACCTTGCCCATCGTGATCGGGCATGAGTTTTCTGGAACTGTAGTGGAAGTGGGGCCCGACGTTACCGGCATCAAGGAAGGGGATAACGTCGCGATCGAGCCGGTTATTCGCTGTGGCATGTGCAGACCATGTAGATCCGGCTTCTACAACGTGTGCAACTGTGTCGGCTTCCAGGGACTCTCGTCTGACGGCGGCATGGCTGAGTATGCGGTCGTGCCAAGCCACATGGTTCACAAGCTTCCCGACAACGTTCCTGTCGAAATGGGCGCGCTAGTCGAACCAATGGCGGTCGCCTACCATGCAGCCACCCTCGGGGACGTGACTGCCCAGAGTCGTACGCTCATTTTCGGCGCGGGTCCGATTGGCATAGGTCTGTGGTTCGCTTTGCGGGGTATGGGCGTAACCGAGATCGACGTAGTAGAGCCATCAGCAACCCGTCGCAAAGCGATTGAAGGGCTAGGAGCGCGCACTATCGATCCGACGAGCATTGACGTGCCAGCCCTTATCGCGGATAGAACCAACGGTGAAGGAGTCGATGCGGCGTACGACGCTGCTGGCGTCCCAGCAGCAATCGCGTCCGCGTTGAAATCGTTGGGCGAACACCGGACTCTTGTGAGTGTTGCGATCTACGACAAACCTATGCTGACACCATTGCTTGAGACTGTTATGCGTGAACGGCGCATACAGGGGACGCTCTGCTACACAGGCAAAGACTATAAGAGCGTGATCGATCTAATGGAGCGCGGACACTACAGGACCACGGGCTGGGTGGAAACCGTGCCGCTGGAGAACGTGCTCGCAGAAGGCTTCGAGGAACTGCGAGCTGGGCGGAAAATGAAAGTGTTGGTTGACCCAGCGCAATAGAACCCCGTCGCCGAGGGGCGGGTGAGTTATCGTACGGAAGTAGCTTTGGCGCACCCGCCTCGCAATGCGCTCCGTTTTCATTGGGGAAAATGAAGAGGCAGTTCATCCTCAGGTTCTGCCTCTACCAAGCCAGAAATACATGCCAGCCATATTGCAAGCGGGAATCCGTTGGTGTGGCAGGTATTAGGCTAATGCCCTGTCTCGGGCGACACTGCGATGTCCGTGACTAGCAGATCGACATAGGGTATCGCCACGAGGCCTTACCTTCCTTAAAGGCTAGAAAGATTGGCTACACGTATCTGCGGACAACCATTCCCCGATCGTGTTTTAGATCGATCACGACCGGGGAACTGCCGCTTTGCCAATTAAACCGTCTGTCAATCTGAAAAGGTGATCTTTATGCAAGAACGTACAGCACATTGCCTGGTAATTAACGCAGCGCCCTTTCTCTCGCTCATGCTTGCAGCGACTGTGGCACTTCCCATCATCATTCTTGGCGGCCGGTTTATCCATGTCGTCAGGCTTTTGGTTTAGTCTTGAGGGTGTATCCGACCGCGAAAAATACGGGTACAAAGAGAAGCGACAGCAGCACCGACCTGATAGCCACTTCATGACTCATGTTGCTCTGCCCTACCACTTCGCACCAGGGTCTCCCCAAATCTCCGGAGCCATCGCAGACGAAGACTGCAGATGTAAGAATTCTGGATAATGCCGGAGCAGCCTGCGTGCGCGCTCCCGCAAGACCTCCAGGTCAGCGTCGTCTGGCACAGTCGACAACTCAGTCAGGAGATCACGTGCTCTCAACACGGAAGCAGTACGCTCAATCGGAATCGTCACGGTATTCCTCCTCCCGAATCTGCCGGTTCATTTGTGGTGGTCATTCATGTCTTTGTGCCCGGACGATGTGATGGGTGCGCGGTCTGTCGAGAACGCTGTCGCGAACGTTTGGACATCCGAAGCGCGCGGCGCAATGCACATTTGAACCGTCGTCCCAACTTCTCGTCAGACATTGCGTAAAGTGCCCCTCTGACTTCTGGCTGAGCCAGAATCATTCGACTAGCACGCAGGATTTTGCGCTTTTCAGCAAAACTGAACTGAGGGATGACCCGTGGCCTCGTGCTGATTTTTCTACTTATCTTCAACCTGCCCTCCAGGCGCGCAAGGCATGAAGACCGCTACATTCGCTCGCGAGTGGCCCAGCGTCGAGGGATGCCAATCTCAGACGCCCAGCGGTTCGCCATAATGGGCTTGCCTCAATCATTGGTATGTTCATCGCCCTGTTGTCCAAGTAGCCGGACAAACGCCGTCCACACAGTATCCTCGTCTTGAATCTGGACGGTTGGCAGAAGCCTCTCCGCCGCCCCTTCCACCCAGATACCCGCATGAGCAGCACGACCGTCGCAAATGAGATCAAGCCGTGCGACCTGACTCCAGGCATCTGCGCTTTCGCAGTCGGTTTCGTTGCGCGTTTCAATCGCGACCGTCATGAAGGGTTTCAGTGCGGTAACCGGATTGAGGTTGCTCATTGGGGAGGACTCGATCTGCGCCGCGATGACGCGATAAACGTGCGATACGATGCGCTCGTTGAAGCTGTCACCTGTCGATAAGTTGGGACCGAGTGCAGCCGTACCAAGGACCTCCGACACTTCAGGCGCCGGCGAGCCAGGACCGAGCACACTTCCCTGATACGCACATGCGCGCCAGAACACTACTTGATCGCGATTCATTCAATAATCCATGGGGGAAATCAAGCCAATGTCACCCCAATCCGGCAGCATCCGGAGCACTGCATCCCAGACTCCTCGTCGTCTGCGTAGTGATACGGGCCCGTAATTCAGGTCAGGATGATCCGCGATTACCATTCGTCCGCTTAAGCTTCCGTCATGGACGGTAAGATTAAGTCGAGCTACCTGCTCGCCGATTTCATCGTCCACGCGAGGCAAATTCTCGAGGATCATGGTCAGGCAGGGCTGAAGATGCAAAACTTCGTCGATCGACTGGGCTCGTTTCAATCTTTCCGTCAGCAGAACTCGCGCTGCGACCAGAAACTGCAATTTATTATTCGCGGGAACTGGGCGAAAAAACACAACTGAACCATTTCCACTAATAGTTGAAATTGGCTCGGAAATATTCACCTTGTCACCGTAGCGTCGCGTGTAGACGCTCGCTCGATATCGCACTGCATCTACTCGAAACCCGTCATTCGATTGAGCGGGCTGGGCAGTCAGGTCCCAGTGCGACAGAAGTTCGCCCTCGCTGTCGCCTTGATCATTTCGCTTGCATTTTGGCAGCCACATGCGCCAGTCGGGTACCAACTCTGGCGTAACGTCTCTCCAGTTTTTTACCTTCCACGCTCTCGCTGCATGGCCCCACACATATTCCCCGTCGCTGTCGCGGCCGGCTCGCCCAACCAGCGTGTAGGTACTTCCGCTTTCTGTTGTGCCCGTACGCGAGTCAGGGTCGAAATTCACAATGGGCGTACTCACCCTTCCCTCATGATTCACTATGTTGAATCCGACGAAATGCCTCGCGCCACTCTCCGTTTCGCGGATAGACCAACGCTCGAGTACCACATCGTCGCTGTAGTTATAGATTCCAATAGGCATCGCAGGACCTCGATGAGTGCGTTAAATCTCGATAGTTAGAGTCGGATCGAAGTTGGCGTTTTCGTACGGAATGTCAGCACGAGTCCGATTTCGTCCCGGGCGTCCTCGCGGGTTGCATATGACGCGGCACTTGCCAATCCGGTAGTCAGCCGACCAATGAACATGGCCGTGAATCCATAACTAGCTCGATCTGAAGTCTGCAGATTTCAGGAAGACGTTCGCGTGCGCGTCATACGTTTTCGAATCGCATCAATCATGCGGCGGTCACCGAGCAGACGCGATGTCTCCTGCAGCGTGGGTGCGGTGGAAGACGCGGCGGTTGCGTCGAGGAGACGTGCCAGTTCGCGGCACGCCGCTTCAAAGCCCTCTGGCGCTCCGCTGAATTCCACAACCCGATCCCGAAGTTGCTCGGGAAAGCTCGCCCGCGTGTCGGCGATAGACACCCATTCGAACGGCCATGCATTCGCAAAATCACAAGCCATTAGGAAGTCGCTGACCAACTTGTAGGCCGAATCGCCTGTTGTGTTGACCGAATCTCTGATTTTTCCGCGCAGCTCCCCGAGACAGTCTTGGATATCTGAAAGCCGGCGCCCCATCATCTGCCTCGTCGCAAGCACTGGGTACGCACCTTCGAATCGGCCTATGCAGGAGGCAAGCAAGGAGATGCACTCCTCGCGGGCATCATTGGGCTGCTGGCCACCATGCCCACCGACTTCGAGCGTCGGGGCGCAATCTCCTGGAGCAATCCAGTCGAGGCAAATGAACACAAGAACCATATCTATCTGATCTTCAAAAGCTGACGGGCACCCCGCCGCTGCGCGCACGGCAGTGGCGTGCAACGAAATCACTCATTGGCCCAGGGATGCTGGTGGTGCGATTGTAGACACATAAATTGTAAATCTCAATGTCTACAACATAAAAATTTATGACATCCGAGTTTTCAACATCGAGCTTTACAATTCGGATGTTGTAGACGAATTGCCTGCAAAGCCCAATGATGACTGCTTTTCAATGCAGGGCTGTGCATGGCGGAACTTGCGAAGCTGTTCGCGGAAGAGATGCGTGTCCGTCGGGACAAACTGGGTCTGACTCAGGAGGCCTTCGGCGCCCCGCTAGGACTTGACCGAAGTGCGGTCAGTCGCATCGAGAAGAGCGCACCGAATCTTTCGATTTCAAAAGCCGTCCTTATAGCTAGCGCTTTAAAAACCAACGTCAGCGAAATGGTCGGCGGCGAAAAAAGCGACAAGACCGCGCAACAGATAACCGAAGGCATGGCGACGCGCATCCGGCAGTGGCGTGCTGACAATGATCTGAATCAGCGAGAGCTTGCCGAAAAAGTCAACGTCGACCGCAACCGCGTCAGCGTCGTCGAGTCGGGAAAGAAAAACGTCACGTTGGAGACTATCGAGAGATTTGCCAATGCTTTGGACATCTCACCCCTCGAGTTTCTCTAGCGCTTCCAGTTTCGTCCTGTCCGGGTTGCTCGCGCCCAATGCGAATCGGCGGGCAGCCGGCGAGATCGATTTGATCAGGCGATCTGCTGCACAAACATGACTGACCCCTGTTCCTGTTTGCTACAGGCCTCCGTTGCAATGAGCGCCTGGAAGCACTTTCGGCCTGCTTCCCGCGCAATACTCGCCATATCGAAGATTTCTGGACTTCGCCACCCTTGATGTCGCGTTTGCTGCTTCAAAGCTACGGCGACGCTTCCGACAACTGTAGACTTTCGCTTTCCCCAGAAGCGTGCAGATTTACGAAGCACGCCAGCTACATCCTCGTATGCCCACCAAGACCGTTCCAATCTGGCCAACTAGACGTCGCGAGTACGACGCATGTGCGCCGGCAAGGCCTCACGTAGTCGTCGGAGCCCCATGGCATTTCGTTTTGAGCTCCTCGATCGCTTGAACATGGCATCTCCCAAGCGGAATCCGTGCGGTCGGGGCGCGCGCATCGACTCGTCTTTAGCGAATCTCAGAAAAGCGTCCTCGCTCCGCACGCGCACGAATGCTGACTATCGCGTTCACCAACCGGGCGGAAATGCCGTCCCATGCGCGGCACATTTGGTTCCAGCCAAAACTGCTCTCTCCGGTCTTCGTTGACCGCCGTTTCGATACGACGGCGAACACATCTGGAACCGATGACTACCCTGCGAATCGACTGCGGATTTACCTCATTTTTGGGGTCAAATTTATTATGTCAAATTATGACGTTGCCCAGAAGGTATTTATCGACCATGTCGTGCGCGCATTTCTTGGTCACTAACAGCGACAATCGTCGCGTGTCGCATCGATCTTCTGGATGCTA
Source organism: Paraburkholderia sp. GAS42 (assembly GCF_050436565.1). Lineage (NCBI taxonomy): Bacteria > Pseudomonadati > Pseudomonadota > Betaproteobacteria > Burkholderiales > Burkholderiaceae > Paraburkholderia > Paraburkholderia sp. GAS42. Next base: position 335 of record NZ_JBNDML010000021.1, on the reverse strand, counting down.
AAGGCTACGATTAAGAGGAGCAGATAATTCAAGCGGTGCTGTTTAAGTGGCTGCCCTCCCCCTACTAAACACTGCCGTTTGCGTTAAAAAGCCCAAAATAGCCAATCGGATGTGTTTAGGAGGGCAAAATCGGCGGGGATTAGTAGGAACAAGTCTGAGATGGATGCGCAATCATGTTGTGCTTGGGTCAGCCGGGAACGATTGGATAGACAAACTACCAGGGATTCAAGTTGACATAAGATAAATTATCGATGTTTTGTGTGTTACGGCAAAGCTGTAATGTCGTACCTGGGCAAAGCTGAAACGTCGCATGTCATGCTGGCTGACCTTTGACG
>NZ_JBNDML010000020.1:0-153539 GCF_050436565.1 Paraburkholderia sp. GAS42 | reverse complement strand
AGTGATGTTCCGGTCATCAGGGCGCTGCCACCTGTGTTATAGCGCAGCAGCGTTTCTTCCGGAACACCGGGGACGATTGCCGGCCCTGGGAAGCTCTGTAGAAGCGACCGACAAGGCTCAATGGTTGGGCCTGACGGTTGCTTGTTCTTCGCTCGCGAGCAAACTGCACGAGGGCATGATGACGCTCTACAAATCGTCAGCTCACGATCAGGCGCCAAGGTGGGCCCCCGGTACAGCGTGGGCGAGCACAGCGGCAGCAGACAGGACGCCGATCATGACAACCGCCTCGGCTCTTAAAATCGTCAGGAACGAGGCCATAGCACCGTGCGATGCACCCCGCCGTATGCGTGGTAAATAAACCAGCCGGTTGATCCCACCCAACACGATCGCTGCACTGACAAACCCGAGTTTAGCGTCGAGAATGAGCCCCCAGTCGCTATGTGTGAGCGGCACGAGAGAGCCACCCAGTCCGCGATTGGCGTTGTCAACTCCGGTGACGAGGACCACCAGCAAGGCGAGGGTTGCGGCAACAGACAGGCGCCTGACGAAGTGCGCGAGGTCCTCTCCGCTCGCTTCGGCCCGCAGCCGCGGCAGCACGAAAAGTCCGCCCGCGATCACAAGCCCGGCCCACGCAGCGGTCGAGCAGATATGCGCCCAGTGAATCCACTCCGGCAGCGAAAAGTCGCCGGCGTCTGCCGCGTGACTCGACGCCGCTTTGCTAAAGGCGAAGACGGCTGCGGCGAACAGCGCGACAGTCGTGCGAACTGGCCGCCCGAAACCTCGCGGCGCCACCGAAAAGAGCGTCCACACGATCAGGGCGACAAGTCCAGCAGACCACGCTGCGCCGAAATGCGATAGGGTCAGTACTGGGATTAACATCGAAAAAGCGGCACCCGGAACTGACCCGCTCATCAGTGCGGCCTCAAATAGCAAATTGACGGTATCGGCAACGATCAACGTGGCGACGCAGACAACGACGATCCGTTGCAACCGGTGCCACATGCGCGGCGACGCGTTGTCCAGCAGCAACGCCGCCAGACAGGAGCCTGCCGCGCACGCGAACAGTACGTTGGCGACGGCGGCCACGATGATCGAACCGGATAGCGTCGCGCGGTCCACTACTTCACCCTGAACGAATAGTCGCCCTGCGTACGGTGCCCGTCAGAGGCGACGGCGACCCAACGCACGGTGTACTTGTCAGGTGGCAACGAGGGCAACGCGACATGGATCGACTTCCTGTCGTTCGGATCGACTTGCGCTTTCACGGCATTCACCTGCTTACCCGTCGAATTGCTGACGGTCAGCGAGCTGAATGCAGGTTCGAGCGGACCATCAAACACGATCGTCACGTTCTCCGGCGGGGGCACTTCGGCGCCCGCCGATGGCGATTGCGTTTGCGGGAACACATGCGCGAATGCCGCGGACGGGATCAGGATGCCGGTCGCGATGGCCGCTGCGCCGCAGCCTCGTTGAAGACCATTGAAGACATTCATTTCTAGTCTCCTTTGCCGAAAAGCGGCTTACCAACGGAGTTGGGTAGCACGTCATCCAGGTAAAGATGCGCCTGCACCAGGACGCCCACCCCCTTGCCGCTTGCATGATTGACCGGAATCACCGCCTCGGCGCCGAGCTGGCCCCAGCGATTGAGCCAGATCACGCCGGGATTGATGCTCCCGGTCGTATGGCCCGAACAGGGGCCGCCGGTACAGGTACTCATCGGGAATTCGACGACCGGAATCAGGTTACTGAACGGCGCCTTGAGCCCCACGTCCTGCACGAAATTCTGCAGATAAGGCAGGCTGTATTGCACTGTAACGCCCCAGTTCAGGGAATCGGGATCGGAGCTGTTCATCGTCAACCGCGGGCCGATGATGCCGGTGATCGCCAACGGTCTCAAATATTTCAGGCCCTCTGGCAGATCGCCGAATCCCTTGCCGACATAAAGCGTTGGCGAGATCGCCGAGTGCGGATTGGCGATCGCCTTCGAACCGGTGTCACCCAGTTCGGCGATCACACCGGCCGACGCCATGAACTCATGGGCTTCGTTCACGTAGAACCGGTATTTGGCACCGACCGTGAAGTTGTCGAAACCGCGGGCGGAGCCGCCATTTGGCGCGTTCACGTTCACGTAAGTCCCCGTCCCCATAAGGGCGAAACTCGGCGTGATCAGCTTGTCCCATTCGAGGGTCGTGGTATTGGTGTTTTGCGTGTCTCCGTCGCCCGTGTCGGATTTGACGTGGCCGAATTCCAGATTGACTTCATCGCCGACGCCTGGGTCGTCGACCGCCATCGTCGCCGGGAAAACACGGTTGCCAGCAATGGCGTGCGCAGTTGCAAGTGAGGGAAAGAGAATAGTGACGGCTACGGCAGCCGGAACAACTAAAGCCACGAGCGTCGGCATACCGCCGCGAACTGGAATGGTGCGCATGGTTTGGTTCATCCTTTGTGAATGGTCGAGTTTGTGTGGTCGCGGGTCTGTCAGAAGACGCGACGGCGCGGCGATGCAATGGCACATGCATCGCCGCCTTGCTGACTCAATCAGGATGAAAATGGAGGCGCACGCGGCTGCGCTGCGGTGAAGGGGAAAACGCGGTGAATCGTCCGAAACGGGAGAATCGCCGTCGGCTGAGTTGCCCAATCCGTCGGCGCAAACGCCAAGGTCCCGCTCGGTAACACCGGCATGTGGGCAAGGAGCCCGCAATACGCGCACGCCTGCCAATGGCCCGCTTTCCCGGTCGATGGCGATTCGTCGTGTCCCGCAATATCGGAACCGCTCTGCGCGGAGCAGAAAGCACCCGAGACCGCCTCAAAACGTTGGTCTGCCGCGAGGATATGCGAGACCGTTGGCGCGAGCGTCGCCATCAGGATTGCAAGCAATCCCAGGATGCTGCCGATCTTGCGGTGGAAAAGGCTAAGCATCGCGGTGACGGAGTTGCGGACGGGCTCGAGCTTGCGGCGAATTATGTCATGAGTCTTCGACGATTCCGATGGGTAGACGCCCTACGAAGGTGTAGGTGGAACAGGGTATGCCTTCTCGCTGGGGCGCACGTTCATGTGAATGGCAGCTTCCGGGCCGTTCAGCGAAGTCCATGAAGGTCAGCTTCGCTAGCATGCGACAGTCAACTGCGAGGGTCGATCACCGCCATTCGAACAGCACAGTTCGCGAACGCTTAACGTGCACAAATCTATGGTCCACCCACGAATTGCAAGCGAGGTTTTTCACTGACTGGAAGAGGCGTCTGCCTAAATCTATTCGGTCTCGGCACGAGGCGCCGGCCGTGATGGGTATCCGCGCGCGATCGACCTATGAATTTCCGCGGCTTCAGTGAGCCTTTTGCGCACACAGGTTCACGATCGCGCCGATTGACTGTTCTTCCACACAACGTCACTTGCAGTAACGGGACGGGGATTCAGGTTGGACGATAGATTTCTCCCTTGGTAAGCACGGCCCAGGCGATGCGGGCCAGTTTATTGGCCAGCGCGACGGCGGCGATGTTCGGATGGACGCGCCTTTCGAGCGACGTGAGCCAGGCGGCCAGCCGGTGTTTTGACCGGTTCAACCGGCTCATGACACCGCGCGCGCCGTGAATCAGCAGCTTTCGCACATAGCCGTTGCCTCGGCGCCCGACGCCTAGAAGACGAGGCTTCCCGCCGGTGCTGAACTGCCGTGGCACGAGGCCGATCCAGGCGGCCAGATCGCGGGCATGTCGGAATTGCCTGGCGTCGCCGACGGCGGCGACGAGCGCGGTGGCACTGAGTGTACCGATGCCGGGGATGCTGACGAGACGTTGACAGAGCTCGCTCGCGCGCGCAATCAGTTCGATCTCATGGGTGAGCTTGCTGATCGCGTTGTCCAGTTCTCTCCACCGTCCAACAAGAATGTCCAGCAGGTGCAGCATCACGCCAGACAGACCGGAATTGGCGTCACGCATGAGCTCTGGCAAACGGTGTTGCAGCTTCGCTCTGCCTTGCGCGACAGTGATGCCGTTTTCCAGGAGAAACGCCCGGATCTGGTTGATTTGTCCGGTCCGTTCCCGGATCAGTCGGTCGCGGGCGCGGTGCAGCGCCTGAAGGTCGAGTTCCTCAATCGATTTCACGCGGGAGAATCTCATGTGGCCTCGCATGGCGGCTTCGGCGACGGCCTCAGCGTCGTTAAAGTCGTTTTTGTTCGATTTGCGAAATGGTGCGGCAAACTGCGCGGGAACGAGCCTCACTTCGTGACCAAGCGCCTGCATCTTGGTTGCCAGAAACTGCGTGCCGGCGCACGACTCCATGGCGATCAGGCAGCGCTCGTGCTGCGCGATATATTCCAGAAGTGCGTCACGTCGCAACTTGCGCCGATCAGTCTGCTGGCCCCTCGAATCCATGACGACCACATGAAACCAGTTCTTGCCGGCGTCGATGCCGATGACTTGGGAGTTGACGGAGTCCATGACGGTGACCTCACATCCGGGTTTTGGGGCTTAAGTATCCGCCCGATGAAAAGTGGGTGGACCATCCCAGTATTTCCGAATCTTGACACGACCCCTGTCACCGGGTTTTGTCACCGCGCGCAGTGCGAGGTTCATCGATTCGATGCAGCCGTGCATGATGATGATTTCGTCGGCGGTCATCGTCATGCCGCTTTCGAGCGCACGGCGCGCGATCGTGCCGTGCGGTGACGGATCGCCGAGATCGGGACCGGCCGAAGAAGTCCGCCGTTGCGCGACGGAACCAGGGCACAACGCACACTGGATATCCGTGCGGCCCGGTACAATCGTCTAGCCGATCCGGCCATCACTGGAGGTACCTCCCGTGCCATCATTTCGCGCGCTAAATTCCGCCCGTCTGTTTCTGGTCGCGGCGCTGTGTGTGTCGGTGCTTTCAGTGCTGTCGGGCTGCTCGAGTCTGCCCGGCCACGAAGATATCCGTGTGAGCGTGGCAGGGATCGAGCCGATCGAGAGTCAGGGCCTGGAGTTGCGCTTCAACGTCAAGCTCCGGCTGCAGAACCCGAACGACTACGCGGCTAATTTCGACGGTGTTTCGCTCGATCTTGAAGTGAACGGCCAGCCATTCGCCAGCGGCGTGAGCGACCAGAGCGGCGCCGTGCCACGATTTGGCGAAACGCTCGTGAGCGTGCCGGTGACGATTCCCGGGTTTTCGGCCGCGCGCCAGGCGATTGCATTTGCAAACGGCACGTGGACGGGCGATCTGCCCTACGAGCTGCACGGCCGGCTGGCGGGTGGCGTGTTCGGCGGCATCCGCTTCACCGACCACGGCGTGCTTCCGCTTCCTGGCTTCAGCACCTTCGCGCAGTAGCCGATAGCAGAAATAGCCGAAGCAGCAAAAACAGCAAGACCAGACGGCGGCGCGAGGGCGCGCCGCCGTCAACGCGTTGCGATATTAAACGACTTCGAACAGCCCTGCTGCGCCCTGCCCGCCGCCGATACACATTGTCACGACGACAAACTTTGCGCCGCGCCGTTTGCCTTCGATCAGCGCATGGCCTGTCAAACGTGCACCCGACACCCCGTACGGATGCCCGACTGCAATCGCGCCGCCGTTCACGTTCAGGCGATCCATCGGGATACCCAGCTTGTCGTGGCAGTACAGCACCTGCACCGCGAACGCTTCGTTCAGTTCCCACAGATCGATGTCCTCGACCTTCAGGCCCGCCTGCTTCAGCAGTTTCGGCACGGCGAACACAGGACCGATGCCCATTTCGTCCGGTTCACATCCAGCCACGGCAAAGCCGCGGAAAATACCGAGCGGTTGCAGCCCTTCGCGCTCCGCGACCGTCGCGTTCATCACGACACACGCCGAAGCGCCATCGGAAAACTGGCTCGCGTTGCCGGCCGTAATCACGCCGCCGGGCATCGCCGTGCGAATCTTCGATACGCCTTCGAGTGTCGTATCGGCCCGGATGCCTTCGTCGGCGGAAACCGTGACTTCCTTCGTGTACATGCGGCCGGTGGCCTTGTCGGCGACACCCGCGAGCACCGTCATCGGCACGATCTCATCCTTGAAGCGGCCCGCTTCGAGCGCCGCTGCGGCGCGCTGCTGCGACTGCACGCCGTATTCGTCCTGACGCTCCTTCGAAATCGAATAGCGCTTCGCAACGTTCTCGGCGGTCTGCAGCATCGACCAGTAAATTTCCGGCTTGTTTTTGCTGAGCCAGCCTTCGGCCAGCATGTGACGGTTCATCTCGTTCTGCACGCACGAGATCGATTCCACGCCACCCGCGACGAACACATCGCCTTCGCCCGCGATCACGCGTTGCGCAGCGAGTGCAATGGTCTGCAAGCCCGACGAGCAGAAGCGGTTCACCGTCATGCCCGGCACGCTGACGGGCAGCCCCGCCCGCAATGCAATCTGGCGAGCGATGTTGCCGCCGGTCGCGCCTTCGGGGTTCGCACAGCCCATGATCACGTCCTCGACGCGCGCCGGGTCGATCCTTGCGCGCTCGACGGCGGCCTGCGTGGCGTGACCGCCCAGCGTCGCGCCGTGGGTCATGTTGAAACCGCCGCGCCACGATTTGGCAAGACCCGTGCGGGCGGTCGATACGATTACGGCGTCAGTCATGCAAGTCTCCTGCTTCCAGTGTTTGTTTGAGGTTCGCTTCGCCGGCCGGCATCTTTCAGCGTCAGCATCAGGCCAGCACCGCGGCGGCCTGCATGCGGGCCACGCCCGCGTTTTGCAGATCGCGCCAGGCGGCGTCGAGCGAACCATTGAGATCGATTGCGCGGGATGCGTCTTCGATCACCGCAACGTCGAATCCGGCGGCTCGCGCATCGAGCGCGGACCACGCGACGCAGTAATCCGTCGCGAGGCCGCAGCACCAGACGCGCTTCACGCCCGTGTCGCGCAGATAACCCGCGAGGCCGGTCGGCGTCGTGCGATCGGCTTCGAGAAAAGCCGAATAGCTGTCGACGTCGACGTGATGACCTTTGCGGATCACAAGCCGCGCATGCGGCACATCGAGATCGTGATGCAGTTCGGCGCCCGGCGTGTTCTGCACGCAATGCACCGGCCACAGCACCTGCTCGCCGTACGGCAGCGTCATCATCTCGAACGGTGCGCGGCCCGCGTGATTCGCGGCGAACGAGATATGTGAAGCGGGATGCCAGTCCTGCGTCAGCACAACGTGGCTGAACGCGCGGGCGAGCCGGTTCACCACCGGCACGACCTCGTCTCCACGCGCGACGGCGAGTGCGCCGCCGGGCATGAAATCGTTCTGCACGTCGACGACGAGCAGCACTTCATCCGCGCCTTTCATCCCGTTCTCCGCTTCACGTCTCTGCTTCACGTCGCGTTATCCGCGTGATCAGCCGTTGAAACCCCGCCCTTTGGCGGCGAGGTCGACGATGCCCGGCGCGATCTGCCAGGCGTCGCCGTTCGGCCGCGACGCATAGCGGCGAATCGCACGCTCGACGTTATAGAGGCCGACGGTGTCCGCATACAGCATCGGGCCGCCGCGCCACAGCGGAAAGCCGTAGCCCGTCAGATACACCATGTCGATGTCCGACGCCTTCGAAGCAATGCCTTCTTCGAGAATCTTCGCGCCTTCGTTCGAGAGCGCGAACACCAGACGCTCGACGATTTCCTCGTCGCTGATCTTGCGGCGTTCCACGCCCGCGTCCTTTGAGAACGCGACGATCATCTCTTCGACGAACTTCGAAGGATGCGCGGTGCGGTCGCCCGCCTTGTAGTCGTACCAGCCGCCGCCTGTCTTCTGTCCGAAGCGCCCCGTCTCGCACAAACGGTCAGCGATCTTCGAATAGTGCATGTCAGGATATTCGTGATAGCGACGCTTGCGGATCGCCCAGCCGATGTCGTTGCCGGCCAGATCGCTCATGCGGAACGGGCCCATCGCGAAGCCGAACTTCTCGATCGCGCGATCGACCTGCGCGGGCAGCGCGCCTTCTTCGAGCATGAAGAGCGCCTGACGGATGTACTGCTCGATCATCCGGTTGCCGATGAAGCCGTCGCACACGCCCGAGACGACGGCCGTCTTTTTGATCTTTTTCGCGATCTTCATGACGGTCGCGAGCACATCTTTCGAGGTGTCCTTACCGCGCACCACTTCGAGCAGCTTCATCACATTGGCCGGGCTGAAGAAGTGCATGCCGACCACGTCCTGCGGGCGCTTCGTGAACGCGGCGATCTTGTCCAGATCGAGCGTCGACGTGTTCGATGCGAGAATCGCGCCTTTCTTTGCGACTTCGTCGAGACGCTTGAACACCTGCTCTTTCACGCCGAGTTCTTCGAACACGGCTTCGATGATCAGATCGGCGTTGCCGAGGTCTTCGTACGACAGCGTCGGCTTGATCAGCGCCATGCGCTGTTCGAGCGCTTCCGGCGTCAGCTTGCCTTTCTTGACGGTGCCTTCGTAATTCTTGCGGATCGTCGCGACGCCACGGTCGAGCGCTTCCTGCTTCGTTTCCAGCAGCGTGACGGGCACACCCGCGTTGACGAAGTTCATCGCAATGCCGCCGCCCATCGTGCCGGCGCCGATCACGGCAACCTGTCCGATGTCGCGGGCTACAGTGTCGGAAGGCACATCGGGAATCTTGCTGGCGGCACGTTCGCCAAAGAACGCATGACGCAGCGCGCGGCTTTCCGGCGTCTGCACCAGCGACACAAAGCATTCGCGCTCGAACGCAAGGCCCTTGTCGAAGCCATTCTTCACACCGGCTTCGACAGCATCGATGCACTTGTGCGGCGCCGGGAAATTCTTCGCGACGCCCGCAACACCATTGCGCGCGAACTGGATGAACCCTTCCGCATTTGGATGCTCGATCTTGCGATCACGCACACGCGGATGTGGGCCTCCCTTCGCGCCGACCTTGTGTGCAAACGCAACGGCGGCTTCGAGCAGATCGCCTTCGACCACTTCATCGAAAAGCCCCGAGCCCGCAAGCTTTTCCGACATGACGGGCGCGCCCGACACGATCATGTTGAGCGCCGCCTCGAGACCGATTGCACGCGGCAAACGCTGTGTGCCACCTGCGCCCGGCAGGATGCCGAGCTTCACTTCGGGCAGCGCGATCTGCGCGCCCGGTGCGGCGAGCCGGTAATGCGTGCCGAGCGCGAGCTCCAGACCGCCGCCCATCGCGACGCTGTGAATCGCCGCCACAACCGGCTTCGCGCTGCCTTCGACGACGTTGATCACCGTAGCCAGCGTCGGTTCCTGCGTGGCTTTGGGCGTGTTGAATTCGGTGATGTCCGCGCCGCCGGAGAACGCCTTGCCGGCGCCCGTCAGCACGATCGCCGTCACCGACGCGTCGTTCTGCGCGCGCTCGATGCCTTCGACGATACCGGCCCGTGTCGAAAGACCGAGCCCGTTGACCGGGGGATTGTTGAGCGTGATGACGGCGACGCCGTCACGTGTTGTGTAGTCCACTGCCATGTGCCTGCCTCCATGCGCCTGGCTGCGCGAAAATAGCCCGTCGGTTCATTGTCCGACTCATTGCCTAAACTTTCCAGGATCAGGAGCAGAATACACAAAAAAGCACGCTCGTTCAATTTATTGTGACACGGGGTTTGCCCGTAGGCATGGCCGTGTCATGCGCATCCTGCGCGGCGTGCATCAAAGGTCAGGAAGGCTCCTGAAAGGGACAGTCCGGCACGTCGACCGCCGAAGGCAGGATGTGCATGCGGAACCGTTCACGCAGCTTGAGCTTCTGCAGCTTGCCGGTCGCGGTATGCGGCAGTTCATCGACGAACGCGACGTCATCCGGGATCCACCACTTCGCGACCTTGCCTTCGTAGAACGCAAGCAGTTCCTCGCGCGTCACGTCCGCACCCGGACGCTTCACGACGACCAGCAGCGGCCGCTCGGTCCACTTCGGATGCGAACAGGCAATACACGCAGCTTCCGCGACAGCCGGATGCGCGATCGCGACGTTCTCCAGGTCGATCGAACTGATCCATTCGCCGCCGGACTTGATCACGTCCTTGCTGCGGTCGGTGATGTGCAGGAAGCCATCGGGATCGATTGTCGCGACGTCGCCGGTCGGAAACCAGCCGTCGATCAGCGGCGATTCGTTGTTCTGGAAATAACGCTGGATCACCCATGGTCCGCGCACATGCAGGTCGCCGAATGCGACGCCATCCCATGGCAGGTCGCGGCCGTCCTCGCCGACGATCTTCATGTCGACGCCATACATCACGTGCCCCTGCTTCTCGCGCAACTTGCGCCGCTCTTCGGGCGAACGCTGCGACTGCTCCCACGTCAGCTTCGCGAGCGTGCCGAGTGGCGACATCTCGGTCATGCCCCATGCGTGGATCACCTCGATGCCGTAGTCGTCCTCGAAGGCGCGCAGCATGGCGGGCGGACACGCGGAGCCGCCGATCACCGTACGCTGCAGCGTCGAAAAACGCACCTGCGCTTCTTTCAGATAGTTGAGGAGACCAAGCCAGACTGTCGGCACACCCGCCGAATACGTGACGCCCTCCGCTTCCATCAATTCGAACAGCGACTTGCCGTCGAGATCCTTGCCGGGGAACACGATTTTCGCGCCGGTCAGCGGCGCGGCGTGCGGAATGCCCCACGCGTTCACATGGAACATCGGCACGACGGGCAGCACGGAATCGCGCGCGGAGAGACACATCGCGTCCGGCAGCGAAGCGCCGAACGCGTGCAGCACCGTCGAGCGGTGCGAGTACAGCGCGCCTTTCGGATTGCCGGTCGTGCCGGACGTGTAGCACAGGTACGAAGCCTGGCTTTCCTCGATACGCGGCCACTCAAATGCACCGTCGTGCGCTTCGATCAGCGTCTCATAGCTCAGGAGCGGAACAGGCAGCGCGTTCTGCATCCGCGGCAGATGCGCTTCGTCGGCGAGCGCGATCCAGCCGCGCACATTCGGACACTGCGGCGCGAGGATGTCGACGAGCGGCGCGAACGTCGTATCGAACAGGACATACTGGTCCTGCGCATCGTTAATGATCCAGGCGATCTGATCCGGGAACAGCCGCGGATTGATCGTGTGGCACACGGCGCCGAAGCCGGCGACGCCGTAATACGCTTCAAGATGCCGGTAGCCGTTCCACGCGAGCGTGCCAATGCGCTCGCCCGGCTGCACGCCAAGTACGATCAACGCCTGCGCCAGTTGCTTCGCGCGCTTCTCGCAGTCGCGATACGTGTAGCGATGTACGTCGCCTTCGATACGCCGCGACACGATTTCCGTTCCACCGAAGTGCCGCGCGGCATGCGCGATCAGCGAGGACACGGTGAGCGGCACATCCATCATCTGTCCCAGCAGCGGCGTTGTCATTCGTGTTGTCTCCTCGCCATGGTCCTGAAAAAGGTGCAGGTCGGGTGCGTCTCGTGCGGCAGATGGCGGCCGCCCTGCAGCCCCGCGGGTGCGGACTTACAATATCGGTTAAATGTGAGGCGCTCAATATGTCGTTTTCCCCAAGCAATGCCGGTCTGTCGGAGCCAATGTCGGCTTTGGCCGGCACAATCGGCAGCCAGCGCGCAGGCTCGTTTGCGCAGCTCGGCACCACGTTCCTGACCCGCCTGCCGGCTGCACCGTTGCCCGCGCCCTATGTGGTCGGGTTTTCCGCTGAAACCGCTGCACTCCTCGGCTTCGATCCATCCATCGCGGAGGATCCGACCTTCGCCGAATACTTTTCCGGTAATACAACCCGCGACTGGCCCGCGCAGGCGCTGCCCTATGCGACGGTCTATTCGGGCCATCAGTTCGGTGTGTGGGCCGGCCAGCTGGGCGATGGACGCGCGCTGGGTCTCGGTGAAGTCGAACACGACGGCACGCGCCTCGAGCTGCAACTGAAAGGCGGCGGCCGCACGCCGTATTCGCGCATGGGCGATGGACGCGCCGTGCTGCGCTCGTCGATCCGCGAGTATCTGTGCTCGGAAGCGATGCACCACCTCGGCATTCCGACGACGCGCGCCCTGTGCGTGATCGGCTCCGATCAACCCGTGCGACGCGAGGAAGTGGAAACGGCTGCGGTTGTGACACGCGTTGCGCCGAGCTTCGTGCGCTTTGGGCACTTCGAGCATTTCTATTCGAACGATCGCGTCGAAGCGCTGCGTTCGCTGGCCGATCATGTGATCGAGCGCTTCTATCCCGCCATGAAGGAAGCCGACGATCCGTATCTGGCGCTGCTCGACGAAGCCGTTCGCACCACCGCCGACCTGCTGGTGGAATGGCAGGCCGTCGGCTTCTGCCATGGCGTGATGAACACGGACAACATGTCGATCCTCGGTCTCACGATCGATTACGGCCCGTTCGGCTTCATGGATGCGTTCGACGCGAACTACATCTGCAATCACTCCGACAACCAGGGCCGCTACGCCTACCGGATGCAGCCGCAGATCGCGTACTGGAACCTCTTCTGCCTTGCGCAGGGGCTGCTGCCACTGCTCGGCGAGCGCTACGAAGACGGCGTGCGCGGCGAGCGCGCAGTGAAGGACGCGCAAGGCGTGCTCGAAGGCTTCAAGGCACGCTTCGCGCCGGCGCTTGAACGCCGCATGCGCGACAAGCTCGGGCTCGAAACCGAACGCCCCGGCGACGATCAGCTGGCGAACCGTCTGTTCGAAATCATGCATGCGAACCGCGCGGACTTCACGCTGACGTTCCGCAATCTGTCGCGGATTTCGACGCTCGATGCGAACGGCGATGCACCCGTGCGCGATCTGTTTCTCGACCGCGCCGCGTTCGACGCGTGGGCGAACGACTATCGCGCACGTCTGTCCGAAGAAACACGCGATGACGCGTCGCGCGCCATTGCAATGAACCGCGTCAACCCCAAATTCGTACTTCGCAACCACCTGGCGGAAACCGCGATCCGCAAGGCGAAGGAAAAGGACTTCTCCGAAGTCGAGCGACTGGCGGCCGTGCTACGCCGTCCGTTCGACGAGCAACCCGAAAACGAAGCGTACGCGGCGCTGCCGCCCGACTGGGCGAGTTCGCTCGAAGTCAGCTGCTCGTCGTGAGCTTCACAACCGCTTTGTCATGCTGAACCACCTGCGCCTGCTCCTTGCGCGCGAGCGATCCGGCCCCTCCTATCGACAGGACCCGACCATGAATCCAGACGACCTCAAGACCGACACGTCCGCTACACCCGCTGTACAGAAAGACGACGCAACATGGCGTCAAGAGCTTTCGGAAACCCAGTACATGGTGACGCGTCAGGCGGCCACCGAGCGACCGTTTACCGGCGAATACTGGGATCACTTCGACCGGGGCGTCTACGACTGCGTCTGCTGCGGCACGCCGCTCTTCGAATCGGATACGAAGTTCGACGCCGGCTGCGGCTGGCCGAGCTACTTCAAACCGATCAACGGCGAGGTGATCGCGGAGAAAACCGATCACTCGCACGGCATGCTGCGCATCGAAGTGCAGTGCAAGAACTGCGGCGCGCATCTGGGTCACGTGTTCGAAGATGGCCCAGCGCCGACGGGCCTTCGGTACTGCATCAATTCGGCTGCGCTACAATTCGAGCCCAAGTAAGGCAGGCCGGGCGCGGCCGGGTTCCGGAGGGCTTCTGACCACCGGCGCTTCGGCGCCGCGTCCGGGCTGCGTGCCGGGCATGTCGTGCCGGCCGCTGGCCACTGCGGCGGGCGCGGATCAGCAGCGCGTTCTGCCCCGCCCACCGTGTGCCGGCCCCCATTGAGCGCATCACTCTCCGGATTCCCGACCCGATAATGAAATTCCTGTTCGACCTGTTCCCGATCATCCTGTTTTTCGTTGCGTTCAAGATCTGGGGCATTTTCACGGCGACCGCTGTCGCCATCGTCGCCACGCTCGTGCAGATCGCCTTCGTGGCATTCCGGCATCGCAAGGTCGATCCCATGCTGTGGGTCAGTCTCGGCGTCGTCACCGTGTTCGGCGGCGCGACCCTCGTGCTGCACAACGACACCTTCATCAAGTGGAAGCCGACGGTGCTCTACTGGGCGTTCTCGGTTGCGCTGATCGTCTCGCAGCTGGCGTTCAACAAGAACCTGATCGAAGCGATGATGGGCAAGCAGATCACGCTGCCGCATCGCGTGTGGGCGCAGCTCAACTACGTGTGGGCAGTGTTTTTCGTGCTGCTCGGCATCGTCAACCTGTTCGTCGCGTACAACTTCTCCACCGACGCGTGGGTCAATTTCAAGCTGTTTGGCGCGACGGGTTTGCTTGTGGTGTTCATCGTCGGCCAGAGCCTGTGGCTCGCCAGGTACATGAAAGAGGAATGATCGATGACCACTGAAGCCTTCCTCAATGCCACCACGGCCGAGCGCGCCGCGCTGATCGAAACGCGCCTCGCAGCGGCGCTCGCGCCCATCGTCTCGATTGACGTACGCGACGACAGTGCGCAGCACGCGGGTCACGCCGGCGCGGCTGCCGGCGGTCATTTCACTGTCACGATCGTAGCGGCCGCATTCGCCGGCAAGGCCCGCGTGGCAAGGCATCGCATGGTGTATGATGCGCTGGCCGATGGCATGCAGCGCGGCATCCACGCACTCGCAATCACGGCTTATACGCCCGAAGAATTCGATTTGTTGTCCCGTTAGGAAACTTCCGATGACCTTGAAGAAAACCCGTTCCTGGGTATTGCTGGCTGCGTTTGCGGCCGCGCCTGCGTTTGCACAGAACATCGCCGTCGTGAACGGCACACCGATCCCGAAAGCACGCGCCGATGCGCTGATCGACCAGCTCGTCCATCAAGGGCAGCAGAACACGCCGCAGCTTCAGATGGCCGTGCGCGAAGAACTGGTCAATCGCGAAATTCTGACGCAGGAAGCAGCGCGCCGCGGCATCCCGACGCGTCCTGACGTGAAGGCGCAGGTCGCCGTCGCGCAACAGACGGTTGTGCTGCGCGCGCTGATCGAAGACTTCGTAAAGAACAACGCACCGACCGACGCCGAAGTAAAAGCCCGTTACGACGAGCTGGTCAAGGGCGCGGGCGGCAAGGAATATCACCTGCACCACATCCTCGTCGAAGACGAACAGCAGGCGAAAGACCTGATCGTGAAGATCAAGGCCGGCGCCAGCTTCGAAGACCTCGCGAAGCAGTACTCGAAGGACCCGGGATCGGGCAAGAACGGTGGCGACCTCGACTGGTCGGATCCGAAGGCCTACGTGCCGGAATTCGCCGATGCAGCCACGAAGCTGCAGAAAGGCCAGATGACCGACACGCCGGTGCATACGCAATTCGGCTGGCACATCATCCGTCTCGACGACACGCGCGCAATCACGCCGCCGCCGCTCGAACAGGTGAAGCCGCAGATCGTCCAGCAGATGCAGCAGGAAAAGCTGCAGGCGTTCGAAGAAGGCCTGCGCAAGAACGCGAAGATCCAGTAAGCGTTTTTGCTGCTTTAGAAACGACAATGCCGCCCGAGGGCGGCATTGTCGTTTCTGGGTCCGGGCTTTTCAAAACCGGGCGCTATTGTGAAGCGCCCGGTTTGCATGATGCACAACTGGATTAACCCAGCCGGCGACGCGCGTTCTGGAACACGCGCATCCACGGGCTCGCTTCGCCCCAGCCTTCCGGGTGCCAGCTCATTGTGACCGTGCGATGGACGCGCTCCGTGTGTGGCATCAGTACCGTGAAGCGGCCATCCGGCGTCGTCACCGAGGTG
This sequence comes from Paraburkholderia sp. GAS42, assembly GCF_050436565.1. Lineage (NCBI taxonomy): Bacteria > Pseudomonadati > Pseudomonadota > Betaproteobacteria > Burkholderiales > Burkholderiaceae > Paraburkholderia > Paraburkholderia sp. GAS42. The sequence continues at coordinate 137,971 of NZ_JBNDML010000020.1, read as the reverse complement.
ATGCCTTGCGGCGAGCCATTCGGGTTGAACGGATACTGCTCCGTCGCCTGCCCGCGGTTGTCGACGTAACGCATCGCCACCGCAACGCGCGACGCATCGCCCTGTTGCGAGAAGTCCGCGAAACCTTCGCCGTGCGCGACCGCCACCGGAATGCGCGAGCCTTCCATGCCGTCGAAGAAAATCGACGGCGACGCCTGCACTTCGACCAGCGAGAGGCGCGCTTCGAACTTCTCCGACTTGTTGCGCGTGAACTTCGGCCAGGCTTCCGCGCCCGGAATGATCGACGCGAGGCTGCTCATCATCTGGCAGCCATTGCAGATACCGAGCGCGAACGTGTCCGCGCGACCAAAGAACGTCGCGAACATGTCGGCGAGTCGCGGATTGAAGCGGATCGTCTTCGCCCAGCCTTCGCCCGCGCCGAGCACGTCGCCATACGAGAAGCCACCGCATGCCACCGCGCCCACGAAATCAGCCAGCGTCGCGCGGCCGGACAGCAGGTCGCTCATGTGGACGTCGTACGCATCAAAGCCGGCGCGATCGAACGCATACGCCGTTTCGAGGTGCGAGTTCACGCCCTGCTCGCGCAGAATCGCGACGCGCGGACGCGCGCCCTTGCCGCCCCGAAGGAAGTCCCCTTGGGGGATGAACGGTGCGGCAACGTCTTCCGCCGGATCGAAGCTCAGATACGGCGTGATGCCCGGATCGGCCGCGTCGAGCAATACATCGTGCTCTGCATCCGCGCACGCCGGGTTGTCGCGCAGACGCGAAATGCGCCAGCTGACTTCATCCCACGCGCGATGCAGCTCGGCGCGCGGCGCTTCGTAGATCTTCTTCGCGTCGCGCCAGATTTCGAGCGTGTCGCGCTCGTTCAGCTTGCCGATCACGTGCGAGCATGCCGACAGGCCGTGTTCGCGCAGCGCGGCCAGCACCGTGTCGCGATCCGCCGCACGCACCTGGATCACCGCACCCAGTTCTTCGCTGAAGAGCGCGCGGATCGTGCGGTCGTCGCGGCGGCCGCTCGTCTGCTTCGCCCAGTCTTTTGCGTCGCCGTAGTCGGATTCGTGGTTCGGATCGAGCACCAGCATGTCGACATTCAGCGACACGCCCACGTGACCCGCGAATGCCATTTCAGCGACGGTCGCCCACAGGCCGCCATCGGAACGGTCGTGGTAGGCGAGCAGTCTGTCGTCGGCGTTGAGCGCCTGGATCGCGGCGAAGAAGCGCTTCAGGTCTTCCGGATCGTCGACGTCCGGCACTGTGTCGCCGACCTGCTGCGTCACCTGCGCCAGAATGCTCGCGCCAAGACGATGCTTGCCGCGGCCGAGGTCGATCGCGATCAGCACGGTGTCTCCCACTTCGCTCACGCGGCGCAGTTGCGGCGTCAGATGACGGCGCACGTCTTCGACCGGCGCGAATGCCGAGATGATCAGCGAGACCGGCGCGACCACTTCCTTCGCGACGCCACGGTCTTCCCACTTCGTGCGCATCGACAGCGAATCCTTGCCGACCGGAATGCCGATGCCGAGCGCCGGGCACAGTTCCATGCCGATCGCCTTGACGGTGTCGTACAGCGCCGCGTCTTCACCCGGGCTCCCGCACGCGGCCATCCAGTTCGCCGACAGCTTCAGCTTGTCGAGCGATGCAATCGGCGCTGACGCGATATTGGTCACTGCCTCGCCGACCGCCATGCGGCCCGACGCCGGCGCGTTGATGACAGCGAGCGGCGTGCGCTCTGCCATCGTCATCGCTTCGCCACGGAAGCCCGCGTAATCCGCCGCCGTGATCGCGCAGTCGGCAACCGGCACCTGCCACGGGCCGACCATCTGGTCGCGCACGGTCGTGCCGCCAACCGAACGGTCGCCGATCGTAATCAGGAACGACTTGCTCGCCACCGTCGGATGGCGCAGCACGCTGACCGCGACTTCCGACAGGTTCACGCCCGTCACGTCGACCGGCTGAAGCGCGACCGTTTCGCGCTTCACGTCGCGATGCATGCGCGGCGGCTTGCCGAGCAGCACCTCCATCGGCATATCGACGGGTTCGTGCCCGTCAGTGTTGTGTTTATCGGTATCGACCAGTTGCAGTTGACGCTCCGCCGTCGCCACGCCGATCACCGCGAACGGGCAACGCTCGCGTTCGCACATTGCCTCGAACATCGGCAGGTCAGCCGGCGCGATCGCGAGTACATAGCGCTCCTGCGCTTCGTTCGACCAGATTTCGCGTGGCGACAGACCGCTCTCTTCCAGCTGGACCTTCCGGAGCTCGAAGCGCGCGCCCTTGTCCGCGCCATCGACGAGTTCGGGGAACGCGTTCGACAGCCCACCCGCGCCGACATCGTGAATGCTCAAGATCGGATTCTTTTCGCCCAGCTGCCAGCAGCCATTGATGACTTCCTGCGCGCGCCGCTCGATTTCCGGGTTGCCGCGCTGCACGGAATCGAAGTCGAGTTCGGCGGTGTTCGTGCCGGTCGCCATCGAACTGGCCGCGCCGCCGCCCATGCCGATCCGCATGCCGGGACCGCCGATCTGGATCAGCAGCGACCCTTCCGGCAGATCGTGCTTATGCGTGTGCTGATCCGAAATATTGCCGATGCCGCCGGCGATCATGATCGGCTTGTGATAGCCGCGAACACGTCCCGCGACGTTCTGTTCGTACACGCGGAAATAGCCACCGAGATTCGGCCGGCCAAATTCGTTGTTGAACGCGGCGCCGCCGAGCGGACCATCGATCATGATCTGCAGCGGCGAAGCGATGCGGTCCGGACGGCCGTACGCTTCCTGCTTGTCCGCGTCGTTGCGATGCGCGACCGGTTGTGCCGCATCGCGGGCGTTTTCCCATGCTTCGCGCGCATCCGGCAGATCGAGGTTCGATACGGTGAAACCCGCCAGACCGGCCTTCGGACGCGCACCGCGGCCCGTCGCGCCTTCGTCGCGGATTTCGCCGCCCGCGCCCGTCGCGGCGCCGGGGAACGGCGAGATCGCGGTCGGGTGATTGTGCGTTTCCACCTTCATCAGCGTGTGCGTGAGTTCGGTGTGACGGCCGTAATGTTCAGCGCGCTCGCCCTCGCCCGACGGCTTGCGCGGGAACCAGCGCTCCGCCATGCCGCCGACCATGATCGACGAGTTGTCCGAATACGCGACGATCGTGCCTTGCGGATTCAGCTTCTCCGTGTTGCGGATCATGTTGAAGAGCGAGATGTCCTGCCGCTCGCCGTCGATCGTCCAGTCGGCGTTGAAAATCTTGTGACGGCAGTGCTCGCTGTTCGCCTGAGCGAACATCATCAGTTCGACGTCGGTCGGGTTGCGGCCGAGCTTTCTGAACGCGTCGACGAGATAGTCGATTTCGTCGTCCGCCAGCGCGAGACCGAGTTCCGTGTTCGCGGTTTCCAGCGCGGTGCGTCCTTGATCGAGGATATCGACGGTTTGCAGCGGCTTTGCCGGCAGTTCGTCGAACAGATGCATCGCGTGATCGCGCGACGGCGCGACGCTTTCAGTCATGCGGTCGTGCAGCGCGGCGACGACAGCAGCGCGCGCCTCGTCGGACAGCGCTTTCTTGCCGCCGAGCAGGCCCGACTTCAGGATCAGCGTGTATTCGACGCCGCGCTCGATGCGGCGCACCTTCGACAGACCGCAGTGCAGCGCGATATCCGTGGCCTTGCTCGCCCACGGCGATACCGTGCCGAAACGCGGAACCACGAGGAAGGTTTCGGTCGTGCCGCGCTCGCTGGCTGCTTCGAACGGTTCGCCGTAGTGCATCAGCGCTTCGATCTTCGCGCTGTCATCCGCCGAAAGCGGCGTCGATGCGTTGACGAAATGCAGGTATTGCCCGCGTACGCCGGTGATATTGGCGTCGATGCGAGTGAGCGTATCGAGCAGGCGGGTTTGACGGAAATCGGAGAGGGCCGAAGCGCCGGGGAAACACGAGAAGTGGGCCATGGACTTGACGTTGCGTCGATCAGTCGCGCGTGCAGGCGACGGGAGGCGAAAGGAAGTCGGAGATTATACCTCGGGACGGCCCGTCAGAGCCGCCCTCCGTGGCGCGACGAACCTTCTGGCAGCAACGTCCGGCGTGGGCCGGCACCGCATGACGCCACCGCGGCCGGCATGGCGGCCCGGCCCGTTTGACTGCTATCATTCGCCCTTTCCACTGACCGGCGCGGCAGGATCACCGCCTGCGCCGCACGTCGCGCATACGGGCACGCCGGCTCATTCGCGTCCTGCCCGCAAATCGAATCAATCATGGATGTCATCGTCATTGGCGGCGGGATTGTCGGCGTCGCCACCGCTTATCAGCTGCGCGCGGCCGGCCACCGCGTGTGCGTCGTCGAACGCCATGCCACGGTTGCACAGGGCGCCACTTACGGCCACAGCGGCACCGTGCTGCCGACGCCGCTCGACGTCTGGTTCGGCCCGACCTTCATGGAAAACCGGCGCGCCGCGAAAAGCGGCGTCGTCAGCAAGACCGGCTTCAACTCGGGCGCGCGCGATTTCCTGAAGCGTCTGGCCACGTTGCAGGACCCGACCGCATTCTCGGAACAGATGGGGCGCCTGCGTCCGCTGATCGAACTGTCGCGCGATGCGATGGCCGATATCGAAGCGCGCTTCGGCCTTGAATTCGAACAGCGCAGCGGCGTGCTTCACCTCGTCCGTAGCGCCCACGAGTGGGAATTGACCCAGCCTGCGCTCGACCTTCTGCGTCGATACGAAGTCCCCCATCATGTGCTGACGGCCGCCGAGTGCGCCACGCTCGAGCATTCTGTGCCGACCGATCCTGATTTTGCGGGCGGCGTGCATTTCGACTCGGAACGCACGGCCAACTGTCCGCTGTTTGCGAAGCTCGTCAAGCAGTTGCTCGACGAGCAAGGCGGCGTGACGTTCCAGACCGGCCGTGAAGTGACCGCGATCCGTGTCGACAACCAGCGGGCCGCCGTCGAACTGGCGCCGCGCACAGGCGAATCGTCACGCTCGCGCGAAGTCGACGTGATTGCCGGCGACGCAATCGTTGTCGCAGCCGGCGTCGGCAGCCTGCCGTTGCTGGAGCAGCTCGGCCTGCGCCTGCCATTGCATCCGCTGCGGATGCACACGCTGGCCGCGCCGGTCGCTCACGAAGAATGCGTGCCGCATATGACCGTGGTCGACGCAGTCAAACGCATCACCATCACCCGGATGAACCATCGGCTGCGCATCGCGGGCGGCGCGGTCGTGCAACCGGCGAACCTCGTCGACAAGCCGCTCAGCGAGCCGCTGACCAAGGAAGCGCTCGCGCTGCTGGGTCAGGCGACCCACGACTGGATTCCCGGCGCCGCAAAGATTTCGGCCGCGCTGCCCTGGGAAGGCCTGAAGCTGCTGTCGCCGGATGGCTTGCCGCTTGTCGGCAACGCGCTGCATCCCCGGCTTTTTGTGAACGCTGGACACGGGCCGTCCGGTTGGGGCATGGCATGCGGGTCTGCTAAAGTGATCGCTGATCTCTTCGCCGGTGCGACGCCCGATGTACCGCCTGACACGCTCGCCGCGCTGCGGCCGGAGCGGTTCCGGGATTGAGGTTTGTCCGGGCTGGCGTCTTTCTTTTTCGTTTGTCTTCGTCCTTGCGCCGCCATGACCGACACTCCGCCGCCCGCCTCTTCCAGCTCCGCCACGCTCATCGACCCGTACGACCGTCCGTTACCGCTCTCGACGGTCGAAGCACTGCGCACGCTCGAAAAAGAAGCGGCCGCGACACTCCCCGAACACACACTGATGGCCCGCGCGGGCGCGGCCGCCGCGCGCTTTCTGCTCGATCAGAGTGCCCACGAATCGTCCGCCTATGCGAGCCATCCGGTCTGGCTGGTCGCGGGCCCGGGAAACAACGGCGGCGATGCGCTCGTGATGGCGACCGAGCTGCACCGCGCAGGCGTAACGGTCGATGTCTGCATGCCCGTCGAGGTCAAGCCGGACGACGCTCGCTGGGCGCTCGATGCCGCCCGCAAGGCCGGCGTACCGATTTCCGCGACGCCGCCGGCTTCGTTCGACCGCTACGGCTGGCTCGTCGACGGCATGTTCGGCATTGGACTCGCGCGGCCTCTTGAAGGCGTCTTCGCCGAACTCGCCCGAAACCTGTCGGAACGCGCGCATAGCAAAGGCCACGTGCTCGCGCTCGATGTGCCGAGCGGCCTCGACAGCGATACGGGCAATGTCGTCGGCTCCGGCGCCGGCATCGCGGTGCGCGCAACGCATACCGTCACCTTCATTGGCGCGAAGCCCGGCTTGTACACGGCTTCGGGACGTGATCTGGCAGGCTCGGTGACGGTGGCGCCAATTGGTATCGAGGACGCCGGCAGCCGCACGAAGATGCAACTCAACGCGCCGTCGCTTTTCGCGTCATGTCTGCCGCCGCGCGATTTCGCGACGCACAAGGGCACGTTCGGCAGTCTCGCGGTGGTCGGGGGCGACACGGGCATGTGCGGCGCGCCGATTCTCGCGGCCCGTGCCGCGCTCTACGCGGGCGCGGGCAAGGTGCATATCGCGTTCATCGGCAGCGGCGCGCCTGCCTACGATCCGCCCCACCCCGAACTGATGCTGCATGGCGTCGACGGTCTCGCGCTCGATGCAATGGATGCGCTCGCGATAGGCTGCGGCATGGGCGAACGCGACCGCGCGTCCGTTACGCTGCACGACGCGCTGGAACTCGACGTGCCGATCCTGCTCGACGCCGACGCGCTCAACCTGATCTCGAAGGACGAAGATCTCGCCGCCGCCGTCGAAGCGCGCGGCGCGCAGAGAGGCAATCCGTGCGTGCTGACGCCGCATCCGCTCGAAGCTGCCCGCCTGCTCGATACCGATGCGCGCACGGTACAGGCCGACCGTCTCGCCGCTGCGCGGTCGCTGGCGGCCCGTTATGCGAGCGTCGTCGTACTGAAAGGAACGGGCACGATTATCGCTGCGCCCGATGGCCGCGTCGCGATCAATCCGACCGGCAACGCGGCGCTCGCGACAGGCGGCACGGGCGACGTGCTCGGCGGCATCATCGGTGCTTTCCTCGCGCAACGTCTGCCTCACTACGAGGCAGCGCTCGCGGGCGTCTACCTGCACGGCCGCGCCGCCGATACGCTGACCGCACAAGGCAACGGCCCCGCCGGCCTGACCGCCGGCGAACTGGCGCCGATGGTGCGCACGTTGCTGAACCGGCTGTTTTATCCTTTGCGTGCCTGAAACGGCCAACCACGATGCGTGCGAACAATGCATGCGCGAACTACGCGAACCCAACCGCCGGCATCGCATGATCGCTCCCATCATCTGGCTGCGCGCTGTCATCCAACGCCGCTATACTGACCGACTGAGTGCATCGCCCAGTCGTGGAATTGCAATACGGCGCGTGAAGCGCCGGAAGCACTGAAAGCGCATTGAACCCGACGACACCGCGACGCGCCAAAGCCTCACCGCTGGCGGCACACGCAGCACGCCGCCTTCCATTCGTGTCATTTCGCTAGACGGACAGTTACATGCCATCGAATCCGCTCCCCGCCTCGTCCGCGCTACAAGCGCACTACGAACAGATCCGCGACGCGCACATGCGCGACTGGTTCGCCCCCGACAACGACCCCGCCCCGACCCGTGCCGAGCGCTTCACGCTGTCGGGCGGCGGCCTCGCGGCGGATTTTTCGAAGAACCGTATCACCGACGAAACCCTGCGCCTGCTGGTTCAACTGGCACGCGAAGCGGGCGTCGAAAAACGTCGCGACGCGATGTTCGCGGGCGAGGTCGTGAACCCGACCGAAGGCCGTGCGGCGCTGCACACGGCGTTGCGCGCGACCGATCCGAAGGCGCCGTTCAACGCACAGGTCAAGGCCGAGCAGGCCAGGATGGCCGCGTTCGCCGACCAGGTGCGCAGTGGCGCGTGGACCGGCTATACCGGCAAGCGCATTCGCTACGTGGTGAATATCGGCATCGGCGGTTCGGATCTGGGTCCAAAGATGGTCGTGCATGCGCTGCACCATCTCGCCACGCCGGACATCAAGTCGTTCTTCGTGTCGAACGTCGACGGCGCGGATATGTATCGCGTGCTCCAGCAGATCGATCCGGAAGAGACGCTCGCGATCGTCGTATCCAAGACCTTCACGACGCTCGAAACGATGACCAACGCACACTCGATGCGCGACTGGTTTATCAAAAGCGGTTGCCCGGAAAGCGCACTGGCGAAGCACTTCGTCGGCGTGTCGGCGAATCCGGCTGAAGTCGTGAAGTTCGGCATCGCGAAGGAAAACGTCTTCGAGATGTGGGACTGGGTCGGCGGACGCTATTCGCTGTGGTCGGCCGTCGGTCTGTCGATCATGATTTCGGTCGGTCCGGCGCACTTCGCCGAACTGCTCGCGGGCGCGAACGAGATGGACCAGCATTTCCGCGACGCGCCGCTCGAACGCAATCTGCCGGTACTGCTCGGCATGATCGGCATCTGGTATCGCAACTTCTTCGGCTCGCAGAGCTATCTGGTTGCGCCGTATTCGGAAGCCCTGCATTTCCTGCCGTCCTATCTGCAGCAGCTGGAAATGGAGAGCAACGGCAAGTCGGCGCGGCTCGATGGCGCGATCGTCGATTACCCGACGTCCGCGGTCACGTGGGGCGAACCCGGCACGAACGGACAGCACGCGTTCTTCCAGATGCTGCATCAGGGGCCGACGATCGTGCCGATCGACTTTGTCGCCGTGCTGACGCCGGAACATCCGCTCGTCGATCATCATCCGAAGCTGCTGGCAAACTGCTTTGCGCAAAGCGAAGCGCTGATGCTAGGCCGCACGCTCGAAGAAGCGAAGAAGGTGGCAGGCCCGGACAAGCCGGAACTCGCGCCGCATCTGATGTTCCCGGGCAACCGTCCGACCACAACGCTGCTCGTCGATGCGCTGACCGCACGTTCGCTCGGTGCGTTGATCGCGATGTACGAGCACAAGGTGCTGGTGCAGGCCTCGGTATGGAACATCAACCCGTTCGACCAGTGGGGCGTCGAGCTCGGCAAGATTCTCGGCAAGGTCGTCGAGGCGGATCTGACCGCGGCATCGGTCAAAGAAAAGAAGCATGATTCGTCGACCTCGGCGTTGATCGGTCGCGCGCGGGCTGCGTTGAAGCGCTGATCGATTGCGGTCTTGAGTAGCAAACGAAAACGGACGCTGCGGTGTCCGTTTTTTTCAATGCGAGCAGTCGATCATTTCGATTGCGTTCAGACCACGAGATGCCCTGCTTCGATCGTCACCGTACTGTCGCAGCGCCGCGCGAGTTCGATATCGTGTGTGACGAGCACAAGCGTCGCGCCATTCGCGAGATTCATCTCAAACATCAGATCGATCACGGCATGACCGGTCGCGGCATCGAGACTGCCCGTCGGTTCATCGGCGAAGAGAATCGCCGGATGCGTGACGAAAGCACGCGCCAGCGCGACACGTTGCTGCTCGCCACCCGACAGCAGCTTTGGATAATGCCCCGTCCGCTTGCCCAGCCCGACCTGATCGAGCAGCGACCGCGCGCGCTTCGCCGCCTCGCGCGTCGACATGCCGCCTTGCAACTCAAGTGGCAGCGTCACGTTTTCGAGCGCGGTCAGATGCGGCATCAACTGGAACGACTGGAACACGAAGCCGACCGAACCGCTCCGCAACGCAGCGCGTTCGTCTTCACTGAGTTCGGTGAGTTCACGGCCAAGCAGCCGAACCGAACCGGACGTCGCGCTGTCCAATCCTGCTAGCAAACCCAGCAACGTAGACTTGCCCGACCCGGACGCGCCGAGGATCGCCACGCTGCTGCCCGGCTCGATCGAAAGATCGATATGATCGAGAATCGTCAGTTCGCCCGTTGCATCCTTAACCCGCTTGCTCAGACCCCGCACCTCAATGACTGGATCAGTTTTCTTTTGCATGGTGAAGCACAAATTGAAAGTGCGCATGGTGACGCTGGGCGCCGCGCTCGGTGTCGTCGCGGTGATTGCGACCGCGCCTCATACAGCCGGCGCAGCCAATACATCCAATACCGCAGCCACCAGCACCGCACCCGACAAGCCGGTGATTGTCGTGCTCGGCGACAGCATCTCCGCCGAGTACGGCCTGCCCCGCGATACCGGCTGGGTCGCGTTGATGCGCCAGCGTCTGGCCGACGAGCGCATCGATTATAACGTTGCGAATGCAAGCATCAGCGGCGATACGACGAGCGGTGGACTCGCCCGTTTGCCTGCACTGATGCAGCGTCTGAAACCTTCCGTGGTGATCGTCGAACTTGGCGCCAACGACGCCTTGCGCGGCGTGCCACTCACCACCACCGAAGACAACCTTCGCACGATTATCGAGCAGACGCAGAAGGCACACGCGAAGGTGGTGCTTGTGGGTATGTATGTGCCGCCTAATTACGGCATGGACTACACACAAAAGTTCCACGGCGTGTATGACGATCTGTCGAAGCAGCTTCACGTGCCGCTCGTGCCCTTCCTGCTTGCCGGAATCGAGGACAAGCCAGACATGTTCCAGGCCGACCAGATCCACCCCACACAACAGGCTCAGCCCGTTTTGCTGAACAACGTATGGCTCACGTTAAAGCCGTTGCTGAAAGCGCCGTAATTGCCACTTGATCGCCCAGACGGGTTTGCTAACAACCTGTTTCGAATGCGCGGGAACGAGGTAATGCATTAGCGATCTGATATTTCGTTAACCTCGAAAACCAGGCTCATTTTGAGCGATTCTGGAAGGAGATAACGTGAAATATTTACCACTTATCGCTTTGGCCGTGGCAATTTCTGCCTGCGCTGCGCAACCGCCACCAGGTGTTCAATCCGTCGGACAAAGTCAGCAACCGCCAAAAGTTGTCGGCCAGTGCATCGCGAAGAAATGGGCCGATAAATCGCAACAGCAGGTGGTGTCGCAGAATACGCTCGCGAACGACGCCGCAATGGACGTCTACGTTCCGGGTCAGCAACCGCCTGGCGGCGCGGCCGCTGTCGTGCGTCCGGCTTACTCTGGCCCGGGCACGTGGGTTGGGTTTCGCTCAGGCGGTGGTGCCGGCGGCGACACCAGTGACATCACGGCCTGCCTGTAACATCGGCGCGACAGGTCACGACGTGACGGGCCGAGGCTCGTCGCCAGACAAAAAGCCCCGCGTTTGCGGGGCTTTTTGTTTGTTCGCGCTACTACCAGCTTCGCGTCGGATCAATCGCCCGACGATTGCGCCGAGCCATCCAGCGCTCCGAAGAACTTCACTTTCGAGCGTGCACGCAGCGCGTCGACATACGCTTCGACCTGCGACTGTGCATTGACCTGCGCGATCTGCTGCTGCGCGGCAGCAAGACGCTGTGCGTCGACCGCATTGCCCGGCACGACAGCGTTCACTCGATAGATCGCGTAACCATCGTCACCAAGATCGACACCGACATACGCCGGCAGCTTCTGTGCATCGACCTTGTAGATCGCGCTCAACGCGGCAGGCGGCACGCCTTGCGCATCGTTGCGGGAAACCTTCAGCGCGGACGAGAAACCGTCCGTCGACTTCGACTTCTCCAGATCAGCGAGTTTCGCCGTGCCATCCTTGCGCGCCATCTCCGCCGACTGCTGGGCGATTACCTTCTGACGGACGGCATCCTTGACGGCGTCGAGCGCCGGCACCGTCGCCGCCTTGTAGTCGGTCACGTGCGCCGCGATCAGCGTATTGCCGCCGACGTCGATCGCCTGCGTGTTGTTCTTCGCCTTCGTCGCATCGCTCGAAAACACGGCCGCGAGGAACTTCGCGTTGTTCAGCGGGCTGTCCGGCGGCAACTTCGCGTCCGGTTGCGGCGTGACCGTCGCCGTCTGGATCTGCAGCTTGTACTTGTCGGCGGCCGGTTGCAGGCCCTTCGCCTGTTCGTACACGATCGACGTGAAGCCGTCCGAATCGTCAGCGAAAGCCTTGGTGGCCTGCTGCTGCTTCAGATCCTTGACGATCGAATCCTTCACTTCGTCGAACGGCCTCGTGACCGCAGGCTTCACATCCGTCACCTTGACGATGTGATAGCCGAAATCCGTTTGCACGATGTCGCTGACTTCGTCCTTCTTCAGCTTGAACACGGCGTCGTCGAATGCCTTGCCGCCCGCGATCATGCCGGGACCGAAGTAGCCGAGGTCACCGCCCTTCGAAGCCGAGCCCGGATCCTGGGAATTCTGCGCGGCGATCTGCGCGAACTGATCCGGATGGGCCTTGACCTGAGCGAGCACTTCGTCAGCCTTCTGCTTCGCCTTGGCCTTGTCGGCTGCGCTGGCATCTTTCGGCGCCGCGATCAGGATGTGACTTGCGCGCACTTCGCCATCGGTGCGGTAGTGCGCGAGGTTATCGTCGTAGTATTTCTTGACGTCGGCGTCGCCCGGCTGCACAGCCGCGGCGAGCACGGCCGGCGACATCACCACGTACTGGACCGTCGCCGTTTCGGGCGTGGCGAACTCCTGCCGATGCGCATCGTAATAAGCCTGCAACTGCGCGTCTGTGGGCTGCACTTTCGATGCGTAATCGCGCGCGCGGAATGCCAGACCCTGCACTTCGCGCTGCTGCTCCGCGAGATCGGTCAGGCGCTGCGCCAGCGTCTTCGACGTGAACGCGCTGGCCTGAATGGCAGCGGGCAACTGTTGCGTCGCAAGACCATAGCGCACGCGCTCGTCGTATTGTTCGGGCGTCATGCCCTGCATCGCGAGCAGTTGCTTGTAGCGATCGACATCGATCGTACCGTCGGCGTTCTTCAGCGACGAAATGATGGGATCGGCCAGCAACGTGCGACGCACGGCGTCGTCCGAAGCCGTCAGATGCAGACGCTGCGTTTCGTCGGCCAGCACGCGCTGCTGGATCAGACCGTCGAGCATGTCGCGACGACGCTCGGGCGTATCAAACGACTTCATGTCGAACTGGGCGCCGAGCACCTGGCGCGCACGGTCGAGCTGCTGGCGCATCGTGTTGTCGTATTCGACGCGCGTAATCTTGTGACCGTTGACGCTTGCGACGTTCGCGCTTTCATCAAAGAAACCGCGGAAGCCCTGAATACCCACAAATCCCAACCCCGGCACAATGACGAGGATGAGCATGAACATCATCAGGCGTTTGTGATTGCGGAAAAAATCAAGCATGCGTGAGGGTCGGCCAAAAACAGAACGCCCGATATTACAACAGCGGGCAATAAAAAAGGCGAACCGGAGTTCGCCTTTCGAAGATGCTGGCGGAGTGGACGGGACTCGAACCCGCGACCCCCGGCGTGACAGGCCGGTATTCTAACCGACTGAACTACCACTCCTTATTGCTGCACATTCACTGCACGTTCGTTGCTACGACATCTGGAACTGGTGGGTGCTGAGAGGCTCGAACTCCCGACCTACGCCTTGTAAGGGCGCCGCTCTACCAACTGAGCTAAGCACCCGTTCCACGATGCGCTGCACGTCGAACTATCCGCTGACCAGGGGAACTGCAGAAGGTAGCTTTTACAAGACCCTCAGTCAGCGAGCCTATTAGTTTAGCGCATCCTTCAGCGCTTTACCAGGCCTAAATTTGGGCACCTTGGCTGCCTTGATCTTGATCGCAGCGCCTGTGCGCGGGTTGCGACCCGTGCGAGCCGTGCGCTTGCCAACGGCAAACGTACCGAAACCGACCAGCGTAACCGAGCCACCTTTCTTCAACGTGCCTTTGACGCCACCAATCACAGCATCGAGTGCACGTCCCGCCGCAGCTTTCGAAATATCTGCTTGTTGCGCGATGTGATCGATCAATTCTGTTTTATTCATTCCAGCCCCCGAGAATGTTATTGGGCAATCGTGATAGCGCCTTTGGCGCCGGTTTATAAGCAGGCACGGCGCAAATCGCCGGGCCCGCTAATTAGAATTGGCCGAAACCCTTGTGTCAAGCGGGGTTGAGCCTGATTAGGGCGCACATTCTGCATGAGATTTATGACGGAATTTTGCGCACGATCGATGCGCGCGCAACCAGTTCGGTGCGGGCAGACACCGGTTGCGCAAATGGTGGGATACAGGCGCCATCTTGACGCTGCGCAAACGTACGCAAAGGCTTCAGACAAGAAAAAACCCGCGGCCAGGCCGCGGGTTTCGGTGCTACAGCTGACAGCAGACAGCAGACGCTACAGGATCCGTTTTGAGTCGATCAATGCTTCACGACTTCGGTTGCGGGATCCTTGGCCGGTTCAGCTGCCACCGGCGCGGCCTTCGGTTCTTCTTCCGGCAGCGGCTGCGGCGTACGTTCGAGCGCGAGTTCGAGCACCCTGTCGATCCAGCGGACCGGCATGATTTCGATCGCGTTCTTCACGTTGTCCGGAATCTCCGTCAGATCCTTGACGTTTTCTTCCGGAATAAGCACCAGCTTGATGCCGCCACGATGCGCCGCCAGCAGCTTTTCCTTCAGGCCGCCGATCGGAAGCACTTCGCCGCGCAACGTGATTTCGCCCGTCATCGCGACATCGGCGCGCACCGGAATACCAGTCAGCACCGACACCAGCGCAGTCGTCATCGCGATACCCGCCGAAGGACCGTCCTTCGGCGTCGCGCCCTCTGGCACGTGGATGTGAATGTCCTGTTTCTCGAACGCTTCGTCCTTGATGCCAAGACGACGCGATCGCGAGCGGACCACCGAGCGCGCAGCTTCGACGGATTCCTTCATCACGTCGCCGAGCGAACCCGTGCGAATCACATTGCCCTTACCCGGCATGACCGCAGCTTCGATCGTCAGCAGATCGCCGCCGACTTCCGTCCACGCGAGGCCCGTAACCTGACCGACCTGGTTTTCCTTCGCAGCCAGACCGAAGTCGTACTTGCGCACGCCGAGGAAGGTATCGACATTGCTGCCGTCGACCTTCACCGCGCCTTCCGCCTTCTTCAGCAGAAGCATCTTCACGACCTTGCGGCAGATCTTCGAAATTTCACGCTCGAGCGAACGGACGCCCGCCTCACGCGTGTAATAACGAATGATGTCGCGGATTGCTGATTCCGCCACATCGACCTCGCCGTCCTTCAGGCCGTTGTTCTTCTTCTGCTTCGGCAGCAGGTAACGTTGCGCGATGCTGACCTTTTCGTCTTCCGTGTAACCCGACAGGCGGATCACTTCCATCCGGTCGAGCAGCGGCGGCGGAATGTTCAGCGAGTTCGACGTCGCGACGAACATCACGTCCGACAGATCGAAGTCGACTTCGACGTAGTGATCGGCAAACGTATGGTTCTGTTCCGGATCAAGCACTTCCAGCAGTGCCGACGACGGATCGCCGCGAAAATCCTGACCCATCTTGTCGACTTCGTCGAGCAGGAAAAGCGGATTGCGCACGCCGACCTTGGTCAGGCTTTGCAGGATCTTGCCGGGCATCGAACCGATATACGTACGACGGTGACCACGAATTTCGGCTTCGTCGCGCACGCCGCCGAGCGCCATACGCACGAACTTGCGGTTCGTTGCGCGTGCGATCGACTGTCCAAGCGACGTCTTGCCGACGCCCGGAGGCCCAACGAGGCACAGGATCGGCGCCTTCACCTTGTCGACACGTTGCTGGACCGCGAGATACTCGAGAATGCGTTCCTTCACTTTCTCGAGACCGAAGTGGTCTTCGTCGAGCACGCGTTCCGCATTCGAGAGGTCGTTGTTGACCTTGCTCTTCTTGCGCCACGGCAGCCCGATCAACGTATCGATGTAGTTACGCACGACCGTCGCTTCCGCCGACATCGGCGACATCAGCTTGAGCTTCTTCAGCTCGGCGTCGGCCTTCTTCTTGGCTTCCTTCGGCATGCGCGCAGCGGTGATGCGCTTCTCGAGTTCTTCGAGATCCGCACCTTCTTCGCCTTCGCCCAGTTCCTTCTGGATCGCCTTGACCTGCTCGTTCAGGTAGTACTCGCGCTGGCTCTTTTCCATCTGACGCTTCACGCGTCCGCGGATGCGCTTTTCGACCTGGAGAATGTCGATCTCGGCTTCGAGTTGCGCGAGCAGATGCTCGAGGCGCTCGATGACCGGGAACATCTCGAGAATATGCTGTTTCTGGTCGAGCTTGAGCGGCAGATGCGCGGCGATCGTATCGGCCAGACGCCCTGCTTCATCGATGCCCGAAAGCGAAGTCAGAATTTCCGGCGGGATCTTCTTGTTCAGCTTCACGTACTGGTCGAACTGCGACACGATCGCCCGGCGCAGCGCTTCAGTTTCGGCGCTGTCGGCGTGGTCGGGTTCGAGCGGCATGACTTCGCACGAAAACTGCGTTTCCTGCTCTTCGATCGAGAGCGTTTTCGCGCGCTGAAGGCCTTCGACGAGCACCTTTACGGTGCCATCGGGCAGCTTCAGCATTTGCAGGATGTTGGCGATACACCCTACTTCGTACATGTCCTTTTCGGTCGGCTCATCTTTTGCAGCCGTTTTCTGGGCGACGAGCATGATGTGCTTGCCGCCTTCCATCGCTGCTTCGAGAGCCTTGATCGACTTCGGGCGGCCTACGAAGAGCGGAATCACCATGTGCGGGAATACGACTACGTCACGCAGCGGGAGCAGCGGGAGTGTAGTGCGTTCCGGCGGGAGGAGTTGGGTTCCTGACATTTCATTTCCCCATGAGTGGAATCAGTTCGTTCGATAGGTGAGGCCAGCAAAAAAGATTGCAAGGCCTCCGCGTGTGGGAAAAGTTCAGTGACTCCGAAGGTTCAGTGACTCCAATAGAGAAAACAACCAGCCTGACCACAAGATAAACGAAAAAGCCGTTCACGTCGCCATGAACGGCTTTTTGCAGACCCCTTCATGCTGATCAATTCGAACCCGCGACCTTGGGCGCGTCTTCGTAGATCAGCAACGGTTTGCCGTCGCCATCGATGACGTTGTCGTCGATGATGACCTTGCTTACGCCTTTCATCGTCGGCAACTCGTACATCACATCGAGCAAGGCCTGTTCCAGGATCGATCGCAGACCCCGTGCGCCCGTCTTGCGGCGAATCGCCTTGCGCGCCACCGCCTGCAACGCACCCGGACGGATCTCCAGCTCGACCCGCTCCATATTGAAGAGCTTGTGGTATTGCTTGATGAGCGCGTTCTTCGGTTCGACGAGAATCTTCATCAGCGCGACTTCGTCGAGCTTGCCAAGGGTCGCAACCACCGGCAGACGGCCGATCAGCTCCGGAATCAGGCCGAACTTGATCAGATCTTCCGGTTCCACTTCGCGCAGCACTTCGCCAGCGTCGCGGTCCTGCTTGCTCTTGACGCTCGCGCCAAAGCCAATACCCGTCTTTTCCGTACGGTCGACGATGACCTTTTCGAGGCCATCGAACGCGCCACCGCAGATGAACAGGATATTGGTCGTATCGACCTGGATGAAGTCCTGATTCGGATGCTTACGACCACCTTGCGGCGGCACCGACGCCATCGTGCCTTCGACCAGCTTCAGCAGCGCCTGCTGCACGCCTTCGCCCGACACATCGCGGGTAATCGACGGGTTGTCGGACTTGCGGCTGATCTTGTCGATTTCGTCGATGTAGACGATGCCGCGCTGGGCCTTGTCGACTTCGTAGTTGCAGTTCTGGAGCAGCTTCTGAATGATGTTCTCGACGTCTTCACCGACGTAGCCGGCTTCCGTCAGCGTCGTTGCATCGGCAATGACGAACGGCACGTTCAGGAGACGCGCGAGCGTCTGCGCGAGCAGCGTCTTGCCGGAGCCCGTGGGGCCGATCAGCAGGATGTTGCTCTTCGACAGCTCGATTTCGTCTTTCTTGTCGAGATGCTTCAGGCGCTTGTAGTGGTTGTATACCGCGACCGCGAGGATTTTCTTCGCACGTTCCTGGCCGATCACATATTGATCGAGGATTTCGCGGATTTCCTGCGGACTCGGCAGATCGGACTTCGACAGGCCCGTCTCCACGCCGGAGCCAGCGGCCTCGTCGCGGATGATTTCGTTGCACAGATCAATACATTCATCGCAGATGAATACCGACGGTCCAGCAATCAGCTTTTTGACTTCATGCTGACTCTTGCCGCAGAACGAGCAATACAACAGCTTTTCGCTGTTAGAACCTTTTTTGTCCGCCATAGATGTGTGAGCCTCCGGACACTCGATTACATGATACGCCGTTTGCTCCAGCCTCACAGTCGGCCCAGGACGACGTGCAAAGCTGGGACGGCGTGTTCGCCGCAGGCGCTCAGGGACGGGTCAGATGCTTCTCATTGGAATTTCGTCTGACCCCTTGCCCTGATTTGGGGCACATCGCACCCGATCAGGGACGCCGCTTAAGGCCGCTTGTGCAGAACCTGGTCAACCAGACCGTAAGCCTGCGCGTCGTCACCCGACATGAAGTTATCACGATCGGTATCGCGCGCAATGCGCTCGACCGGCTGACCCGTGTGATGCGCGAGCAGCTGGTTCAGACGTTCCTTCAGGTACAGGATTTCACGTGCCTGAATTTCGATGTCCGACGCCTGCCCGCGTGCGCCGCCGAGCGGCTGGTGAATCATCACGCGTGCGTTCGGCAGCGTGAAACGCTTGCCCTTCGCACCCGCCGCAAGCAGGAATGCGCCCATGCTTGCCGCGAGACCCATACACAGCGTCGAGACGTCGGGCTTGACGAACTGCATCGTGTCGTAAATCGCCATGCCGGCCGATACGGAGCCGCCCGGGCTGTTGATGTAGAAGCTGATGTCCTTGTCCGGATTTTCGCTTTCCAGGAACAACAACTGCGCCACCACGAGATTGGCAGTCTGGTCGTTCACTTCACCGACCAGAAACACCACCCGCTCCTTCAACAGACGCGAATAGATGTCGTACGAACGCTCGCCACGTCCGCTCGTTTCCACGACGATCGGAACGAGCCCGAGCGCCTGCGCCTCGAGGTCCCGGGGCGCGTGGGAGGCTAACGTGTCCAGCAATTGAGCGCGAAAGGTCATGCAGTGGATCCTTGTCTGGAATGTTCTTGTTCGTGAGGCAGGTGTGTACGACGACGCCAGTTTCAAGCCCGCACGATACGCCGGACATAAAAAAACGGCGTGCGGGCCGTCGCTCCGACAGCCGGCACGCCGTTACAACGACGCTTATGCCTGCGCCGTCGCGCTTGCCAGCTCTTCGAAGCTCACTTCCTTGTCCGTCACTTTGGCCTTGCCGAGAACGAAATCGACGACGTTGGCTTCAACGACGTACGCTTCCATTTCCGCCAGGCGCTGCTGGTTCGAATAATACCAGCGGACGACTTCCTTCGGGTCTTCGTAGCTTTTCGCGAATTCGTCGACTTCAGCGCGGATCTGTTCCGGCTTGGCCTGCAGTTCATTCGCCTTCACGAGTTCAGCCAGCACGAGACCGAGCTTCACGCGACGTTCAGCCTGTTCAGCGAACATTTCAGCCGGGATCGGTGCGTCGGCAGCGTTCGGCACGCCGCGTTGCTGCAGATCCTGACGCGCCATCTCGACGAGGCGTTGCTGGTCCTGTTCGATCAGCGCCTTCGGCACGTCGAGTTCCGAGATCTTCAGGAGCGCGTCCATGACCTGGTTCTTGACGATCGCCTGCGTGCGACGCTTTGCTTCGCGTTCGAGGTTGTCCTTGATTTCGCCGCGCATCTTGACCTGATCGCCGTCTTCGATACCGAGCGACTTCGCGAATTCAGCGTCGATTTCCGGCAGGTGGGGCCATTCGATCTTCTTCATCGTGACCGTGAACTGCGCCGTTTTGCCAGCGACGTCCTTGCCGTGATAGTCAGCCGGGAACGCCAGATCGAATTCCTTCGACTCGCCGGCCGTAAGGCCTGCCGCTGCCTTTTCGAATTCCGGCAGCATGCGGCCTTCGCCGAGCACGAATGCGAAATCGTCGGCGCTGCCGCCCTGGAACACTTCACCGTCGATCTTGCCGACGAAGTCGACCGTGACGCGGTCACCTTCTTTCGCTGCCGTTTCGCCGCCGCCGTCGCCATGTTCGCCGGCTTCACCGCGTGCGTGGTAATGGACGCGCTGCTTGCGGAGAATATCCAGCGTGCGGTCGATTTCCGCTTCGCTGATCGTAGTCGTGGTGCGTTCGATTTCAGCCGTCGCGACGTCGCCCAGCTTCACTTCAGGGTAAACCTCGAACGTGGCGTCGAATGCGTAGTCGCTTTCCGCGGCGTCGGTCTTCGGCGCGAAGCTCGGCTGACCAGCAACGCGCAGGTTTTCCGCGCGGCTGATATCGAAGAATTCCTTGCCGACCTTGTCGCTCAGCACTTCAGCTTCCACCTGGCCCGAATACTGTTGCGTCACCATTTTGAGCGGCACCTTGCCCGGGCGGAAGCCCGGCATACGCACATTCTTCGCCAGCTGGCGGATACGCGAGTCCACTTCCTTCCGAACGGTGTCTTTCGGCAGGGAAATCGTTACGCGGCGTTCGAGCTTGCCGAGGTTTTCAACAACGTTAGCCATGGCTTCAATCGTCCTAAAATTATTCGAGCGAATCAGTTATCTTTGCCGTGCTGCCTCTCGATGCCGCCTTTTGACGCCCGGTTCCGGGCACAGCCTGCATCGATCGCGCACCTCTCGCCGCGGGCCCTCGGGGCGCCTGCAACACGGTTTGGGTCAGAAGAGCCGAATATTTTAGCAAACTATTTGCGCGCCTAGCCGGGATTCGATGTTTTGCCGGTTTTTTCCCCGTCATCGGGTCCATATCCGGGTCTTTTCCCCGTCTACGGTCGCCCCATTCCGTCCACCGACGATGTGGGCGCCCGCACGGCTCGCCCCGTTCGATAGCCTCTATGCCATCCGGCATATTCAGCCGTCGACGCCATGCTGCTAAGCTATCGCACACGCTCGAACTTCAGCCTGCTGGAGTCCGCGTCGCCCGACAACAACCTACACGAGACACCATGCCGAATCCGTCGTCCACGCCTGTCGTCGTCATCGCTCCCGATTCTTTCAAAGGCTCTCTCGGCGCCGATCAGGTTGCCGCAGCCATCGCTGCCGGCATTCAGCGCGCGCGACCGGACGCGGTCGTGCGCATCTGTCCGATGGCCGATGGTGGCGAAGGTACGCTCGACGCCATGCTCACGTGCGGCGGCAAGCGTTCAATGCTGACGGTGAGCGGCGCGGCAGGCCCGGCACGCGAGGCAGCCACAGGCCTGCTCGCAGACGGCAGCGCGATCATCGAAACAGCGGAAATCGTCGGGATTACCGATCCGGTCGGCATGGGTGTGCCGGTCGAAGCACGCAGCACGCGCGGCATGGGTGAAGCGATCCGCGCACTGCTCGATACCGGCGTGCGGCGGTTCTTCGTGGCACTCGGCGGCAGCAGCACGAACGATGGCGGCGCGGGCCTCCTCGTCGGGCTCGGGCTGAAGCTGTTCGATGCACAGGGGCAGGAACTCGAGCCCACGCCGGAACACCTTGCGAAACTTGCGCGCGTCGACGCATCGCAACTTGACGCGCGGCTCGCCGGCGCGAGCTTCACGGGCATGTCCGATGTCGATAATCCGCTCACCGGCGAACACGGTGCAACCGCCGTGTTCGGTCCGCAGAAAGGTGTCAGGTCCGAGCAGGTCGGGCAGATCGACGCTGCCCTCGCCCGTTTCGCCGATCTGCTCGAGCCCGCGCTCAACCGTACGGCGCGCAATGAGGCCGGCGCAGGCGCGGCGGGCGGCCTTGGATTCGCGCTTCACATGCTCGGCGCGCAGTTTCAGCCCGGCGCGGAAGTCGTCGCGCAGCAGATCGGGCTCGACACCGCGCTCGAAGGCGCCAACTGGCTGATCACGGGCGAAGGCCGGTCGGACGTGCAGACGCTGCACGGCAAGGCGCCGTTCATCGCGTGCCGTCATGCGCAGGCTAGAGGCGTGCCCGCCACGCTGCTGTCCGGCGCTGTCGATGCCGCCGCGCTTCCCCGTCTTTCAGAGCACTTCACCGGCTGCTTCTCACCCGCACCGGGACCGGTCACGCTGGAAGTCGCGATCCGCGACGCAGCGCGGCTGCTCGAGAACGAAGCGGAACAGCTCACGCGGCTGAAGTACGGCGCGCGTTGACCCGCTCCGCGGATGCGGCAACAATCACAGCGGCACGATTGCATCCACCCAACCCGGGAACATCATGAAGGCATCCGCCAAAACCGGACTCGAGCAGTTCCTGACGTATCGCCTGCATGTCCTGAACAAGCTTGCCGAACGCGGCATTGGCGAACGCTATCAGGAGAAGCTCGATGTCACGCTTCCGGAAGCACGTGTGATCGCGTCGGTGGGGTCGTTCGGGCCGTTTTCGATCATGGATCTGGCGCGGCACGCGAATCTCGACAAGAGTCAGGCGAGCCGCGCGGCCGAGGCGCTCATCCGGCAGGGGCTCGTCAAGCGGGAAGCGAGCGAAGAAGATGGCCGCGTCGTGCTGGTGTCGCTGACAACTGAAGGACGCGCGCTCTATCGTCGCGTGATGCCGATCGCGCGCAAATGGAATGTGGATCTGTTCGCGTGCCTCGATGAGAAGGAAC
Organism: Paraburkholderia sp. GAS42; assembly: GCF_050436565.1. Classification (NCBI taxonomy): domain Bacteria; kingdom Pseudomonadati; phylum Pseudomonadota; class Betaproteobacteria; order Burkholderiales; family Burkholderiaceae; genus Paraburkholderia; species Paraburkholderia sp. GAS42. Next base: position 115,588 of record NZ_JBNDML010000020.1, on the reverse strand, counting down.
AGGCCACGCTCAGCGATGCGCTCGACAAGGTCATCGAAAGCATGCTGGCGCGCGAAGCCTGATTCGCATTAAAGCGCGCTGCTCCGCACTGCCGGCCGCTGCAGCCCGAGGCCTCGCGGCCGCCCCACCGTTGCCTGCTATTGGCCATTGTTGGCCGCGCGCTGACGCAGCAGCCCGAGCACGGCATCGCAGAACGGCGTCGGTATAGCGAGCTTGCGGCCGAGCTCGGGAAACACGCCGACAATCGGCCCGATCTCGAGCGGCCGCCCCGCCTCGAGGTCCTGCAGCATCGACGTCCGGAAGGCACCGAGTTTGCGCGTCACCGCTACACGCCCGGGCGCGGTCATGCCGGTGGAAAGACCGAGACGCGTGCCGATCGCGTCGGCCTCTTCCATCATCCTGAGTACGAGTGCGTGAGTGAGCGGATCGTCGAGCAGCACGTCCGCAGTCGATCCGCTCAGCGCGCTCAACGGATTCATGTTCATGTTGCCCCACAGCTTGACCCAGATCTCCGTGCGGATGTCGTCCGATACGGTGACGTCGAAGCCACCCTCGCGCATCGCGGCGGAAAACACGTTCGCCTGCACCTGAAGCGCGGTATCGGGTGCTCCCACGATCAGATGGTTACCGCGACCGCGCCGGATCACACCGGGCGCGTCGGTCGATGAAGACAGGTGCACGACGCACCCGATCGACTGTGCGGGCGGCAACGCGGCCGACACAACGCCGCCCGGGTCCACGGCTTCGATGTGCTGGCCGGCGAGCGGACCGCTCATGCCGTCCAGAAACCACCACGGCAGTCCGTTCATCGCAGCGACGATCACCGTGGACGGACCGATCATCGGCCGCAGGCTTTCCGCGACGCCGGGCAATGCCTGCGCCTTAAGCGCGACCACGACGAAATCCTGGACGCCGAGCCGCGCGGCATCATCGTCGGCGGTCACGCGTGAGGTGGTTTCGCCTTCGTCACCGTCATCGCCGACGATGCGAATGCCGTCGGCGCGAATCGCGTCGAGCGTCTTGCCGCGCGCGAGCACGCTCACGTCGTGGCCTGTCCTTACCGCCGCGGCGGCGATCAGGCCGCCGATCGCACCGGCGCCCACTACGGCTGTCCTGACTTGCGGAGAATTCATGACTGCGTTACTCCCTGTATGACGGATCGACACGATCGACCTGGCGCAGCAACGCGTCAAGCACGTCCTGACCCGCACCCTACCTCGGATCGAACTGCAACGCATCCTGCGTGCAGCGTTCGGCGATCTCGTCGGGAATGATGCGCGACGGTCCGAGCGCGGCCGTCGCCAGCTGGATCTCGCAGGCGCGATTGAGCGTCCACAGGCGCGAAAAGGTCTGAGCGATCGTCGCGCCGATCGCGAGCAGGCCGTGATTGCGCAAAATCATCAAGGACCTGTCACCCAGACTCGCGACGAGGCGCGGCCCTTCGTCGGCTCGCACGGTGATGCCTTCGAAATCGTGATACGCGACGGCGCCCGCGCAGCTGCGCCGAATAAAAGCTGGCGTTGTCCAGTCCGACCTGCGAGCAGGCAACCGCGAGCCCAGCGGTCGTATGGGTGTGCATCACGCAATGCGCGTGAGGCACCGTTCGATGGATCGCGGCGTGCACGACGAAACCGGCCGGATTGACACAGTATTTCGACTCCCCGACGACGCGCCCGTCGAGGTCGATCCTGACGAGATTCGACGCCGTCACCTCGCTGTAATGCAGGCCAAACGGGTTGATCAGAAAGTGCGTGTCAGGGCCCGGCAACCGGACAGTGATGTGGTTATAGATCAGCTCGGTCCAGCCCAGCATTGCGAAAACGCGATACGTGCCCGCCAGCTCGACGCGCAGCGTCCGTTCGCGTTGATTGCCGTGGTCGCTTCCGGATTCGGTGCTGCCGGAATGGATTTCATCGGTGGCTGACATTCCAGTCTCCTCGCCCGCGTTGCGGGCATGACACTGTCTTTCGACGCCAGGGTGCGTCAGCGCAGGATAGGAGGATCTGGTTGCGCGCGCAACCAACAGATCGCGGCGCACAGCCGCGCTTCAATCAGAAGAATGACCCCGACGAAGCCAGCATGCTGACGGGACAACCTCACTGCTGCCGCCGTCGGTCTGCTCAGCGCTGGCGCGCTGCGCGCCACGCGATCCACAGCTTGCGGATCGGCGTCAACGCGATCCGTTGATGCAGCACCTTGTAGCCTTCGCGTTCGATTTCGTCGAGCACGGCAACGGACAGCGCGGCCTGCGCGCGGAGCGTGCGTTGCGTCGGCCGTTCGTCCGCCGGGATGGCGGTGAGCGCGGCGGTGACTGCGTCGTGTGCGCGGGCCGTCTGGAAGCGCATCAGTTCGGTGAACGCATCGGTGTAACGGCGGTTGATCAGATCCGCCGCCGTTACATTGAAGCGCTGCATTTCGTCGATCGGAACATAGATGCGACCGTGGCGCGCGTCGTTGCCGAGTTCTTCGACGAACTGCGCGAGCATCAGCGCCTGACCAAGCGGCGCGGCCCAGTTCGACGCCTTCACCGGGTCGCGCGCAGTAGCGCGTGCGACGAGCGTCGCAAACGTACCGCCGACGCTCACCATATACCGCTGCAGGTTCGGATAGTCGAGATAACGCGCCTGGTCGAGATCCATCTCGTATCCGGCAAGCAGCGCCTGCAGCGATGGATATTCAGCCTCGACGTTTCCCTGGTACGCGGCCAGCGCCTTCGACACCGGATGCGACGGTTCACCTGCGGCAAGCGCCGCGATTTCCTTCTGCCACCACGCGAGCTTCGTACGACCGATGGTCGGATCGCTCGTTTCCTTGACGGTCTCCTCGAACTCGCGGCGCAACGCGAACAGGGCGGTCAAAAGCGGCTGGCGGGCGACGGACGCCTGACGTAGCGCGTAATAGGCGCTCGAACCAGGCGGCGCGGCTTTCTGCTGGCAATAGTCGTCGAAATTCACTGGATTGGGGGCGTGAGGAATCGGATGCAGATGGCGCGCACCCTGCGGTGCGGCAAGCCGAAAATTGTAGCATCGCGATCCATGTCGCAGATGCAGACAAGCGTTGGCCAATCGGTTAGAATTTCGCGCTTACGCTTTCGGACGCTGCTTTTGCGGGCAATACACGCAATGAGGCGACGGGGGCGAGCCAGAACATCGGGTAGCGTGCTCACGCATTCCACCCGGCTGCGAGGATGGCGAAATTGGTAGACGCACCAGGTTTAGGTCCTGACGCCAGCAATGGTGTAGGGGTTCGAGTCCCCTTCCTCGCACCAGTCTTTTTCCCGGTTGACTCCAGCGGTCAACTCTTAGGGGTTCCACGCGCGCAAATCCGCGTCAGCCCGTCACACCCGCAACAGAGGCAGCGGCTCGAACCGCTGCTGAAGAATGCTCGCTGAGTCGAGCCCCCACCAGGACCCGAGCACCGTTGCGTACATCTGCCGGAAGTCGATGCCCACCGGCAGATTGCCGTTCCCGTCGAGTTGCGCGAGCACCGGCGGCACGCCGTACAGGCCGCCGCGCACACGCCCGCCCATCACGAAGTGCGGCGCCACGGTACCGTGATCAGTGCCATTGCTCTGGTTTTCGCGCGGACGCCGTCCGAATTCCGCGTACGTCATCACCAGCGTGTTATCCCAGCGGCCCATCTCGATCAGCGCCGATCTCATCGACACAAACCCTTCCGCCAGTTGCCTCAGCAAGGCAGCCTGCTGGCCGGGCTGGTTCTGATGCGTATCGAAGCCGTTCAACGTCAGACGGATTACGGCGACGCCCTGATCTTCCAAGGGTTTGCCTTGCGCCGTGTCGCCAGCCGCCAGCACCTGCATCGCTGTCTTGATGGATGTTCCGAACGCGCCCGACGCAAACGTCGTCTTCAGCTGGAGCTGGCCATCGCGCGCGCCGGGCACGGGACGCAAACGATCGGCGGCTTTCACGATGTCGTTCTCGACGTCGAGAATGTGCGCGAGTTCGGGGTTACGCTCCTGCAGTGAAACCGGCGTGACAAGCCGCGACGCGCGCACAAACTGCGCCGGATTGACAAGCGCGATTGCGCGCGCGCCGTTCGCGAGCGGCCCCATCTCCGCACTGCCGATCACGACGCCATCGGCGGCGAAACCGGCCGGCACTGGACGCTGCGCAAACGCCCGCGAAAGCCAGCCGTCGCGCAGATACTGATCCGCACGCGATGCGGTGTCCCAGATTTCGATCGAACGGAAATGCGACAGGTTCGGCTGCGGATAGCTCACGCCCTGCACGATGGCGAGCTGATGATCCTGCCAGAGCGGCATCAGCGGCAGCAATGCGGGATGCAGCGCCGTGCGCTCATCGAGCGGAATCATCTGCTCGCGTTTGATGCCGATGTTTTTGCGCAGTTGATAGTAAGCGGGATCGGCGTACGGAATGACCGTGTTCAGGCCGTCATTGCCGCCTTTCAGTTCGACGAGGATCAACAGATTGCTATAACCCCGCGCGCCCGACGTCGCACCCGACAAGTCCCGCGATCCGTCCGACACCGCGGCACCTTCGCGCGCCGCGCCCCACTGCGCGCCGAACGCCGCCGGCAACCACAGCGCGGCGCCTGCCGCCGATGTCATCGCAAGGAAATCGCGTCGTTTCATGCCGCACCTCGTTCGTCTTTTAGTTCGACTCTTTGCGCTCTTTGCACTTTCATCGACGCGCGCTCATTTCAGCTGGTACACCGGGTCCATCAGCAACGCTTCCAGATACGCACTGCCCGTCGAATCTGTCGCGATCGCATCGACGGGCGCAAGCGGCAGCACCGCGTGCTGTAACTGCAGTTCGGTCGAGAGCCCGGGCTTCGCGTCCGGCTTTGTGTTGTAGCGCGCGAGCCAGCCATCGAGGTCGAATCTGACGCCGCCCTGCCCGACGCGCGCCATCGCGCGCTGCATCGAGCCCGCCGCGTTGTCGCTCATGTCCATGGCATTACCGCTTTGCGTTCGACGCGGGCCCGCAGTTTCAGTCGCGCGAAACATCTGCTCGACGAACTGCTTGCGCGCGAGCAGCGTCGAGCTGTTGATCCACGTCTGGCCGCCTGGCCAGCCCTTCACATTCGGCGGATAGAACAGATTCTCGCCGAGATTGCGCGTCGCTGCGGCGAACGGCGCGGTGTTCTCGTAGCTGATGTCAAACGCGCGCAGCGTGCCGACCACGAACTCCACCGGCGACTTCACGAGCACACCGCGATTGTCGTCGCGCCAGAACGCGTCAGTGAGGAGCAGACCGCGCAGTGCGACCTTGATGTCGTAGTGACTCGCGCGGAAGCGGTCGGCAACGCTCGCAACCTGCGCGGCGCCCGGCGTGTCCGAGACAAACTCGCGCCACAGCCGCGTCGTGACGAACGTCGCGGTCTCCGGACGCGCGAGCAGGATATCGAGCATCTGATCGCCATCAAACGGACCGCTCTCGCCGAACACCGTCTTGCTGCCATCGTCGTGGAAATTCGGCCGCCAGAGATAGGTCTGCGTATCGGGATCGAGACTCCAGCCGGTGTAGGCGCGCGCCGCTTCCGATACGTCCTGCTGCGAGTAGTGGCCTTCGCCGAGCGTGAACAGTTCCATCACTTCACGCGCGAAATTCTCGTTGGGCTTCCCCTTGCGATTGCCCGCGCCGTCGAGATACAGCAGCATCGCCGGATCTTTTGCGACGTCGTGCAGCATCACGCCGAAATTGCCGAACGCTTCGCGGCGCAGCAGCGCGTCCTGCCGCGCCATGACCTGCGGAAACGGCACCTTGTCCTGACCGGACGTGAAGTGGTTGTGCCAGAAGAGCGTCATGCGCTCGGTGAGTGGCGAAGGCGTCGTCGCCATTTCGCGAATCCACCACGCGCGCAACTCCTCATAGCGCTGGCGACGCATCCGCTGTTCGTCGCGACGCTGGTCGGGCGTCCACGCCTTGCGTTCGGCGCGCGTCGGGAGCGGTTCGGCCGTCCATGCCGGCAACGGCGTCGCGGCCTCAGTGCGCACGCCGCCGAGCACCTTGTCGACCGCCTGCTCGCGTGTGAGCCCGACGTATTGCGCGACTTCATTGCTATCGGGTGCGAAGCCGGTGCGGGTGAGGAAGAGGCGCGCGTCGTCCGCGTCGAGGATGGCGTCCGTTTCGTCGCCCGCTTTCAATGTGACCGCATGATGCTTCGGCCGGGCCGCATGCGATGCGCCGTCCTGCGCAACCGCAGTCGAAGTCGAAGTCGAAGCTGAAGCCAGCGCTGGCGCAATGCCGGCGCCCAACGCGAGGCAAACGAGCGCCGGCATCAAGCGATTGAGCGTGAGGAAGGTTTGCATCGTCCATTGTCCCTGAACGTAACGTGATGCGAGCGCATCAAAGGAAGGCGTTCGCGCCGGCAACGAAGATCTACGTTACACGCTCAACGGCAGTCGACGCGCGATAGTTGACGATGGAATTGCTACGAAATTTTTCATGCGCGCGAAAAGCGCAAGGGATCGTTCTCGACTGACAGTCAACGTCGGGCGAACGTCAGGCGAACGCAAACGCCTTACCGCTTGTAAAGCTCACGTACCGCATCTTCGATGTGCTGACGCAGCAGGCGGCGTTCTTCGGGCGTCATGTGACCATCGCGGCGACGTTGATCGAGATCGGGGGGAACTGCGGTGTGCATCATGATGTCCGATGCTGGCTGGTCGACAGTTGCGGCGTGCGGCGCACGCGGTACCTTGTTCCCGTTGTACCCGGGCGAGCGGGGATTCGCCATCCGGTCCGGCGCAGGCTGGGCGTGGGCGGGCATGGTAGCCAATGTGCCAGAGAGCGTGCCGGCAACCGCCAGTGCAATCACGCGCAAGCGCACGTTCGGCCAAACCCCTCCCTTCATTTTTTTCCCTTCGTGGCGCGGCAACCGGTACCTCAAATGCGTGTGCAGACCCCGGTAATGGCCGGGGTGCTAAAGTTTTTGTCGAATGAAGTATCTACCGAACAGCCGCAAACAGTAAAGGAGTGTAAGCGCGCACGCTTTACGCCGTGCCACCGGCAGGGTAAATTTTGTAACTGACTGTAACCCGATAATTGGTGCGAACAGGCACCGCTTTGTAATCGCGCTAAGATGCCGACTATGGAAACCAAAAACCCTTCAAAAATCCTCGTCGTCGACGACGATCCGCGTCTGCGCGATTTGCTGCGCCGCTATCTGGGCGAACAGGGCTTCAATGTCTATGTCGCTGAAAACGCGCCGTCAATGAACAAGCTGTGGGTCCGGGAGCGGTTCGATCTGCTCGTGCTCGACCTGATGCTTCCTGGCGAGGATGGTCTCTCGATCTGCCGGCGTCTGCGCGGCAGCAACGATCGCACGCCGATCATCATGCTGACGGCGAAGGGTGAAGACGTCGATCGCATCGTCGGGCTCGAAATGGGCGCCGACGACTATCTGCCGAAGCCATTCAATCCGCGCGAACTGGTCGCGCGCATTCACGCGGTGCTGCGCCGTCAGTCGCCGTCGGAACTGCCAGGCGCGCCATCCGAAACCACCGAGGTCTTCGAGTTTGGCGAGTTCGCGCTCAATCTTGCAACACGTACGCTCACCAAGGCCGGCCAGGAAATTCCGCTGACCACCGGCGAGTTCTCCGTGCTGAAGGTATTCGCGCGTCATCCGCGCCAGCCGCTGTCGCGCGAAAAGCTGATGGAACTCGCGCGTGGGCGTGAATACGAAGTGTTCGACCGTAGCCTCGACGTGCAGATTTCGCGTCTGCGCAAGCTCATCGAACCGGATCCGGGCAGCCCGCGCTTTATCCAGACGGTGTGGGGTCTCGGCTATGTTTTCATTCCCGACGGCGCAGCTTGACGGTATTCCTGAGGTTGTCGCTCCTGCTTTCTGACGAGAAGGGCCCATGCGGATCGACCGGCGCCTCCTGACGCTCGCGTTCGGCGGCCTTTTCTGGCGGACCTTTCTGCTGATCGCACTGTTGATCGCGGTCAGTCTCGCCGCATGGTTCCAGAGCTTCCGGGTGATCGAACGCGAGCCGCGCGCGCAGCGCGTGGCGTTGCAGCTCGTCGCCATCGTGAAGCTCACGCGCACCGCCCTCCTTTATTCCGATCCCGACCTGCGGCGCGCGTTGCTGCAGGATCTGGAAAGCAATGAAGGGGTGCGCGTGTACCCGCGCGAAACCACGGATAAATACCGCCTGCAACCGGACGAGTCGCTCAACCGGTTGATCGAACACGACATCCGCGGCCGTCTCGGCGACGACACCATCATCGCGCAGACGGTCAACGACATCCCCGGCGTATGGATCAGCTTCAAGATCGACGACGACGACTACTGGGTCGCGCTCGATCGCGATCAGCTCGACAACGTCACCGGCCTGCAGTGGGCCGGATGGGGCATCTTTGCGCTCGCACTATCGCTATTCGGCGCGGCGTTCATCACGAGTCTCGTGAACAGACCGTTCGCGCGGCTAGCGATGGCCGCGCGCAAGGTGGGTTCCGGGCAATCGCCTGAGCCGCTGCCGGAGCGCGGCATGGGCGTGGCCGCCGAAACCAACCGCAGCTTCAACCAGATGGTGACCGACCTCGAACAGCTCGAGGCCGATCGCGCGCTGATGCTCGCCGGCATTTCGCACGATCTGCGCACGCCGCTCGCGCGGCTGCGGCTCGAAACGGAAATGAGTCCGTCGGATCAGAGCACGAAAGATGCGATGGTCGACGACATCGAGCAGATGGACATGATCATCGGCCGCTTCCTTGATTACGCGCGTCCAGTGCAACGAATGACTGAACCGGTCGACCTTTCCGTGATCGCAGGAGAACTGGCTGCGCGTATGGCAAGCGAGGACGGCATGCGCCTCGTCACGCGGCTCGCGCCGTCGGCGGTTGTCGAGGCGGATGAAACCGACATGCGGCGCGTCGTCGGCAATCTGGTCGAGAACGCGCGCAAGTATGGGCTGAGCGACGGCGACGGCATTCCGCGTGTCGTCATCGAAACGCGCGTGTCGCACTCGCGCGTGGAACTGTCCGTGGTGGACGAAGGCCCCGGTATTCCCGAAGACCAGCTCGCGCTTGTCACACGACCGTTCTATCGTGTCAATTCGGCGCGCAGTCAGGCGAACGGCACGGGTTTGGGCATGGCGATCGTGCAGCGGCTCGTTGGCCGTTATCGCGGCTCGCTGCGTCTGCGCAACCGGACGCCTGGCCCCGGGCTCGAAGTCACGATCGACTTCCCACTTGCCAAGGGCATCTGAACCGGCCGCCATTTCACAGGCCGGCGCGCCCGATGCGCGCCGAACGGCGGCAGCCTCGTAACACCCAAAAAATGGAGACGCATGGCTCATGCCTATCGGGCCAGTGAATAAAAGCTATCCGCTTTGTTAGTTAAAAACTATTGATTTGATTGATCAATAGAGTTATAGTGAAATTTGTGTAGCGCAGCATGCGTTACAACGAGCAGGCAGCTTGAACAGATTGTTTTTCCAACACATACAGGAGTATCTGCATGAAAACCGTGGGCGATAAACTCGAAGCTTTCACCGTCACAGCAGCCAAGCCGGGCTTCAACAATCACGAAGAAAACGGCGTGTCGGCGTTCGAAGAAATCACCGAACAGTCGTTCCCGGGCAAGTGGAAGATCATCTACTTCTACCCGAAGGACTTCACGTTCGTGTGCCCGACGGAAATCGTCGAGTTCGGCAAGCTGGTCAAGGACTTCGACGAGCGTGACGCCGTTCTGCTCGGCGGCAGCGTCGACAACGAATTCGTCAAGCTCGCATGGCGCCGTGAGCACAAGGACCTGAACAAGCTGAACCACTACGCGTTCGGCGACGTGAAGGGCGAACTGATCGACCAGCTCGGCGTGCGCGACAAGGAAGCCGGCGTCGCACTGCGCGCGACGTTCATCGTCGATCCGGAGAACACGATCCAGCACGTTTCGGTGAACAACCTGAACGTCGGCCGTAACCCGGAAGAAGTGCTGCGTATTCTCGACGGTCTGCAAACGGACGAACTGTGCCCGTGCAACCGCGCGGTCGGCGGCTCGACGCTGTAAGTATTGCAGTGGAAAGCCCGCTAAGCTTGAAAGAGCCGGCGGGCTTTTTTATCGGCAATCTGATAGGAGATATCAATGGAATTCCTTGCTTCGATTAAAGAGCTCGTTCCCGACTACGCGAAAGATATCCGCCTGAATCTGGACGGCACGATTGCCCGCTCGTCGCTGGAAGGCACGGACGCGGTTGGCGTCGCGCTGGCGGCGGCGTTCGCGGCGAAGAGCCATGTGATCGTCGATGCGATCCGCGATTCGGGCGCGCTGTCGCCGGAAGAAACGAACGGCGTGCTGACGGCAGCCGCGTTGATGGGCATGAACAACGTCTGGTATCCGTACCTCGAGATGGCCGACAATGCCGATCTGAAGACGCAACCGGCCGGCCTGCGGATGAACGCGTACGCGTCGCACGGTGGCGTGGAGAAACGTCGCTTCGAGATGTATGCACTCGCGGCTTCGATCATCGGCAAGTGCCACTTCTGCGTGAAATCGCACGCGGAGAACCTGGTCGCCGAAGGCATGAGCACCACGCAGCTACGCGACGTCGGTCGCATTGCCGCGGTGATCAACGCGGCAGCGCTGGTGATTTCGGCTGAAGGGAAGTAAGCAGCCGGCGCTGCGCGAGAGCACAGCAGCCGGTAGCGCAGCCTTCTCGCAATGCGGGACGGTGCGCCACAAAAAAACGCCACGCGTAATAACCGCGTGGCGTTTTTTAATACCGTCGGAACTGACGCGTGAAATCCACTGGACCGACGCGCCCGCTACGAAGAACGATCAGGCACGGGAGAGCAGCACTGCCGCCTGTGCTTCGATCCCCTCGCCTCGCCCCAGATAACCGAGCTTCTCGTTGGTCTTCGCCTTCACGTTGACGCGATCCAGCGGCAGGTTCAGATCTTCAGCGATATTCGCGCGCATCGCGTCGATATGTGGCGCGAGCTTCGGCGCCTGCGCGATCACGGTGCTGTCGACATTGCCGATCACAAAACCCGCATCCGTCACCCGCTTCGCGCATTCGCGCAGCAGCACGCGGGAATTCGCGCCCTTGAAGCGCTCGTCCGTATCCGGAAAGTGACGTCCGATGTCCCCCATCGCCGCCGCGCCGAACAGCGCGTCGGTGATCGCGTGCAACAGCACGTCGGCGTCGGAATGGCCGAGCAGGCCGCGGTCGTACGGCACCGTCACGCCGCCGATGATGAGCGGCCGCCCCGGCACGAGCGCGTGCACGTCATAACCCTGTCCGATCCTGAAATCCATATGTACTGGTGTCCTGTCGTCCGTTGTTGAATCAGGAAGCCGCTGGCCGGCTGAGAATTGCGTCCGCGAGATCGAAATCTTCCGGATACGTGACCTTGAAGTTGCGCAGACTGCCCTGCACGAGGCGCGGCGCATGGCCGAGCCACTCGATGGCGCTGGCTTCGTCGGTGAGATCGTGGCCGTCCTGCTGGGCGCGCAGAATCGCCTCGCGCAGCATGCCGACGCGGAACATCTGCGGCGTCTGCGCCTGCCACAGGCCGTCGCGGGCCTCGGTGCGGGCAATCCGGTTGTCGCTGTCCGGCGTGATGCGCTTGAGTGTGTCGGCGGCGGGGAGCGCCATGATGCCGCCCACAGGGTCGTCCTTCAACGCCGCGACCAGCGAGCGGATCAGCGCCGACGTGATGCCCGGGCGTGCGGCGTCGTGCACCAGCACCCAGTCGTCGTCGCTGGCGCCGAATTCGGCGAGCCCATGCAGGCCGTTCAGCACCGAGGCCTGGCGCGACGCCCCGCCCGTGCGGCGCACGGCGAAACGCAGGCCGGCGAACCGGCGGGCGTCGAAATGCTGGTCGTCGGGGGCGATCACAACGAGTGTCTGTGCAAATTCGCTGCACGCATCGAACGCGGCCAGCGAGTAATAAAGCATGTCTCGGCCCGCGACCGTACGATACTGCTTGGGCATCGCGGCGCCTGAACGGCTGCCGGTTCCGGCGGAGGGGATCAGGGCAAAAAGACGTGAAGTCACGAGGGCGAACGCCGGGAAAGTCAAAGTGAAGGACGGATTTTATAATAGGTCCTTCGCATCCACCTCGGGACGCGCGTAAACTTGCCGCTCACGTGTGAGCCAGGGCTGCCTTTTTCGTTATGCCAGATATCGCCGCTTCATTGCAGTCCACCCCGCCCGTCGCGCTGGTCAAGGCCGGCCAGCGTTTCGCCTTCGACGGCACGCACGGCTCATCCGATGCGCTTCTGATCGCCCGATACCACCTCGCCTACCGCGAACAGGTGCCGCTGCTGGCGGTCGTCTGCGCGAGCGCAGTCGATGCGCAGCGTCTGACGCAGGAAATCGCGTTTTTTGCGCCCGAAGCCCGCGTGCGCCTGCTGCCCGACTGGGAAACGCTGCCTTACGACACGTTCTCACCGCACCAGGATCTCGTCTCCGAGCGGCTCGCCACGCTGCATGATCTCGGCGAAGGCCGTTGCGACATCCTGCTCGTGCCCGCCACGACGGCGCTGTACCGGATGCCGCCGGCGTCGTTCATGGCGGCGTACACGTTCTCGTTCACGCAGGGCGAGCGGCTCGACGAAGCGAAGCTGAAGTCGCAGCTGACGCTGGCCGGCTACGAGCACGTGAGTCAGGTCGTGCGTCCCGGCGAATACTGCGTGCGCGGTTCGCTGATCGACCTGTATCCGATGGGCTCGCCGCTGCCGTACCGTATCGACCTCTTCGACGATCAGGTCGACTCGATCCGCGCATTCGATCCCGATACGCAACGCAGCCTCTATCCGGTGCGCGATGTACGCCTGCTGCCGGGCCGCGAATTTCCGTTCGACGAAGCCGCGCGCACCGTGTTTCGCAGCCGCTGGCGCGAAGTGTTCGAAGGCGATCCGAGCCGCGCGTCGATCTATAAGGACATCGGCAACGGCGTGCCGTCGGCGGGTATCGAGTATTACCTGCCGCTCTTCTTCGAAGATACAGCCACGCTCTTCCACTATTTGCCGGAGCGCGCGCAACTGGCATTCGTCGGCGATCTGGAAGCGGCAATCCGGCGCTTCACGAACGACACGAAGCAGCGTCACAACTTCCTCTCGCACGATCGCGACCGGCCGATTCTCGACCCAGAGCGCCTGTTTCTCTCCGACGAGGATTTCTTCACGCTGGCTAAGCCGTTCGCGCGACTTGTGCTGCCGGGCGACGCGGGCGGCGGCTGGGCGACGCCGCTGCCGAACCTCGCCATCGACCGTCACGCGGAAGATCCGATCGCCGCATTGCGTGCGTATCTCGACACGACGCCGCATCGCGTGCTGTTCGCCGCAGAATCGGCGGGCCGGCGCGAGACGATCATGCAACTGTTCGTCGACAATCATCTGAAGCCCGCGTCGACCGACAGCTACTTCGACTGGCTCACCACCGATGCACGCTTCGCGCTAGGCGTGTCACCGCTGTCGAGCGGCTTCGCGATTCCCGCCGAAGGCATCGCGGTCGTCACCGAAACGGAACTGTACGGCCCGCTCGCGCGCCGCGCCGGGCGGCGTCGGCAGGAACAGGCAAGCAACGTCGATTCGATGGTGCGCGATCTGTCGGAGCTGAAGATCGGCGATCCGGTGGTGCATTCGCAGCACGGCATCGGCCGCTACATGGGCCTCGTGACAATGGATCTCGGCGAAGGCGACACCGAGTTCCTGCACCTCGAATACCAGGGCGACAGCAAGCTCTACGTACCGGTCGCGCAGCTACACGTCATCTCGCGCTACAGCGGCGCCGATCCGGAAAGCGCGCCGTTGCATTCGCTCGGCTCCGGCCAGTGGGAAAAGGCCAAACGCAAGGCTGCACAACAGATCCGCGACACCGCCGCCGAACTGCTGAATCTGTACGCGCGCCGCGCGCTGCGCCAGGGCCACGCATTCCCGCTCGATCCGCGCGATTACACGAAGTTCGCCGAAAGCTTCGGCTTCGAGGAAACGCCCGACCAGGCCGCGGCAATCGCCGCCGTGATCGGCGACATGACGAGCGGTAAACCGATGGACCGCCTCGTGTGCGGCGACGTCGGCTTCGGCAAGACCGAGGTCGCGTTGCGCGCGGCGTTCATCGCGGTGCTCGGCGGCAAGCAGGTCGCCCTGCTCTCGCCCACTACGCTGCTCGCCGAGCAACACGTGCAGACGTTCACCGACCGCTTCTCCGACTGGCCGGTGCGCATCGCGGAACTGTCGCGCTTCAAGTCGACGAAGGAAGTCAACGCGGCGATCCAGCAGATCAACGAAGGCACCGTCGATATCGTCATCGGCACGCACAAGCTGCTGTCCTCGGATGTGCAGTTCAAGCGGCTCGGCCTCGTGATCATCGACGAGGAACACCGTTTTGGCGTGCGCCAGAAAGAAGCGCTGAAGGCGCTGCGCGCCGAAGTCGACGTGCTGACGCTCACCGCGACGCCGATTCCACGTACGCTTGGCATGGCGCTCGAAGGTCTGCGCGACTTTTCGGTGATCGCGACCGCGCCGCAGAAGCGTCTCGCGATCAAGACTTTCGTGCGCCGCGAGGAAGACAGCGTGATCCGCGAGGCCATGCTGCGCGAACTCAAGCGTGGCGGCCAGGTGTACTTCCTGCACAACGAAGTCGAGACGATCGAGAACCGTCGCGCGATGCTCGAAGCGCTCGTGCCGGAAGCGCGTATCGCCGTTGCGCACGGCCAGATGCACGAGCGCGAACTCGAGCGCGTGATGCGTGACTTCGTCGCGCAGCGCGCGAACGTGCTGCTCTGTACGACGATTATCGAAACCGGCATCGATGTGCCGAGCGCCAACACGATCCTGATTCACCGCTCCGACAAGTTCGGACTTGCGCAGTTGCATCAGTTGCGCGGCCGCGTCGGGCGCTCGCATCACCAGGCGTATTCGTATCTGCTCGTGCACGATCCGCAGGGTCTGACGAAGCAGGCGCAGCGACGGCTCGAAGCGATCCAGCAGATGGAAGAACTCGGCGCGGGCTTCTATCTGGCGATGCATGACCTCGAAATTCGTGGTACCGGCGAAGTGCTGGGCGATAAACAGTCGGGCGAGATTCACGAGATCGGGTTCCAGCTTTACACCGACATGCTGAACGATGCGGTCAAGGCGTTGAAGGAAGGCCGCGAGCCGGATCTCACCGCGCCGCTCGCCGCGACCACCGAAATCAACCTGCACGCGCCGGCGATTCTGCCCGCCGATTATTGCGGCGACGTGCAGGAACGCCTGTCGCTCTACAAGCGTCTCGCGAACTGCGAGCACAGCGATTCGATCGACGGCATTCACGAAGAGCTGATCGATCGCTTCGGCAAGTTGCCGCCGCAGGCGCATGCGCTAGTGGAAACGCATCGGCTGCGTCTGGCGGCGAAACCGCTGGGCATTTCGAAGATCGATGCCGGCGAAACGGTGATTGGCCTGCAGTTCATCCCGAATCCGCCGATCGACGCCATGCGGATCATCGAAATGGTCCAGAAGCACAAGCACATCAAGCTCGCCGGACAGGACAAGCTGCGCATCGAGACACGTACACCTGATCTCGCCGTACGCGTCTCGACGGTGAAAGAGACGTTGCGTGCACTCGGCGCGCCGACAAAAGGCACCGCCGCAGCGGCGCGCTAGACACGCCATGTTGCGGCGCGTCATATGCGCGCTGCAACACACGTTTCTTATTTGAGGCTTTGGCTCGGCGTATGTTTTTTGGGTATGATCGAACGATAACGATGCTGGAGATCCGTCATGTCACATGTCGCTGAAACAGCGCAATCCGCAGCCTCTTCTTCGTCCGCTTCCGCCTCGCCTGCTTCGCTTCCCTGGGTCAAACGCCTTGTGTCGATCGACACGGTCAGCCGCAATCCCAACCTGGGTCTGATTGAAATGGTGCGCGACGATCTGCGCGCGCACGGTATCGAAGCGACCCTCACGCACGACGAAAGCGGCAAATGGGCGAACCTGTTCGCGACGGTGCCCGCGCACGACGGCGAGACGAATGGCGGCATCGTGCTGTCCGGTCATACAGACGTGGTGCCTGTCGACGGCCAGCAATGGGACAGCGATCCGTTCAAGCCTGAAATCCGCGGCGACAAGCTCTACGGACGCGGCACGTGCGACATGAAAGGCTTCATCGGCGCGGCGCTGACGCTGCTGCCGCAGATGCAGAACACGAAGCTCGCGAAGCCGATCCATTTAGCGCTGTCGTTCGATGAAGAAGTGGGCTGCGTCGGCGCACCGCTCCTGATTGCCGACCTGATGAAGCGCGGCATCAAGCCGGAGGGCTGCATCGTCGGCGAGCCGACCAGCATGCGCCCGATCATCGCGCACAAGGGCATCAACGCGTATCAGTGCCGCGTGCGCGGCCAGGCTGCACATTCGTCGCTGACACCGAAGGGGCTCAACGCGATCGAATACGCCGCGCGCCTCATCTGTTATATCCGCGATATGGCCGACCAGTTCCGCGCTGAAGGCCCGTTCGACGAACTCTACGACGTGCCCTTCACCACCGCGCAGACCAGCACGATCGAAGGCGGCAACGCGATCAACACTGTGCCGGCGGAATGCAGGTTCGACTTCGAATTCCGCAATCTGCCGACGCTCGAACCTGAACCGATCTTCGCACGTATCGATCAGTACGCACGCGAAACGCTGCTGCCGAAAATGTTGCGCGAGCATCCATCGGCCGCGATCGAAATCACGAAGATCGCCGCGGCGCCCGGGCTCGATTCGTCCGAGCAGGCCGCGATCACGCAGCTCGTACGTGCGCTGACGGCCGATCAGGACAAACGCAAGGTCGCGTATGGCACTGAAGCGGGCCTCTTTTCGCTGGCGGGCATTCCGAGCATCGTGTGCGGTCCCGGCGATATCCTGCAGGCGCACAAGGCCAATGAATTCGTCGCGCTCGATCAGCTGGTTGCGTGCGAGCGTTTTCTGGGCAAGTTCATCCACAGCATGTCCGTGGAAGCGCATACGCACTGAGCTTCGCGATTGACCCGCGGGCCGTCACGTCACCGCGAATCACACAGAGCCAACGCCATGTCCACCGCCACCCCGCATCACACCGACCACACGATTGACGGCGAGCCCATTCCGACGCTCGACGACATCGCCGCGCAGCACTTTGCGCTGACGCCGTGGGTCGTGCGCACGCCCGTGTTCGAGCGGCAGGATTTTCCATCGCTCGAAGGCACGATGCTCAATTTCAAGTTCGAGCTGCTCCAGTCGGGCGGGAGCTTCAAGGCGCGCGGTGCGTTCACGAATCTGCTCGCACTCGACGACGCGCAGCGCAGTGCGGGCGTCACGTGCGTATCGGGCGGCAATCATGCGGTCGCGGTCGCCTATGCGGCAATGCGGCTTGGCATCAGCGCGAAGGTCGTACTGTTTCATTCGGCGAATCCGGCGCGCATCGCGTTATGCGAGCAGTACCGCGCGGAGATCGTGATGGCGGGCGGCCCCGCCGAAGCCTTCGAAGTGGTGCGCCGGATCGAAGCTGAGGAAGGCCGCTACTTCGTGCATCCGTTTAACGGTTATCGCACCGTGCTGGGCACATCGACGCTCGGTTATGAATGGGCCACGCAGACGCCCGATCTCGATGCCGTTATCGTGCCGATTGGCGGCGGCGGACTGGCTGCCGGTGTATCGACCGCATTGCGGCTCGCGAATCCGCGTGTGCACGTGTACGGCGTCGAACCGGAAGGCGCCGACGCGATGAGCAAGAGTTTCGCGGCGAAGCACACGGTCAGGCTGCATCACCTGCACAGCATCGCTGATTCGCTGATGGCGCCGTATACCGAGGAATACAGCTACGAGCTGTGCCGCCGGCACATCGACCGCATCGTAACCGTCACCGACGATGAACTGCGTATCGCGATGCTCACGCTGTTCAACCAGTTGAAGATCGCCGTCGAGCCGGCGTGCGCCGCGGCGACCGCTGCGCTGCTCGGCCCGTTGCGCGACACGTTGCAGGGCAAGCGCGTAGGCGTGCTGCTGTGCGGGACCAATATCGATCCCGCCGCCTTCACCGCGCATATCGACAGCGCACGCGCATTGATTCAACGCGAGGCGAACGCATCCATCTGACCGCGCGAATCATCGTCGACACGCGGTTTTGTAGCGGCATCGCCGGCAAAACCCTACCCGTTGACGCTCGCGTTGGCTATCATTGTGCTGACCGCAAACGCAAAACCGAGGGCATCTGCCTCGATTCCAAGGGAGGAAGCAACAATGAGCGTGATCAAGGAGTTCAAGGAATTCGCCATCAAGGGCAACGTGATGGATCTCGCTGTCGGTGTGATTATCGGCGGCGCATTTTCCACCATCGTCAATTCGATCGTGAAAGATCTGATCATGCCGGTTGTCGGTGTCGTTCTCGGCGGCCTCGATTTCTCGAACATGTTTATCCGGCTCGGACATATACCCGACACGTTCAAGGGCAATCCTGATTCCTATAAAGATCTGCAGACCGCGGGTGTCGCCGTATTTGGCTACGGCTCGTTCATTACGGTGTTGATCAACTTCATCATTCTTGCGTTCATCATTTTCCTGATGGTGAAGTTCATCAACAATCTCCGTAAGCCGGCCGTCGATGTACCGCCGCCGGCAACGCCGGAAGACGTCGTTCTGCTGCGCGAAATCCGCGATACGTTGAAGAGCCAGGCGCGCTGATTATTTCCGCTGACCCTGCGCTTTTCACAGCGTCGCTGGAAGCAGAAAGGCCTGCGTGAATGTCACGCAGGCCTTTCTGTTTTATCGATGGAAGTCAGGCAGACGCAGGGTCGAGATCATCTGCGCTGTCGGCCTTGCTCCTCTTCGCACTCGCTGCGTTCTCGATCATCTGCTCGAGCTGCGTGAAATTGACGGGCTTCGTCAGATGCGACGTGAAGCCCGCCGCAAGACAACGGCGCACGTCGTCGTCGGTGCCGAAACCTGTCAGCGCGACGGCGGGCACGTCTGAGTGTTCGCGGAACGCCATGATGAAATCGAGCCCCGTGCCATCCGGCAAGCCAATGTCGCTCACGACCAGATCGAACGCTTCTGTCTGCGTCGCCGCGAGTGCGTCAGCCACGCGGCCCACAACCGTCACCTCGTGACCCAGGCCGCGAACCAGCTGCGCCATCACTTCGGCTGTATCCAGGTGATCCTCGATCAGCAGGATCGCGAGGCCGCCCTCGGGATGCGGCTCAGCCAGCGCCTCGATCATGACCGGTTCGGCCGGCTTCGCGGCCGTCGGCATCGTGATCGTAAACGTCGCGCCGCAATGCGCGCCAGGGCTCTTTGCCGTGACCGTGCCGCCATGCACATCGGTCAGCGCCTTCGTGATCGCGAGACCCAGACCCAGGCCGCCAAACTGGCGCGTCATGTTCTGGCTGCCCTGCTCGAACGCATTGAAGAGCTTGCCGATCTGCTCGGGCTCGATGCCGATGCCGGTGTCTTCGATGAAAATCTGGATCTGCATCCGTTCATCGCGCGTGCGCACGTAGATATGGCCACCGTCGGGCGTGAACTTGGCCGCATTGCGGATCAGGTTCCAGAGCATCTGCTGCAGCCGCGCGCGGTCAGCAAGCACGTAGTGATGCTGCGCCGCCTTATCGACATGCACGTCCTGCTGCTTGATCTGGATTTCACTGCGAAAGAGTTCGAGCACGCTGTCGATCACGTCGTGCACATCGACCGTTTCCAGCGACAGCCGCAACTTGCCATTAGCCACACGCGTGAGATCAAGCAGATCGTCGATCAGTCGCGCTTCCAGTTCGACGTTGCGCAGGATCATCCGCACGCCCGCACGGGCACTTTCGGGCAGATCCGGCGTCATTTCGAGCACGCGCGCGCCGGCCAGCACAGGCGTGAGCGGCGTGCGCAGTTCGTGCGACAGCATCGCGAGAAAGCGGTCCTTCGCGCGATTCGCTTCTTCGGCGACCTGACGGGCGGTCTGCTCTGATGCGAGCAGCCGCTCGCGCTCCTCGATCGCTTCGCGTTGCGGATGGATATCGGTGCAACTGCCGAACCACTTGCTTACGCTACCGTCCGGATCCTGCACGGCGACGATACGCGCAGCGAACCAGCGATACGCGCCGTCGTGGCGCCGGATGCGCAGTTCGTGCCGATAGTCGGTCGCACCGCTGCGCACGGCCTTGAGCCATGTCTGACGGATTTCCTCGCGATCGTCCGGATGCACGGCTCCGAGCCACGCGAGACCGTGCGAAACGGCTTCGGTCAGGCCCGTGTACTCGAACCACTGCTTCGAAAAGAAATCGCAGTCGCCGTTCGCGTCGCAGGTGAGCACCAGATGCGGCAACGCTTCGGAGAGCGTGCGGTAGTGTTGTTCGCGATCGCGCAATAACACCGCTTCCGCCGACGCCTTCTGCAAACGCACCTGTGACAGCGCGCGGTCCACCGCTTCCGGCAGATAGTCGAGGTAATCGCCCGATTTCGGCACGACGTCCGACACGCCCGCGCGCAACGCTTCGATCACCCGCGATTCGTCGGTGAAGCCGGTGACGAGGATGGCCGGAATGCGCACCCCCTCCGCACGCAGACGGCGGAAGAAGTCGAGGCCGGTTTCCGCGCTGTCGAGCTGATAGTCGAGCACGATGAGATCGGGCGCTTCCTGCGCGATGCGTTCACGCGCGCGGTCAACCGTCGCGCACGTCGCCACACGATAGCCCGCCCGGTCGAGCGACTTCCGCGCGAGGCGCAGAATGCCCTCGTCGTCGTCGACAACGAGCACATAGGCGGGTTGATGTGGCGATGCGTCGTCGGTCATGGTGGCGTTTCGTATGCGAATGCCCTGTTGCTGGCGAACCTGCGCACGAGGTTGCGCGATTGATTGCGGTGCCGGTTACGACGCAATGTGCCGGCCCGGCGGTAGCTTCACGACCTGCAGGAAAAACCCGAGGCGCCGCACGGCCTCGATAAACGCATCATATTCGACCGGCTTGGTGATGTAGACGTTGCAGCCAAGTTCATAACAACGATCGATTTCGCGCGGATCGTCGGTGGTCGTCAGCACGATAACGGGCAATGCAGCGGTCTCTGGCGCTTCCTTCAGCCGGCGCAGCACCTCGAAGCCGTCGACACGCGGCATCTTCAGATCGAGCAGCACGACAAAATTCGCGAGATCGTCGCGCGAAGGCCGTTCCGAAGCCGCATCGCCGGCAGGCTCGCCAAAGAAAAAATCGAGCGCTTCCTGGCCGTCGGCAAAGCGCACAAAGCCGTTGGTCAGCCCCGCCCGGCGCAGATTGCGCTCGACGAGGGTGGCGTGGCCGTCGTCATCCTCGATCAGGATGATGCCCACCGATTCCCCGTGTGACATGTTTGCCTCCGTGACCGCTTCTGTCTGTGATGCGCCGCATGCTCATGCGCGGCGCTTCTTCATACGTTTCGCGCCGGCTGCTCCGGCAGCGCGACAAAAAACGTCGAGCCGACGCCTTCCGTCGATTCCACCCACACCCGCCCGCCGTGCCGCTCGGCGATCCGCCGCACGAGCGCGAGACCAATCCCCTCGCCTTTCGCGATATCGCCATGCAGCCGCTGGAACGCACGAAATACTTTCGGCATGTAAGCAGCCGGAATACCAAGACCATTGTCGCGCACATAGTAGGTGCGCGTCCTGCTGGCGAGGGGCAGGATCACGCCGCGCCCGTCCGATGCGTCGGACTCGAGCGCGCCGATTTCGATACGGCCGGGCCGCGCCGGATCCAGATAGTTGAGCGCGTTCGCGACCAGGTTGCTGAAGATCTGCTCGATCGCGCCCGGATCGCCCCACGCCGGCGGCAACTCGCGCATGGTCACCACCGCGGCGCGCTCACGCACGGCGCCCTGCAACGCGTCGACGACCCGCGCCACCGCTCTGCCGACGCTCACGCGCTGCGGATGATATTCGCGCCGACCGGCGCGCGAGATCGACAGCAGCGCTTCGATGATCGCGGCCGCGCGCGTTACGGCCGTGCGCAGGAACCGCAGCGACTCGCGCACGTCGCCGTCGAGCACGGCCGCCAGCCGCTGGCGTTCGTGTTCGGGCAGTTTCGCTGACTCGACGGTCGCGCGCAGATCGTCCCAGGAAACCTGCAACTCCTTCGAAAAACCCTGCAGGTTGACGAGCGGCGAGCGCAGATCGTGCGACACGCTGTAAATGAACATCTCGTTGTCCTGCGTGCCTTGCCGCAGTTCTTCATTGACGATCGCCAGTTCGGCCGCGCGTGCCTGAAGCCTCGCCTTCAGCGTCGCGTGTTCGCGCCCGGCCAGCCGCAGGCGCGCGCCGGTCTGGTGCAGCACGGCGTCGAGCGCGGCGATTTCGTCACGGCCGGGCAGTGGCTCGGCGAGCGGCTGGCCGTTGCCGAGCCGTTCCGCGTTGCCCGTCAGAACGGCGATCCGTCGTCCAAAGTGGCGCGCGACCACCAGCGCCGTGATTGCCCAGATCAGCATCGACCCGACGATCGCCGCGATCAGCGTGGACTGCTGGCGCTGGCGATTCTCCGAGAGCGCCGCAAGACGTGCGGCGTCAAGACCGGATTCCGCTGCATTAAAGGCGTCGAGGCGATCGCGGAACACGGCGATCGAAGCGGGCACGTCCTCGCGCTCGGTGGCGACAAGCGCGGTAACGTCGCGTTTGTTGCGCAGCGCCTGCGCGACCGCGTCGGCATGAGCGTGATAGCCATCGACGGCTTCACGCATGTCACGCACGCGCTGCCGTTGCTGCGGACTATCGGCCACCAGCTGATCGAGCTGCGCGAGCTTTCCGGTGAGATCGGGCCACACCTCGTTGCCGCCGACGAACGACGCATCGCCCGTGACAAGCGCTGTGCGCACGCGCGCTGCCTCGCTCAACAACGGGCCCATGACGGACGAGGCGCGATAGAGAATCTGCGCGCTGCCCGTGACCCATTGCGCAGCCTGCGCGGTCTGTGCCTGCGTGTTGAACACGGCGCCGAGCAGCGCCAGTTCGATGGCGCCGGGGACCGCGATGAGCAACAGGCCTTTGGTATAAAGGTTCATGAGGGTCCGGCAGTCCTTGCAGTTGCGACGACGTGCCGTCGTATCCCGGCGATGGTCCCACGTCAGGTCCCAAGCGTCAGGTCCCACATTGGATCGAGCGGTCGGCCTTCGCAAAGACACAGGCTCGAATGCGGCCGGCTTTTGCGGGCAAACCGCCGGCAGATAAAGGGCCGGGCCATTATCGACGTGAATCCGCGATATTTCAACGCCGTACGCCGTATGAAGATGTGCTGGCACACATGTGCTGGCACACATAAAAATGCCTTTTTTATGGGTGCCGGAGTCACCAGCGCGGCGGCTGAGTCTATTATGGTGTTAGATGTTCGGAGATGCGAAAGCGCGCGGCGAGCAGATAGAGCATGAATCGTGCGGGTGGAGTGATGCGGACGAACCGTCGAATCACCGTGAATCCGGCATCACCGTATGCTATAAAAGATCGACGTGCGGCGCGCGAAGCCGGGAGTGGTCGCATGAGGACGCTGTGTTTCTTGCAATTCTTTTTCAGGCGAATTTTTATGTCCTTCCCGAAAAAGCGTAGGCGCGCGAAGGCGGACGGCGATGAGTCGTTCCTCGCGGTACTGCGGCATTTCAAACCGTTCGGCCAGCTCGACACCAAGATCGCGCGGGCCCGTGCGCAAGACGAACCCGTGCTCTACGCTCATGTCCTCCCGGGGCTCGATGTGCTGCTGTGCAGTGTACGCGGCGCCCATCCTCCTTATCCTGAAGTCGCTGAACTGCGTCGGCGCTGTATCGAATCGATTGCGAATGCGCTGGAGCAGCCGCTCGATGGACTCGAGAACGGCGGCTACTGGTACGAGGCAAACGGCTTCGGCTTTCTCGTATTCGCAAGCCGCGCGCGTGCGCGGATTCTGCCCGAGTTCGGTGCAGCAAAGGCCGCCGCTGGTGCGCGCCGCGGCGTGCGCAGACAGGACGCGGCCGGCGATGCCGCACCGCGCTCGCTTCGATAGTTTTCCGGTCAGATTCTCGCTGCGGTAAGTTGCTGCGGTAGTTATTTCAAAACGACAGTGGGGCGGCAACGCCCCACTGTCGTTTTTGTGTCGGCGCATGCGTCAACGCGCGACCAGGTCGGGGAATCGCAGGAATCAGCTTCCCTTGTATTCCGCCGCGCTGGCTGGCGACATTCGCGTCGCAGGCGCCAATGCCGGCGACGGTGCGCTCGGCACGGAGAGCCGCGCGCCGTTCGCCGCCGAAGCCGCTGCATCGACGCCGCGCGGCGTCGTCATCTTCTGGCCGGCGGGCGGCGCATCGGGACGCGCGCGCATCTGCGCGAGCAGATCGTTGCATGGCAGCGGTTTGTTGTTGCTCGGCGCGATCAGCGGAATCAGCGCGGCGAACGGGTTGAGCAATCCAAGGCCTACCACCGCGCCGCCGCGCACGGCGAGCGCCGTCGCGTTGACGCCGACGTGCGGATCCTTGAACGTCCCCTTCACATACAGCGGCGAGCGCAGCGAAAACACGCGGAAGCCTTTCGTGTGCGGATGGATGTTGAGGTCCATTGACTCATCGCCCAGGTTGATGTGGCCATCCATATTGACGACGGCGTCGTCGGTATCGAGCGCGAACACCTTCGAATCGAGCACACCGTTTGTCACGATAAAGTCCGCCGCCGCGCAGTTGATCTTCACGTCGCGCTTGCCGAAAAGCTTTTCGTAGACGACATTCGCCACGTTCAACCCGGCCGCCTCCATGTACAGACGGCTCACCGTGCCGTCGGTGATCAATGCCTTCACTTCGCCATTCGATGTCGAAGCCAGCGCCGCGGGCGAATTGCCGGTCGCGGACAGCGCGGCGTCGCCGTTGATTTCGCCGAGCGCGCTCTGCATCGTTTTCACGGTCGGGAACAGCTGCTTTAGCCGCAGATGACGCGCCTGCGATCCAACGCGGGCCTTGAGCGGCGTGGCGCTGCCGTCGAGATGAATATCCGAATCGAGTGACCCGCCCGCGACGCCGAACCTGAGCGGCTCCAGCGCCAGCACGCCGTCCTTCATCACGACATGCGTATAGAGATCGGTGACCGGCAGGCTCGGGTCCTTGATGATGCGACGGCCGGTGAACGTCACGTCGGCGTCGATGGCCTTCCAGCGGTCGGTGCGGAATTCCTCGACCGGCAGCGCCTTGCCCGACGGCTGGTCCGGTGCGGCGCCGCGCTTCGCCTTGCTCGCATTCGAATCGGCGCCGATGACCGGCGCGAGATCCGAAAATTGCAGCAGGTTCGACACCATTTCGCCCTGCAACAGCGGACGCGGCTTCTGTGCGTAGTAGGTCATCGACCCGTTCAGGTCGCTTCCCCCTACCCGACCTGTAAAGTTTTCGTACTTGAAGACGCTGGCGTCCGGCTTGAACTGGCCCGTCAGATGCCCTTCGGTCGCGTAAGGCGGCGTGTCGGGCAGCGTGACGCCCGTCAGCGGATAGAGATGCGCCGCGCTCATGCCCTGCAACCACAGCCGCATATCGATCGCGGCCAGATGCACCGGGTCCGTCACCGTGCCGACCACGGCAATATGCGTGTCGCCCACCTTCACATCGGCCTGCACGGGGAACGGCCGGGTGGTGTCCTGCACGGCAAGCACGCCGCCGACCTTGCCGCTACCCGATAGCGCCGTCGCGTTATAGGTGCCCTTGATCGTCCAGCCGATACCGTATGGTGGAACCGTCTCGCGCGCCGACACGGCTTGCGGCGCGCTCGCGCCCGAGGCGGTCGCGACGACCGCCGTGCCCGATGCCGCCTTCTCAGCCCCCGCGGCCCCGGAAGCGCCCGACGCCGAAGCCGCCTCAGCCGCCGCCTCCGATGCCGCCGCCGCATCAACCTGCTGCGTCAGCCTGCTCGCACCCTCTTTGCCGACCACCTGCGCCGACGAACCTCGCGACGCCTCTTCCTGCTGTTTCATGACATCGCCGATCGGAACCGGCTGGCCGAGTGTATCGATGACCATCTGCACGTCGGCCTTCTTCTGCTGGTCGGAATACGCGACATTGCCCCTGGCGAACTGGATATCGTGCAATTCGAGCTTCCACTCCGAAGGGCTCGACGACGAGGCAATCTTGAACGTCCAGTTATTGCGACCGTCGAGGAGCCGTTCCAGATCGACGGAAGGGTTCACGAAATTGATCGCGGGAATGACGATGTCGTGCGCGAGCAGCGGCAGAACCTTGACCTGAAAATCGATTTCATCGAGTGTGGCAAAGTGCTTCTGCTTCGACCAGTCGGGATTGGCGACCGTGATGTTCTCCGCCGAAAAGCGCGGCCAGGGCACCCATGAGCGCCAGCCCGTCTCGCCGACCGGATGACGCCAGCCGACCTTCAGATCGCCTTCAATCGCAAACGGCCGGCCGATAGCCTCGCTGACCTTGTCGCTGATATACGGACGTGCGCGGTTCCAGTCGAATGTCAGAATGAAAACGACAAGCGCTGCGATGAGCGCGGCGAGAACCGCCAGCACCCACGCGAAAAATTTTCCAGCACGTCGCGACACCGCCATGAAGGCTCCTTTCCCATTTTCTTTATCGTTAGCGGAGCACGTGCCGTGCCCGCCCTGCTGCGTCTATCATGACGCACTGCCACACACGCCGCCCGATCCACCATGACGGATATTCCGATTGTCGAAGCGTTCGACATCTGCCGCCGCGATGCGCAGCGCGGCAACGTACTGCTCCAGCCGACCTCTCTTGCACTGTCCGCCGGCGACCGCGTCGCCGTGACCGGCCCGTCCGGGTCCGGCAAGAGCGTATTTCTGCGCATGCTCGCCCTGCTCGATCCGCTCGATGCAGGCCACATCGAATGGCATGGCAAGCCCGTTTCACGCGCCACGATTACGCGTTATCGCCGCAACATCGCCTATATCCGGCAGCGGCCCGCCATTCTCGACGGCACCGTGGAAGACAACCTGCGTTATCCGTACACGCTGGGCGCCTATCGCGACGTGCGGTTCGATCGCGACCGCGCGATTTCGTTCGCGGTGCAGGCCGGCCGCGGCCATGATTTCCTCGACAGGCTGGCGAGCGAACTGTCCGGCGGCGAAGCGCAGATCACCGCGTTGATACGCGTGCTGCAACTCGCGCCTGAAGTGCTGCTGCTCGACGAACCGACGGCATCGCTCGACCCTGAGTCATCCCATGCGATCGAAGCGCTGGTACAGACGTGGCTCGCATCGGGCGACGCACAACGCGCGTCGGTGTGGGTCTCGCATGATCCGGCGCAGGCGAAACGCGTGAGCGACCGGCATCTGACGATGCGTGCGGGTGTGCTCAGCGAACCGGCTGCATCCGCTGGGCCTTCTGCCACGCACAGCGAAGCACGGGAGGATACCCGATGAATCAGGGCCTGCAGAATCTGAGTTTATGGGATGTCGGCATCGCGGCGCTGCTGATCGTGGTGAACGGCGCGGTGTCGGTGGTGCTGAAGCTCGATCTCGAACGCAAGCTGGCATGGGCGGCTGTGCGCACGATCGTCCAGTTGCTCGCGATCGGTTATGTGCTCGGCTGGGTGTTCGCCTACGACCGCTGGTTCGTGGTCCTGCCGCTGATGATCCTGATGACGCTGATCGCCGGCTTCGCGGGCGCAGATCGCGGTCTGCGCACGTACGCGGGACAACGTGCGGACAGCATCATGTCGATCTGGGTGAGTTCGTGGCTCGTCGCGGCGGTCGGACTCTTTGTCGTGATCCGTATTCATCCGTGGTACGAACCGCAATATGCGATTCCGATTCTCGGGATGATTCTGGGCAATACGCTGACCGGCGTTTCGCTCGGCATCGAGCGCATGACGGAAGAACTCACCGCGCGACGTGATCGCGTCGATATGGCGCTCGCGCTCGGCGCAACGCGCTGGGAGGCGGCGCAGGGTCCAGCGCGGCAGGCGGCGCGCGCGGGCATGATTCCGACGCTGAACCAGATGGCCGTGGTCGGCGTGGTCAGCCTGCCCGGCATGATGACGGGCCAGGTGCTGGCCGGACAGTCTCCGTTGCAGGCAGTGCGCTATCAGATCGTGATCATGTTTCTGATCGCGGCTTCATCGGCGCTGGGGACCGTGGGCGCGGTGCTGCTCACCTATCGCCGGCTGTTCTCGGCTGAGCACCGGTTTCTGGCGTCGAGGCTGATCGAGCGCTCACCGCGAAGCGGGCGGTGAGCCTCACCATCACGCGTCCACAACGCATCACCGACGCGCCGACACGGCAACCGTCGTACCGTCGCTAATCGTGATCGTCTTCGCGGTGCCGTTGGTCGGCATCGTGAAGCGCACCACCTGGCTCACCGTCACGTCGTTCGGACACTTGACCGTTTGCCCGTTTGCAGTGACCGACTTCGTGCCCTTCGGCGTCTGCGCCTGGAAGTTCATCTGCACGGTGGCGGTGCCGTCATTGGCGACCACAGGCGCGAGCCGCACCTGTATCTGGCGGATCATCGCGCCGTTCGCGTCGACCGCCAGCGAGGCGTAGTTCGGGCACTGGTCCGTGCCCGGCACCGCGCCGCCTGGCGGCACGGTCTTCCACGTGTAGTCGTCGGACTGACCGGAGCGGATCTGGCGCGTCTCCTGCGCATTGCCAAACTGCTTCGATGTGACCTTGACGGTGTACTTGATCGGCCCGTCCGGCGCGGACTGCGACGTAACCGTGATCGGCGTGGCGGCCTGCGACCGCGTCGCAAATCCGCATACGACAACAGCAACAGAAACGGCGAAACATCTCAGGCTGGGGCTCATAACGTCACCTCGTTGTTGTGCCGCTGCGCACCCGCGATGCGGGTCGCGCAGCCGTTATTACGCGATGCCCTGCCAGTCTACCGCCAAGCGGCGACGCGCGCGCTTCCGGAGGATCGGGTGTTACCCCGCTTGCGGCGACGCCGTTTCTGCTCATACGTTTCGCTGCATCAGAACCCGGTCAGCACGAGCTTGCCGATCGCGCGGCCTGCTTCGAGCATCGCGTGCGCGCGGCGCAGATTGGTTGCATTGATCGTACCGAGATCCTCGCCGACCGTCGTGCGCAGCGTGCCCGCATCGACGAGACGCCCCACTTCGGTCAACAGCTTGTGCTGCTCGATCATGTCGGGCGTACCGAACATCGAACGCGTAAACATGAACTCCCAATGGAATGCAGCGCTCTTCGCCTTCAGCAGTTCGACGGGAACCGGCCTGTCGTTTTCCACGATCGTGCAGATGCCGCCTTGCGGTTTGATGACAGCGGCGGCCGCGGGAAAATGCCGGTCGGTGTCGTTGAACATCAGCACATAGTCGACCTGTTCGTGGCCGAGCGCCTTCAGTTGCGCCGGGATGTCCTTGAAGTGATCGACGATATGGTCGGCGCCCAGTTCGGTCGCCCACTTCGCCGATTCGGGCCGCGACGCCGTCGCGATCACCTTCAGCTTGCCGAGCTGCTTCGCGAGCTGGATGCCGATCGAGCCCACGCCGCCCGCGCCCCCGATGATCAGTACCGAACGTCCCGCGTCCCGGCCTTCCGGCGACACGCCGAGACGCGCGAACAGTGCTTCCCACGCGGTGATCGCCGTGAGCGGCAACGCTGCCGCCTGGGTGAAATCGAGCGAAGCCGGCTTGCGGCCCACAATCCGTTCATCGACAAGGTGATATTCGCTGTTCGCGCCCGGCCGCGTAATGCTGCCCGCATAAAACACCGGATCGCCGACCTTGAAAAGCGTCACATCAGGACCGACGACGGCAACCGTACCCGCTGCGTCCCAGCCCAGCACGCGCGGCGTCTTCTCGATCTGGTCTTTCGGCGCGCGAACCTTGAAGTCCACCGGGTTCACGGAGATCGCCTCGATCTTGACGAGGAGATCGTGGCCGGTGGCTTCGGGTTGAGCGATCTCGATGTCGATGAGCGATTCGGGATTGTCGATGGGCAAATAGCGATGAAGACCGACGGCTTTCATGGAGCACTCCTGATGCGTGGATTCAATTCGAAAACGTGGCGACCGGTATGCGATCCGGGCTTTGTGCCTCAGTGAGCGTATTTCGATCGGACCCACACGATCGTAGGCCGTTCTTTCTTCTTCTAAAACAGTCATAATGACTGAAACATTTTCCTGATTTTCAGAATAATGGCCACTTCCCGACTGCAACGAGGGCGCGAACGGCTCGATCTGCTCGACGTCGGGCTATTTGTACGCGCGGCGCTGCTGAATAACGTGTCGGCGGCCGGGCGCGAGTTTGGCCTTTCGGCGGCGGTGGCGAGCGCGCGGATCGCGAATCTGGAACGGCTGCTGGGCGCGCGGCTCCTGCATCGCACGACGCGCCGCATCAGCCTCACGCAGGACGGCGAGGCATTCATGACGCACGCGCAGACGCTGCTCGATGCCGCCGAGACCGCGCGCGGCTCGGTCGGATGCGCGCAGTCGGGTCCGCAGGGCCGGTTGCGCGTAACAATGCCCTCGTCGTTCGGGCGGCAGCATGTGTCACCGGTGATGCCCGCGTTCCTGCGGCAGAATCCGGGCGTCAGCATCGACCTGCGGTTGTCCGACCAGATGGTCGATCTCGTCGACGCCGGCATCGATGTCGCGATCCGGCTCGGCGCATTGAAGGATTCGTCGCTGGTCGCGCGACGGCTTGCCGTGAACCAGCGCGTGATCTGCTGCTCGCCCGCGTATCTGGCGGCGCATGGCACGCCGCGTCATCCGTCCGATCTCGTCGATCACGAATGCGTGATCCTGTCTGACCAACGCGACTGGGGATTCGTGACGCCGGCTGGCCGGGTCAATGTGCGCGTGAACGGCCGCTTCGCGACCGACAACGGCGAAGTGATCCGCGACGCGTTGCTCGACGGCTTCGGCATCGCCCTGAAATCGACGTGGGACGTAGCGACGTATCTGCGCAGCGGCCAGCTGGTGACGATTCTCGACACCTACCCGCTGGCGGACACGGTAGCGATCTGGGCGGTGTACCCGACGCGCGCCTTCGTTCCGCCGAAGACGCTCGCCTTTATCGACTTTCTCGCCGCGCATTTCGGCGATCCGCCGTATTGGGATCAGGCGCCGCGCTGATGCCACGCGCGGCGTTTTCATCAAGGTAAATCAGTGTTTGCCGCGCGATCCCCCGCGAGCGACGAAGCGCCCGCGACATCGCTCATTCATGCCCGGCTTCGTCCAGCCGCTTCTTCATCGCGGCTGTGATGCGTTGACGCGTTTTTGCATAGCCGGCCCACGGGTCTTCCTTCAGTGCGTCGAGCCGTTCGTGCAGGTTGGCAATGTTCCATTGATCGCCGGCAGTTGTCTCCGGCACTTCGTCCCAGGTGAGCGGCACGGATACGCCGAGCCCGGGCCGCGCCCGCGCCGAATAGGCGGCGACCGTGCTCGAACCGCGGTTGTTGCGCAGATAGTCGACGAAGATCTTCTTCCTGCGGTTCTGCGCGCCCATCCTGGCCGAGAAATGCGTGGGCAGCGCCGTTGCCATGTGCTGCGCGATCGCCTGCGAGAACGCCTTGACTTCGTCCCAGCCCGCCTGTTTCGCAAGCGGCACGACGACGTGAAAACCCTTGCCGCCGCTTGTCTTGCAGAACGATGTGAGGCCGAGTTCTTCGAGCAGCGAGCGCGTCAGCAAGGCGGCTTCGATCATCTTGTCCCAGCCGAGCGACGGGTCAGGGTCAAGGTCGAATATGACGCGATCCGGCGTCTCGATGCTCGACGCCACCGCGTTCCACGTATGCAGTTCGATTGTGCCCATCTGCGCCGCGCCGACGAGCGCCCTGACGCTATCGATCGTGATCAGCGGTGGATGGCCGGGATCGAGATCGGGATGCTGCGTCACATTGGGAATCGACAGCTTCTGGCTGTGCTTCTGGAAGAACAGCTCGCCGCCGATATCCTCGGGCGCACGCGCGAGCGAGACCGGACGGTGTTGCAGATGCGGAAGTATCCAGTCCGCTACCGATTCGTAATAGCGCACGAGATCGATTTTCTGCGTGCCCGTGCTTTTGTCGATCACGCGCTCGGGATGCGAGACGCGTACGCCCGCGACGGTCGTCTCGCCCGCTTTCGTCGCGTCGCCCGCGGTGCGTCCGGTGGCGGATTTCCTGGCGGGCTTTTCGGTGGCTGTGCCGACGGCTTTGTCCTTCTCCGCCTGTTTCGTCGCACGCTTTTTCGGCGTGGCGGCTTCCTTCATGGATTCGGTGAGCGTCTGTTCCACTTCGGCTCCTTTGCGCGGTGCTTCCAGGACGATCTGCCGCGCCGGTTTGTCGCGACGCAGACTGACGAACGACGCCTGCCGCACGATCTGCTCGCTGGTCCACTCCGCAAAGTTGCATTCCGCGACGAGCTCCGGTTTCACCCAGTGCACCGGCGTGCGGCTGCGTTCGCGCGGCGGGCTCGCGAACGGCATGCGGCTCGTTTCCCGCGCATCGAGTTCCTCCTTGATGGAGCGCAGCAGCGCCGTATCGAAACCTGTACCGACGCGGCCCGCGTATTGCAGCTTGCCGTGTTCGTCGTACACGCCGAGCAGCAGCGCGCCGAAGGCGACGCGACTGCCCGCCGGCCCGGTATAGCCTCCGATCACGAACTCCTGACGCCGCCTGCATTTGAGCTTGATCCACGACTGCGAGCGTCCCGACGTATAGAGACTGTCGCGGCGCTTGCCGATGATGCCTTCGAGCGCCATTTCGCGTGCGCTCTTGAGCAGAGCGTCGGCCCTGGAGCCGAAGTCGTCCGAGAAACGCAGCACATCGCGCTTCGCTGGTTCGAGCAGCGCCTTCAGGATCGCGCGACGCTGTACGAGCGGCACGCCGCGCAGGTCGTAGCCATTCAGAAACGGAACGTCGAACAGATAGACGACCATGTCCTGCGGACGGTTTGCATCGAACGCGTTCTGCAGCAGCTGGAAGCTCGGCACGCCGTTGTCGTCGAGCACCACGACCTCGCCGTCGAGCCACGCGGATTCGATATCGAGCGTCCCGAACGCCTCGACCTGCTTGCCGAATTTCGCGGTCCAGTCGTTGCCCGCGCGCGTGAAAATCTGCACCGGGTCCTGTTTCCTTGCATGACGATCGATACGGGCCAGCACGCGATAGCCATCGAACTTGATCTCGTACGACCACTCGTCGCCCGATGGCGCGGCGTCGACGAGCGTCGCCAGCTGCGGTTTGAAGCCGGCCGGAAGCGACGCCTTTTTAGCGCCTTCGATAGCCGGCGATGTGGCCAGTTCACGCAGCGATTTCGCGCTGCGCGTGGTGACGATGTCGGTCTTCTTCGAATCGGCTGCGGTTGCATGCCTTTTTGCGGCCGGGCGTTTTGCCGCCGCCGTCTTTCTTGCGGCGAGCGCGCGCTTGCCGCTATCGAGCACACTGCCCGGCAGTTCCTTCAGCACGTCGTATTCGCCTTCGTTACGGGCCTCGCCGTCGCGCTCCTTGATGAGCAGCCACTGCTCCTTGTCGCCGCTGCCAGGCATATGGCTGCGCACGAGCATCCAGTTGCCATGCAGCTTTTCGCCGTGCAGTTCGAACTTGAGCTTGCCGGACGTGTACATTTCGCGTGCGTGCGCTTCACCGCCAGCCGGTTCCCACGTGCCGCGATCCCAGACGATCACATCGCCCGCGCCATAGTTGCCTTCGGGAATCGTGCCTTCGAACGAACCGTATTCGACCGGATGATCTTCAACATGCACCGCCAGACGCTTCACCGAAGGATCGAGACTCGGCCCTTTCGGCACGGCCCACGACAAAAGCGTTCCATCGAGTTCGAGACGGAAGTCGTAGTGGAGCCGACGCGCGTCGTGTTCCTGAATGACATACGACAGCGCGTGCGTGCGCGTACGTGCGGACGTTTTCGAACCCACGCGCTTTTTTGACGCGCCCCCTGCCGGTTCCGGCGTTTTGTCGAAGCGACGCTTGCGGGTATAGGTGTCGAGTCTGTCGCTCATGATCGGGCCTCGAAGCATGAAACTGGAGCGGAGCAGCAAGCGTGCCACAGGTAAAGTCGTGGCACGGGCGCCATGCCTTAACGCGCTGCGCCGCTTAAGGCTTCAGCCGCTAACACGCGGCGAAGCCGTAAGTCTTGCGTGGTGCCGGAAAAAGATGCGGGTCCCGGCGGTCTCGAACGCGCGCTCCTTCAGCCAACATCACAAGGCACGGCCGCGTAGCCTCGAAAGCGCACGCGCCCGCCTCGTAGAGGCTCACCGCCCAGCCGGTACGTCGGGAAGCGCTGCACAAACCGGCCAATCGCGATCCGCGCTTCGAGCCGCGCCAGCGACACCCCCGCGCACTGATGAATGCCGAAGCCGAACGCGAGATGCCGGTTCGGCTCGCGGCGGATGTCGAAGCGATCCGGGTCGACGAACTGTTCCGGGTCGCGATTCGCCGCGCCGATACACAGCGTAACCGGCGTGCCCTTCGCAACTGCGACGCCGCCAATTTCCGTATCGTCAGTGGTCATGCGATTGCCCAGCTGGTTGGAACTTTCGAAGCGCAGGCATTCTTCGACCGCGCTCACGATCAGCTCCGGTTCGTGTTGCAGCGCCGCGCGTTGCTCCGGCCATTCGCTGAGCGTGACGATGCCATTGCCGATCAGATTGGTCGTCGTCTCGTGACCGGCGTTGAGAATGAAGATGCAGTTCTGCAGCAACTCAGCTTCAGACAGACGTTCGCCATCGGTTTCGCCTTCGATCAGCCGCGTGAGCACGTCATGTAGCGGATCGCCAGGCGCACGGCGGCGAGCGGCCACCAGCTCTTTCAGACAGGTCACAAACTCCGTCACGGCGCGATTGCCGCGTTCGAGCTGCTGTTCGTTGGGCACCGGCTCGAGCGCGCCGAGAATCGCCAGCGACCACCCTCGCAACGGCCCGCGCGCTTCATGCGGCACGTCCAGCAGATTGCCGATGACTTCGACCGGAATCGCCGACGCGAAATCGCCGATCAGATCGATCTCCCCGCGCGCGGCGGCGGCATCGAGCAGTCCGTCGACGAGCCTGATCAAACCGGGCTCCATCGCCGCGATCGCGCGCGCGGTCAGCGCGCCGGCGATCAGCTTGCGCACACGCGTATGCAAAGGCGGATCGTTGAAGACGAGGCTTGTCGTGTGATGCTCATACAGCGGCGACGCACCGTATTTCGGCCGGAATTCGACCGTCTTGTCGGAGCTGAATGTCTTGGGATCGCGATACACCGCCTGCACGTCGCGATAGCGCGTGAGAAAGAGCGAGCCGTCGGGCATGCGTTTGACGGGGTCATGCGTACGGAGCGCGTGGTAGACCGGATACGGATCGGCATAGAACGCGGGCGTCAGGTGACGCAGGTCAAAATCGCGGGCGAGCGCGAGTTCGTCGGCGGCTGAGGGCATGGCGTGTCTCCGTTTTGGTCCGCTTCTTATGCGGGGCGCCTTGTTCGTCAGGCGAGTATGCAGCACCGCGCACGCATGCGCGCGGGTGTGCGGCGCTGAACCGTTACAATAGCCGGATTTTCCACGCGTGCAGCGTCTCCGCCCTGTGTGCGTCCCGTGCTCGCCCCGCCTTTATTTGCGTCGTCATGAACCTCGTCATCCAAAGCCTCGCGCCGATCGCTGAATCCCATTTCAAACCGCTCGTCGCGCTTGCGCGCGGCAGCCGCGCGACGCCCGTCGACGCCCGCACGGTTCGCATTGAAGACGCGGACCCGTTGCAGCGCCCCGATCTCGACGTGTACTGCGGCGCGCACGAACTCGACTACGCGTTTATCGAGCCGGGCCGCCAGCTGCGCGATTTTGGTCTGGTCGCGATGGACATGGATTCGACGCTGATCACGATCGAATGCATCGACGAGATCGCCGATTTTTGCGGACTCAAGGCGGAAGTGGCGGCGATCACCGAAGCGTCGATGCGCGGCGAAATCAAGGACTTCAATGAAAGCCTGACACGCCGCGTCGCGCTGCTCGAAGGACTCGACGCGAGCGCGCTGGAACGGGTTTATGAAGAGCGCCTGCAGCTTTCGCCTGGCGCCGAACAGATGCTCACAGGTGCGAAGGCCGCGGGTCTGAAGACACTGCTGGTTTCTGGCGGTTTCACGTTCTTCACGGAGAAACTGAAGGCGCGTCTTGGGCTCGATTTCACGCGCGCGAACACGCTTGAAATCGTCGACGGCAAGCTGACGGGGCGAGTTACCGGCGAGATCGTGAATGCGGAGGTCAAGGCGCGTACGCTGCGCGAAACCTGCGCACAACTCGGCATCGAGCCTGAGCGCGCCATCGCGATGGGCGACGGCTCGAACGATCTGAAGATGATGGCTGAAGCGGGTCTGTCGGTGGCGTTTCGGGCGAAACCGGTTGTGCGTCAGGCGGCGAGCGTCGCGTTTAACTTCGTTGGGCTTGATGGGTTGCTGCGGTTGTTTTGAGGGCGCCTGGGTTGCCCGCCGCCGATCGGTTAATTTCTACTGAGGGCGCCCCGCGGCGATCCATGCATCGGTAGTGCTCATCGTTAATCGATAACGGGCGCAGTTATATGGCTCAAGCTTTGCGAGTTCGTCAACGAGCAACGCGCTGAATCCCGGAGCCGTCTCTTCCGTCAGCCCCATCTCAAACATGCTCGCACGTATCGCTTTTCGCTCTCGCACGACGAGCCCGATAGCCTCGTTCAACGTTTCCCGGTATCGCAGGCGCACCGGGTCAGGTGCGCCCATCGATTCCATGACCACCACGTATTTCTTCAACGAACGACGATAGGTCCAGTTGAAGAGATCCACGGCCATCGAGACGTCGAGGAACTCGTAGACACCCATCATCGCCAGCGCATAGTCATGCCGGTCCACGTCAAGGAACGACAGCGGCGCGCAGTTGTACAGCATCAGTGGAATGTTTGCGGCGAGGCGGCTGGTGCGCTTGTTTCCGTCTTCGAAAGGCTGCAGGCAGGCCAGGTTGACCCACAGGAAAAAGGCCGCCTCGAGGGAATTCTTGATGAGCCGCGCCTTGGCGACAATGCTCTCAAGCATTTCGTGCAATATCGACGGTACCTGCATGGGCACATACGCCGTGTCGCTGATATTCACGACCTTGTTGCGGATGGCACCCAAATTGCCAGTGTCCGCGAGCAGGTCTTGCATTAACACGGCGTGCAGATTGCGAATCAGGGCCGTCGACAACCCTTGCGTCGGAACGGCGTCGACAAGAAACTCGATTGCGCTCTTGTGATTGAGCAACATGACAGCATCGACATCGCCGTCGGAAATGCCGTTTCTGAACAGCTCCTCAGTCGCGAGCAAACTGTAGCGGTTGCCCTCAAGACGTGACGACGACCACGACAGGTCGATCAGCAATTGCTCGAGCACCTTGCGTGCATACGTGCCAGCTGGCTGCTGTCCCTGCATGCGTCCAAGATGGGCGAGTTCAACGGCCAGCGGTTCCGGGAGCAACCAGGTCTTGTTGGGCTTGTAGCGGTCCACGAATTCGCGCTGGTATGTCACCGGCTCCCGCGCGGCTAGTGGCACAGAAAGCCGTTCGCGAAGCGACTCACTGGCTGCCGACCAGCGCAGATTTCCAGCGGGCGGCGGAGTGTGTACCGTCAATGGCTGCGCCACGTCCAGTGGCAAGGAATATCGGGTGGCGCGCGCCTTGCCCTCCCGGACGACTTTACCGTCGGCATGAAGTCGGCCCAGAAGTCGTTTTACCGTCGCAGCGCTTCCGTTCGCAGCGGCAGCGAGTTGACTCGAGGTGACGGGTCCTCGACCCTGCGTGGCAAGATCGCGCATGACCTGCACCAGACCATCGGATGTCAGCTTATTCGGCATGAATCGGCTCAAAAATCGGCTCAAAAATTAAGCCAATTCTATTTTTTTGAGCCGATTTGTCAAATAATGAGCCGATTTATTTTTCTTTGAGCCGATTTATCTGGTTTTGAGCCGATTCCCGCAACCGACCTTCGGCAAGTCGTCCAGCAGACGCACCCTCACCCCAGCGCCGCCAGACTCTGCTCGATATCCGCACGCAGATCGGCCTCTTCCTCCAGCCCGATATAGAAGCGCACCAGCGTGCCGCGATGTGGCCACTGCGCCCCGGTGCGCATCGACGCGACGTCATACGGCATCGCCAGGCTGTGCGCGCCGCCCCAGCTCCAGCCGAGCGAGAACAGTTCGAGCGACTCACAGAACGTGTCGATCTGCGCCGGGCTGTATTTCCCGTCGAACACGACGGAAAAGAGCCCGCCCGCGCCCGTGAAATCACGCATGTAAAACTCATGCCCCGGACAGTCCGGCAACGCCGGGTGCAGCACCGCCGCGATTTCCGGACGCGTCTTCAGCCATTTCGCGATGCCAAGCGCGCTGCGGTCGTGTTGCTCGAAGCGGATCTTCATGCTCGGCAGGCTGCGCAGAATCAGCGAACAATCGTCCGACGACACGCCGATGCCCATGCGCATCCGCGCGGCCTTCAGCTTCAGATGAAGCTCGCGGTCGGCAGTGATCGTCGCGCCCATCAGCACGTCGCCGCCGCCTGACTGATACTTTGTCAGCGCCTGCACCGAGATGTCGACGCCCTGTTCGAACGGACGGAACGCGAGACCGGCCGACCACGTGTTGTCGATGGCCGTCACGACGTTGCGCGCACGCGCGACCGTCGTGATCGCGCGCACGTCGGGCACTTCCATCGTCACCGAGCCGGGCGCTTCCAGCCAGATCAGGCGCGTATTCGGCTGGATCAGATCAGCGATACCCGCGCCGATCATCGGATCGTAATAGCGCGCCGTAATGCCGAAATCGCGCGCCAGCCAGTCGCCGTGATCGCGGTTCGGCGAATAGACGTTGTCGGGAATCAGCACATCGTCGCCCGCTTTCACGAGGCCGAAGTACACGTTCGAAATCGACGACAGACCCGACGGCTGCAACAGCGCGTGATTGCCGCCTTCAAGCGCCGCGAGCCGCTGCGCGAGCACAAGCGACGTCGGCGTTGCGTGCAGACCGTAGCGCCACTGCGCGTCGTTGCGCCAGTCGAGCGCGCGCATCGCCGCGAGATCCGGGAATACCACCGTCGACGCGCGTGTGACCGGCACGGCAAACGATTCGAAGCCGGGTGTGAGGTCGTCTTCCGCGCGCACGATGCGGGTCTGCAGGCCGCGTCTGGATGGAGTGTCAGTCATGGTGGATTCGTCGTTCAGAAATGAGTGGCGTGATTTTCGAGGCGGGTTCGAGCAGGTCGCGTCAGTCGCCCGTTGTGACATTGCTGACGCCGCCAACTGGATGACCATTGTTCGCCGCAGGCGTAGCCGCGGCGCCAGGCTTGACGGCCGCCGCCGGCGGTGGCGCTTTCGCGGCGGCGGCAGCCGCAGCTGGCACCGGTTGACCCGCCGCGAGTGGACGCAGATCGAACGGCTGCGGATTGGAGTCGTCGACGTTCATCCGCTCGCCGGCGAGTGTGCCGTCGGCGGCAAATTTGCCGACCCAGTTTCCGGTGATATGCGTGCCGTCGTTCGACTCTTCGACTTCGAGCGTATCGCCGTCACGATCGCCCGCAATCAGGATGACTTCACCGTTATCCGTGAACTGATATTCGCCGTGCACGCCGGAAGGATCGTCGGTCTTCGCGCCGAGCCGCAGCACGATCTGGCGCGTGCCGAGCGTGCCCGTGTAGCGCGGGAACTTCGCGAACTCCCTGCTCGGCTTTAGCGGCAACTCGATCGGCGGCGGCGCGGCCAGTTCCTTGACCGCGTCGCTCTGCGCGTGCGCCAGCGTGGGCAACAGCATGCCCGCGCCAGACAGCAATGCCAGTGCGCATGCGCCGGTAATCAGGCCACGCCAGGGCGCGCGCTGCTTCATCGACTTCGATTGATGCATCCTTTCTTTCCTTCCTTCGTGCCGGCGTGTTGCCGAAAATCAGATGCGCTCGAAGATCGCCGCGATGCCCTGGCCGCCGCCGATACACATCGTCACGAGCGCATAGCGTCCGCCGATGCGTTGCAGTTCGTACAGCGCCTTCACCGTGATCAGCGCGCCGGTCGCGCCGATCGGATGGCCAAGCGAAATGCCTGAACCATTCGGATTGACCTTCGCCGGATCGAGCCCGAGTTCCTTGCTGACCGCGCAGGCCTGCGCAGCGAAGGCTTCATTGGCCTCGATCACGTCGAGGTCGGCAACCGTCAGGCCCGCGCGTTCGAGTACCTTGCGCGTGGCCGGCACCGGGCCGATCCCCATGTACGCCGGATCCACGCCCGCATGCGCATACGCGACGAGGCGCGCCAGCGGCTTCGCGCCACGCTTTTCGGCGACGCTGCGTTCCATCAGCACGACGGCCGCAGCTGCGTCGTTGATGCCCGACGCGTTGCCCGCCGTCACCGTGCCGTTTTCCTTCGCGAACACGGCCTTGAGCTTCGAGAAGTCTTCCTCCGATGCGTTCAGTCGCACGTGTTCGTCCGTATCGAACACGGTATCGCCCTTCTTCGACGGAATCGTGATCGGGAGAATCTGTTCCTTGAAGTAGCCGTTCACGATCGCGTTGGCCGCACGACGATGCGATTCGAGTGCGAGCGCGTCCTGCGCTTCGCGCGAGATGTCGAATTTCTTCGCAACGTTCTCAGCAGTCACGCCCATGTGGATTGACTGGAACGGATCGTTCAGCGCGCCGAGCATCATGTCGACGAGACGGGCGTCGCCCATGCGCTGGCCGAAGCGCGCGGCGGGCATCATATATGGCGCGCGGCTCATGTTCTCCGCACCGCCGCCGATTGCAATGTCGGTGTCGCCCAGCAGAATGCCTTGTGCCGCCGAGACGATCGCCTGCAGACCCGAGCCGCACAGACGGTTCACGGTGAGCGCCGGCGCGTGCTGTGCGACACCGCCGTTGAGCGCCGCGACGCGCGCGAGATACATGTCCTTCGGTTCGGTATGAACGACGTTGCCGAACACGACGTGACCGACGTCTTCACCCGACACGTTCGCGCGCGCCAGTACTTCGTGCACGACACGTGCGCCCAGATCCGTCGGTGAGAAATCCTTCAGGCTGCCGCCAAAATCGCCGATTGCGGTACGTACCGCGCTGACCACTACGACTTCTCGTTGCATTGCTCGCTCCTCTTCCTTGAATGATCTGGAGGCGGCTCGTTGGCCGCCTTTTGACCGGGTCGTGCATCGACCGGGTCACGCTTTGACCGGGTCACGCTTTGACCCGGTCGCGTCTCGACATCAGCCAGCGCGACGCTTTAGCTGGCCAGTATGTTTTCCACCGACTGCCGGTCCGGAATCGGCGCAACCGCGCCGAAACCCTGTGTCGACAGCGCAGCTGCCGCGTTCGCATAGCGCGCGGCTTCGAATGGATCGTCGCCCGCGACGATGCGCGCGATAAACGCGCCACCAAAGCAGTCGCCCGCGCCGGTCGCGTCCACGGCTTTCACAACGCGGCCAGGCACGACGCGACGCTCATCCGGCGTCGCCACGTAGGAACCTTCCTTGCCGAGTTTCAGCGCAACGACGCGTGGGCCACGCGCCAGCAGAAAATCGACGATTTCGTCGCGGCCCGTGAGGCCCGTGAGTTCGGTGACGTCGTCCCAGCTTGGCAGACAGATGTCCGTCTGGCGGATCGCTTCGAGCATCACAGCGCGCGCCCGCGCGAGCGGCCACAACTTCAGGCGCAGATTCGTATCGAAGCTCACCCGCACGCCATTCGCGCGCGCGTGCCCGATCGCGGCAAGCGCCGCATCGCACGCGCTCACACTGATCGCGAGACTGATGCCCGACAGATGGATGACCTTTGCAGCCGCGATCGCATCGAGCGGCAGGTCACGCGGCGCGTAGCGGCTCGCAGCCGAACCCGCACGCAGATAGTCGAACTGATGACCGTCCGGGCCGTGCGACACGAAGTACACGCCGGTCGGCGCCTCTACATCGACGCGCACCGTCGACGTATCGACGTTCTCCTTTTTCCACAGGTCGACCAGCAGACGCCCGAAATGGTCATCGCCCACCGCCGATACAAAGCCTGTACGCGCGCCCTGACGCGACGCCGCGATGCAGAAGTTCGACGTATCGCCGCCGAAGCCCTGCAGATAGTTCGGCTGATCTTTCGACGACTGGTTGAATTCGACCATCGCCTCACCGAGCGCGAGGATGTCGGGACATGCTGACGTCATCGCTTAAACCTCACCCCACAGATCGTGGCCGTCGGCGCCGGTGATTTTCACCGAAACGAAATCGCCGACCTTGTAGCGCTTCGATGCTTTCGTGGCCGGGGCGATATACACGACGCCGTCGATCTCGGGCGCATCCGCTGCCGTTCGGCCGATGCCGCCGTCCGTGTTAATTTCGTCGACGAGCACCTTCAGCGTCTTGCCGACCTTCTTCGCGATGCGCTTCGCCGAGACTTCTTCGGCGACTTCCATGAAACGCGCGCGACGTTCTTCGCGCACTTCGTCAGGCAACGCGCCGTCGAGTTCGTTGGCGCTCGCGCCTTCGACAGGCGAATACGCAAAGCAGCCGACGCGATCGAGTTCCGCTTCGCGGATG
Organism: Paraburkholderia sp. GAS42; assembly: GCF_050436565.1. Lineage (NCBI taxonomy): Bacteria > Pseudomonadati > Pseudomonadota > Betaproteobacteria > Burkholderiales > Burkholderiaceae > Paraburkholderia > Paraburkholderia sp. GAS42. The sequence continues at coordinate 73,238 of NZ_JBNDML010000020.1, read as the reverse complement.
AAGTCGAGCAGCGTCTGGAACTGCTCTTCCGTTTCACCCGGGAAGCCCGCGATAAACGTGCTGCGGATCGTCAGGTCCGGACAGATTTCGCGCCATGCGCGCACGCGCTCCATCACCTTTTCGGCGTTAGCCGGACGCTTCATGCGCTTCAGCACTTCCGGATGCGCATGCTGAAATGGCACGTCGAGATACGGCAGCACGTGGCCCTTGAACGGACCGGCGGCCATCATCGGAATCACTTCATCAACGCTCGGGTACGGATACACGTAATGCAGACGCACCCACGCGCCGTACTGCGCGGCGAGTTCGCCAAGCGCGCCGACGAGATCCGTCATGCGTGTCCTGACCGGCTTGCCGTTCCAGAAACCGGTGCGATATTTGACATCGACGCCATACGCGCTCGTGTCCTGCGAGATGACGAGCAGTTCCTTGACGCCGGACTTGAACAGGTTCTCCGCTTCGAGCATCACTTCGGCGACCGGGCGCGACACGAGGTCGCCGCGCATCGACGGGATGATGCAGAACGTGCAGCGGTGGTTACAGCCTTCGGAAATCTTGAGGTAGGCGTAGTGACGCGGCGTGAGTTTCACGCCCGCGGCCGGCACGAGATCGACGAACGGATCGTGCGGCTTCGGCAGATGGGTGTGCACGTGCTGCATCACTTCGCCCAGTGCGTGCGGGCCGGTGACGGCGAGCACCTTCGGATGCACTTCCTCGATGAGGCCGCTACCGCTCGCGCTCTTCTTTGCGCCGAGACAGCCCGTGACGATCACCTTGCCATTTTCGGTGAGGGCTTCGCCGATCGCGTCGAGACTTTCCTGGACGGCTTCGTCGATGAAGCCGCAGGTGTTGACGACGACGAGATCCGCGCCGTCATAGGTGCCAGAGATTTCGTAACCTTCGGCGCGCAGCTGCGTGATGATCTGCTCGGAATCGACGAGCGCCTTGGGGCAGCCGAGCGACACGAACCCGACCTTCGGGGCGGCCGTCGTCGGCGTAGTGGGGGAGGAAGTCTGCGGCATAGGGATGGTCCGGCGGATGGCGGTAACGTAACCCCGCATTGTACCGCGCCGCCGTGTCTGGCCGCCTGCGCGCAAAGCGCGGGAGCGCGCGTGGCCTGTACCGCTCCCGCTACTTCTTCTCGGGCTCCGGCTTTGGCTCCGGCTCCGGCTTCGACTCACGATTCGGATTCGCCTGCTTGTTGAACGGGAACGTGCTGAACATCGACTTCGCCTGGGTCTGCATCTGCTCCTGCATCTGCACGAACATGTTCTTCGACTGCTCGATGTAGCTGGTCATCATCCCCTGCATCATCGGCGCCTGCATGTTCATGAACTGCGACCAGACTTCCGGATTCATCGCGTTGCCTTCGTAGAGCGTCTTCGACTGGTCGGTCAGCTTGTTCTGGATGTCGATGAACGCCTGGATGTTCTTCTCCAGATAGGTGCCCATCATGCCCTGCATCGCGTGGCCGTAGAAACGGATGATCTGCGACAGCATCGACGAAGAAAACATCGGCAGCCCGCCGCTTTCTTCTTCAAGAATGATCTGCAGCAGGATCGCGCGCGTGAGGTCCTCATTGCTTTTGGCGTCGATGACCTTGAAGTCTTCCTGATCGAGCACGAGCGTCTTGACGTCCGTCAACGTGATGTACGTGCTGGTCTCCGTATCGTACAGCCGGCGGTTCGGATACTTCTTGATGAGTCGTTCGGCCGTCGTCTTCTTTGTAGTAGTCGTTGTCATTTAACGCCTTTAAGCGCCCGTGAGCGCAGAAACGGCGCCAGTCGCACGCGCAATCGAACCCCTTGCGCAATGCGAGACGCCGCCGGAACCATCTGACCCGCAGCACGCCCCGCCACGGCGGGGCGCCAGCTGGATCAGCCCATATGCAGGCCGCCATTCAGCGAAAAATCGGCGCCTGTCGCAAAGCCCGATTCGTCGGACGCAAGCCACGCCACAATCGAGCCAATTTCGTCCGGATGACCGAGGCGGCGCACCGGAATTGTCGCCACGATCTTTTCGAGCACATCAGGGCGAATCGACTTCACCATGTCCGTGCCAATATAGCCCGGCGAAATGGTGTTGACCGTCACGCCCTTCGTGGCCACTTCCTGCGCCAGCGACATCGTGAAGCCATGAATGCCGGCCTTCGCGGTCGAATAGTTGGTTTGTCCGAACTGGCCTTTCTGCCCGTTCACCGACGAAATATTGATGATGCGGCCAAAGCCCCGCTCCACCATGCCGTCGATCACCTGCTTCGTCACGTTGAAGAGACTCGTGAGGTTGGTGTCGATCACCGCCGTCCAGTCTTCATGCGTCATCTTGCGGAACACCACGTCGCGCGTGATGCCGGCGTTGTTGACGAGAATGTCGATCTCGCCGACTTCGGCCTTCACCTTGTCGAATGCCTGCTTGGTCGACTCCCAGTCGCCGACGTTGCCTTCGGACGCGATGAAATCGAAACCGAGCGCCTTCTGCTCGCCCAGCCACTTCTCACGACGCGGGGAATTCGGGCCGCAGCCGGCGACGACCTTGAAACCTTCCTTGTGCAGACGCTGGCAGATACTCGTGCCGATGCCGCCCATCCCGCCCGTTACATACGCAATTCGCTGTGACATAAACCACACTCCATTATCGTTGTGCGAGGTGCCGACTGGCAGCCTCCTTCCTCGCCACTACTGTCTCCGTTTTCTGCCCTGCGTGAATCCCTGCCTGACTGCGTGCCGGAATCCCGCCTCCGCGCGAACTGCATGACGCCCGGCGCCAGCGTGGGCGCGGCGCTGTATCCACCCCGCCCTCCGCGGCACTCACGACCCGAGGTCAATAGCGTTCGAGCGCCAGCGCCACGCCCATCCCGCCGCCGATACACAGCGACGCCAGACCCTTCTTCGCATCGCGCTTCTGCATTTCGTACAGCAGCGTGACGAGAATCCGGCAGCCGGACGCGCCGATCGGGTGGCCGATCGCAATCGCGCCGCCGTTCACGTTGACCTTCGACGTGTCCCAGCCCATCTGCTTGTGCACAGCGAGCGCCTGCGCGGCGAACGCTTCGTTGATTTCCATCAGGTCGAGGTCCGACGGGCTCCAGCCCGCGCGTTCCAGACAGCGGCGGGATGCCGGCACCGGGCCCATGCCCATCACCTTCGGATCGACGCCTGCATTCGCGTACGCCTTGATGCGGGCGAGCGGCTTGAGGCCGAGCGCTTCGGCCTTCTTCGCCGACATCACAACCACCGCTGCTGCGCCGTCGTTCAGACCAGAGGCGTTCGCTGCCGTCACCGTGCCTTCCTTCGAGAACGCCGGCTTCAGGCCCGCGAGCGATTCGGCGGTCACGCCGTGACGCACGAATTCGTCCGTGGCGAAGCGTACCGGATCGCCCTTCCTTTGCGGTATCTCAACCGGAACAATTTCATCATCGAAACGGCCGGCCTTCTGTGCGGCTTCCGCCTTATTCTGTGACAACGCGGCAAACGCATCCTGCTGCTGGCGCGTGATGTCGTATTCCTTCGCGACGTTTTCCGCGGTGACGCCCATGTGGTACTGGTTGTATACGTCCCACAGACCGTCGACGATCATGCTGTCGACCAGCTTCGCGTCACCCATGCGGAAGCCGTCGCGCGAACCCGGCAGCACGTGCGGCGCCGCGCTCATGTTTTCCTGACCACCCGCAACGATGATATCCGCGTCGCCCGCGATGATCGCGTTGGCGGCGAGCATCACGGCCTTCAGCCCCGAGCCGCACACCTTGTTGATCGTCATGCCGGGCACGGCGGCCGGCAGCCCGGCCTTGATCAACGCCTGACGCGCCGGGTTCTGGCCCGAACCTGCCGTCAGCACCTGTCCGAGAATGACTTCACTGATCTGCTCGGGTTTCAGGCCCGCACGCTCGAGAACAGCGCGGACAACCGTCGCGCCAAGATCGGGCGCGGCGATTTTCGCCAGCGACCCACCGAATTTGCCGACTCCAGTACGTGCGGCCGATACGATCACAACATCAGTCATTTTCATTTCCTCCGGGCACCGCGGTTAAATGCGCCGCAGCCCGTCAAGTTAAAAATCCATCTGCTTCGATTGCGGCTTGCTTCAAATACGCTTTACCTTGCTACCGACGCTGCAGCTGCGGTCGCCTGTTCCTGCCGCCGTTGCCGCGTCATTCATCCACTATGCGTCGCGTTGAAGCACATAGCGACCCGGTGCGGGCTCGATTTCGCGATGCTCCGCCGAGCCGGGCTCGGCACGCGGCTTCACCTTTTTCCCTGCGTACTGGTCAAGCCAGTCCGTCCATTCCGGCCACCAGCTGCCGGGGACTTCGTCGGCCCGTTCAAACCAGGCGTCGGCCGTTTCCGGCATGTTCCTGTCTTCGCCTTTGAGTACCCAGTAGTTGCGTTTGTTCTTCGCGGGCGGATTGATCACACCGGCGATATGCCCCGATGCGCCGAGCACGAACTTCATCGGACCCGTGAGCAGCGGCACCGATGCGTACGCCGTTTGCCACGGCACGATATGGTCTTCGCGTGAACCGTAGATGAACGTCGGTACATCGATGCGCGTCAGGTCGACAGACTCGCCGCACACCGTCAACGCGCCCGGCTCGCGCAGCTTGTTCTCAAGATACGTGTTGCGCAGATACCAGACATACATCGGCCCCGGCAGGTTCGTCGAATCGCTGTTCCAGTACAGCAGATCGAACGGCACCGGCGTGCGGCCCTTCAGATAATTGTCGACGACGTAATTCCACACAAGGTCGTTCGGACGCAGGAACGAGAACGTGTTCGCGAACTCGATGCCGCGCATCAGGGCCGGCTGTCCGCCGCCGATGCCGCCGATGGTCTGCTCGCGCATCTTCACATGCGCTTCGTCGACGAAGACGTCGAGCACGCCGGTATCGCTGAAGTCGAGCATCGCGGTGAGCAGCGTCATCGACGAAACCGGGTGTTCGCCACGTGCGGCCGCCACTGCAAGCGCGGTAGCGAGCATCGTACCGCCGACACAAAAACCCAGCGTATTGATCTGTTCACGTCCGCTGATCTGGCCAACGATATCGATCGCCTTGAGCACGCCGTCGTCGATGTAATCGTCCCACGTCTTGTGTGCGATCGATGCGTCCGCGTTGCGCCACGAAATCAGGAACACCTGGTGCCCCGAGTCGAGACCATGCGCGACCAGCGAGTTCGCCGGCTGCAGATCGAGAATGTAGAACTTGTTGATGCACGGCGGCACGATCAGCAACGGCCGCTCGCGCACGGTGGCCGTACGCGGCTTGTACTGGATCAGCTGCAGCAGTTCGTTTTCGAAGACGACCGAGCCTTCCGTATTCGCGAGATTCTTGCCGACCACGAAGCCGGATTCGTCTGTCTGCGAAATCTTGCCGCGCTGGAGGTCGCCGAGCAGATTCATCACGCCCTGGCGCAGGCTTTCGCCCTGACTTTCCAGCAGCGTCTTCTGCGCTTCCGGATTGAGCGCGAAGAAGTTGCTTGGCGACGCCGCCGCCGTCCATTGCTGGACAGCGAAGCGGATGCGCTCGCGCGTCTTCGCATCGGTATCGATCGCGTCGACGAGTTCCTGCAGATAGCGCGCGTTCAGCAGATACCACGCGGCCGTGAACGCATACGCGGGCGTCGCCGACCACGCGTCGGCGCTGAAGCGGCGATCTCTCAGTTCGGGAATGGTCGGCTTCGTGTCGGCGGCCTGCTGGATCAGCTGCATCGCTTCGCGCGAATAGTCGGACTGTAACTGCTGAAGGCGCTCAGGCGGAATCGCCGCCGACGGCATCTTCAAGCCGCCAAACGGTGACATCGGCAACATCGACGCCGCGGCCTTGCTGAAATCCGGCATGCCGGGAAAGGACGGCATCTGTGGCATGCCGGGCATCTGGAACGACGCCCCGTTCGCGAAGCCACTGCCGGCCCACCAGGGCGCCGCAGCGTTGCCCTCGGGGCGCTGCGCCGCACTACCGACAGCACGCCACGCATTTGTCCAGGCGTCGAGCATCTGCTGCATCCCGTCGGGCGGGGTCGCGGTATCGGGTGCGGCCTGCGGTTGCGGGGCGTCCGATGAAGTGGTCTTACGGGAAGAAGTCGTAGAACGTTTTGATGCTGCCATACCTGCTTTGACCGGTAAGTCCTGACGGACTGGTTGAGAGGCAGGTGATTGCGCACGTGGGCGATTGCTCGCGACCTCGTCACGCCCTGCCCCGTGGTGAGGAACATTCTTGCTCCCCATTGCAAGGCATGTCAATGCTTGATCCCGATTTTGCCGCAGTGCGATATTTTTTTAATTATCGTTTTCCCCATGTCTTTTGAACGACGTTGAGATCGCAATTTATCGACGCTTTGGGTACATGTAAAAAAAGCCCTGAATACAAGGCTTGTTTTACGTTTAATGGCGGCCTGATTGTCGCATATGCGGCTCAACCACGCGATCATCCACTCAGTTTGCCGCCGCTTTGCGTGCGATTCCGGCGGCGCAGCAAATTTCGAGGCCCGCAAGCCCGCCAACCTCACGCAAACCCTGGTGCCACGCGCTTTCGATCGGCCTGCCGTGCGCTCAATCTGCAAGCCAGATCATCGCCGCCATACGACCGGTTTCGGAATCGCGTCGATACGAATAGAAACGCTCGCGTTCAGTCACGGTACAGGCATTTGCATCGGTGATCTGCGTAATACCCATCTGATTCAGACGAATGCGTGCGAGTGCGGGGAGATCGGCGAAGTATTTGCCGGCCGCTTCGGCACGGGGCACGAATGCCCGAGATGTGGCATCGCGTTGTGCACCGTCGACACCCTTCATGAAGGCGTCACGCACATCTGCCCCGACCTCGAATGCCGTCGGTCCAATCGACGGGCCGAGGTACGCGTGCAGCCCTTCGATGCCGGAACCCGCGAGGTCCGCGACGCGCATCGCGGTCTTCTCGACGATGCCTGCCGCCAGACCTCGCCAGCCTGCGTGCGCGGCGCCCACTGCGCGACCGTTCGCGTCGCACAGCAGCACCGGCATGCAGTCGGCGATCATCACGATGCACATCGTGCCCGGCTGACCGGTCACGCTGGCGTCGGCGCGCACCGGCGCCGCGCCCTGCTGCGCGCCCGCGAGCACGTCGGCGGCGTTCACCACCTCCGCGCCGTGGATCTGTTCGAGCCAGGCAGCCGATGCGCCCGTCAGCGCCAGCAGACGCGCGCGGTTGATTTCGACAGCCGCGGGATCGTCGCCCGCGCGGCGACCGAGATTCAGGCCGCCCGGCTGATCGACGCCGTCCTTCCAGCGCCCGAACGGCGGCAGGCTCACGCCACCGTTACGCGTCGTCACCAGCGCGCGCACGCGCGGCGACACGCGCCACGCGGGTTGCAGGACATCGGCGAGCGTCAGGTCGGGTGCGGTCATCGTGTTTCGTCCCTGTCGCTGTCGTCGTGTTCGCTGTCGTCGTCTTCGTGCGCTTCGTCGTCCGGCAGATCGCCCGGGGATGTGTCGTACGCGTCTTCGCCGTCGTCGTATTCGTTGTCGTATTCATCGTCGAACGCGCCTTCGTCGTCACGACCGAGACCGAGCGCTGCCGAAAGCGCAGCCATGTCGCCCGGCACGTCCGCGCGCCACTGCATCGAGCGACCCGTCTGCGGATGGATCAACCCGAGGCGCCATGCGTGCAGCGCCTGCCGCGCAAAGCCGTCCGGCAGCGGCGTCACGGAACGCTTGCCGCGGGCACGCCCATACACCGGATCGCCCAGCAGCGGATGACCGATGTGCGCGCAATGTACGCGGATCTGATGCGTGCGGCCGGTTTCCAGATCGCAGTGAATCGCCGACACCGGCTGACGTTCCCACATCGTCGAATCGATGCGCCGGAAGTGCGTGCGCGCGGCCTTGCCCGCCGCGCTCGTGACCACCGCCATGCGCGTGCGCTCGCGCGGATCGCGGCCGATGGGTGCGTCGATCGTGCCTTCCTCGGGCATGTTGCCCCACACGAGCGCGAGATAGCGACGCTTCACCGTACGCGCCTGCAACTGGCGCACGAGGTCCGTCTGCGCCTCGAGCGTACGCGCGACGACCATCAGGCCGGAGGTTTCCTTGTCGAGCCTGTGCACGATGCCGGCGCGCGGCAGGCCGGCCGCCGAGGCGCCGTAGCGATACAGCAGGCCATTGAGCACCGTGCCCCCCCAGTTGCCCGCCGCCGGATGGACGACGAGCCCAGGCGGCTTGTTGATCACGACGAGCGTGTCGTCTTCGTAGACGATATCGAGCGGCACCGGCTCCGGCGTAAATGCCAGCTGCTCGGGCAAAAGATCGGGAATCAGTTCAATCGTGGCGCCGAGCGGCACCGGCTGACGGATTTTCGCGGGCGCGCCGTCGACGCGCACACGCTGCGCCTCGATCCAGCTTTGCAGCCGGTTACGCGAGAATTCGGGGAAGACTTTGGCGAGCACCTTGTCGAGGCGATCGCCCGCCATCTCGTCCGGCACCAGCACGGTACGCGGCGTTTCGTCGGCCGGCCGGCCTGCGACGACCTGCGCGGGTTGCGGCACGAGCACGTCGCTAACGAGATCGTCGTCGAGGGAATCGGCTGCCAGCGCGTCGTCGGGCTCGGCGCTTGGGCTATAATCTTCGTTGCTATCCCGGGTACCGGCAGCGGTACCCGGAGTTTTTGAGCGGGTCATTGAGTCTGGGTCACCTGGACGTAAAGCTAGACTGGAAAATGCGAGCCTTGAACATCATTACTAATACGGCCCAAACAGTGGCACAAGCAGCGGCACAGGCAGCGGCCCATGCAGCGGCACGATCAACCAGCCGGGCAGCGATGCAGAAAGCGAAAAGCGCGGCCCGATATGTTGCCTGTGCAGCGGCGCTCGCAATCGTGGCAGCCTGCCACGGCCTGCCCGAGAAGACGGACGAGACCGCCGTCTGGACCAACAACAAATTATATACGGAGGCGCAGGACGCGCTGACCGGCGGCGACTGGGGCAAGTGCGCGAAATACTTCGAGCAGCTTGAAGGCCGCGACCCGTTCGGCCATTTTGCGCAACAGGCGCAGATCAATGTAGCGTACTGCAGCTGGAAAGACGGCGAAACGGCGAATGCCGATCAGGCCATCGACCGCTTTATCCAGTTGCATCCGGATCATCCGGACATCGCCTACGCGCACTACCTGAAGGGCATGATCCACTTTAATGACGATCTGGGTCTGTTCGGCCGCTTCTCCGGTCAGGACATGAGCGAGCGCGATCCGAAGTCGCTGCGCGAGTCGTATGACGCGTTCAAGGTGGTCGTCGATAAATATCCGGACAGCAAGTACGCGCCGGATGCCGCACAACGTATGCGCTACATCGTGAACGCGCTGGCTTCGCACGAAGTGCACGCGGCGGACTACTACTATCGTCGTGGCGCGTATGTGGCGGCGATCAACCGCGCGCAGCTCGCGATCAAGGAATACAAGAACGCGCCGGCAATCGAAGACGCGCTGCACATCATGATGCTGTCGTATCAGAAGCTCGACCAGCCGCAACTGGCCGACGATACGAAGCGCGTGCTGGCCGGCACGTTCCCGGACAGCCCGTATGTCACGGGGCATGCGCGTCCAGGCGCGGCAAAGTCCTGGTGGCAGTTCTAAACGGGTCTTTACCGTTGATCACGGCCTGAGCCTCGTCGGCTCGGGTCAAACAAAAACGCCACGGTTGTCCGTGGCGTTTTTGTTTGTGGCGTCTGGATCTGCGCGCGTTTACTTCGGCAGCAATGCAAATCGCATCGCCCAGTGCCGCCTCAACGCCACTACCTCAATCCCGCTCGAACAGCGCGATCGATTCGACATGCGACGTGTGCGGGAACATGTTCACCACGCCCGCGCCCTTCAGACGATAGCCCGCTTCGTGAACCAGCAGACCCGCATCGCGCGCGAGCGTCGCCGGATTGCACGACACGTAGACCATGCGCTTCGGCAACGGCCCATCGCCGCTCTGCGCGATCTCAGCCAGCGCCTTCGCTACAGCCAGCGCGCCTTCGCGCGGCGGATCGATCAGGAACTTGTCGAAGTGACCGAGCGCGCGCATATCGTCGGCGGTGACTTCGAAGAGGTTGCGGCACGCGAACGACGTGTGACCCGCGACGCCATTTTCTTCGGCGTTGGCCAGCGCGCGTGTCGTCAGCGCATCGCTGCCTTCGATGCCGACCACTTCCTTCGCGATCCGTGCGAGTGGCAGCGTGAAGTTGCCGATGCCGCAAAAGAGATCGAGCACGCGATCCGTGGCGGACGGCGCGAGCAGACGCAGCGCGCGGCTCACCAGCACGCGGTTGATCTGGTGGTTCACCTGCGTGAAATCGGTCGGCTTGAACGGCATCCGGATGTTGTATTCCGGCAGCGTGTAGTCAAGCTGTGCGTCGAGCGGGTAGAACGGCGCGACCGAGTCCGGTCCCTTCGGCTGCAGCCAGAACTGCACGTTGTGTGCGTCGGCGAAATCGCGCAGCAGCTGTTCGTCGGCGGCGTTGATCGGCTCCAGCACGCGCAGCACAAGCGCCGTCACCGACTCGCCCACCGCGAGTTCGATCTGCGGCATGCGATCGCGGATGGACAGCGCTTCGACCAGACGACGCATCGGCACCAGCATCGCCGACGCATGCGGCGGCAGCACTTCGCAGCTCGTCATGTCGGCCACGAAGCTGCTCTTCTTTTCGTGGAAGCCGACCAGCACGCCGCCCTTCTTCTCGATGTCCCGCACGGTGAGACGCGCACGATACCGATAGCCCCACGACGGCCCGTGAATCGGCCGGAACACCGTTTCGGGGCGCAGCTTCGCGAGATGCAGGAGATTGTCTTCGAGCACACGCTGCTTGACGGCGATCTGCGCGCGGATATCCAGATGCTGCATCGAGCAGCCGCCGCACGTGCCGAAAAACTGGCACTGCGGTTTCGTGCGGATCACGCTTTCGCGCAGCACGTCGACGACCGTTGCCTGCTCGAACTTTGGCTTCTTCCGGTAACTCAAATAGGTGACACGCTCGCCTGGCAGTGCGCCTTCGACAAAAATGACCTTCCCCGGCTCGCCGTCTTCATTGACCGTACGGCCGACGCCGCGCGCTTCCATGTCGAGCGAGTCGATTTCGAGAATGGGGGCAATAACAGGCACGTCACCTGCGGCCGTTCTGGCGGACGCGGACGCGAAGCGGTTTCTACGCGAGCGATGATGGGCAGTTCGAGACACCTGCGGCTTCCTGACAGACTTGTGGGGAAAGGCGAGATTGTAGACGAACCGCAACCTGCACCGGAGATTTGACAATGTGGCTGATCAACTGGAATGTGCAATGGGGACGCAGCGCGGACGGCAAGGTCGACCTCGCGCATACACTCGATGAGGCGCGCCGTCTTGCCGATTTCGACGTACTGTGCCTGCAGGAAATCACGCGCGGCTTCAGCGCGCTGGCCGGGCATCCGGGCGACGACCAGTTTGCCGAGCTCGCTCGCCTGTTGCCCGGGTATGCGGTGCTGGAAGCGATCGGCGCTGATTTGCCAGCGGTGCCTTCGGGTGTTTCGGGTACATCGGGTGCGCTGAAGGCGACAGACGCGGCCGGCGCGTCAGGCGCATCGCGGCGTCGCCAGTTCGGCAACGCGCTGGTTACGCGGCTGCCGGTCGAGCGTGTGATCCACCACACGTTACCGTGGCCAGCCGATCCGGCCGCGCCGTCGATGCAGCGCGTCGCGCTCGAAGCCGTGCTGGACGCGCCGGGCGGCGCAGTCCGCGTGCTGGTAACGCACCTGGAGTTTTACTCGTTGCCGCAACGGCTCGCGCAGGTCGACGAACTGCGGCGGCTTCAGCTGGAAGCCGTCGACCACGCGAAGCACCCGGCGGCGGCCGAAGGCGCCATCGGCCCGTTCAGTGCGAGTGGACGGCCGGTCAGCGCACTCGTCTGCGGCGACTTCAACAGTGCGTTCGAGAGCGAGGCGTATCAGCGGATGCTGGAGCCGCTGCCGGGCAGCCCGGCGTTCATCGACAGCTGGACGACACTGCATCCCGGCGCCACGCCGCCGCCGACTGCCGGCGTCTACGACACGGTGCAGTGGAAGAACGGTCCGCTAACCTGCGATTTCGTGTTCGCGACGGAAGATCTGAGCGGCCGTCTGCGCAGCTGTGAGATCGACGGCGCGACGCGCGCATCGGACCACCAGCCGATCGTGCTTGAACTGGATTAAGGATGCGTTCGTGCGCCACCTTCTACCCAAACGCCGCCAGGTACTCAGCCCAATGCGCCGCCGGTTCCTGCGCGAGCGCGTTTTTGACGAGATTGATTTCGTCCTCGTACTCCGCGGCTGAAAAGCCACCGCGCAGCAACTGGAACCGGCAATACAGCAGATACGTGTTGACGACGTCCGTCTCGCAATAATTGCGGATTTCCTCGATGCGCCCCTGCTGGAACGCGTGCCACACCTGGCCGCCGTCCATCCCGAGCTTGCCGGGAAAGCCGCACATCTTCGCGAGCGCATCCAGCGGCGCATTGGCGCGCGCCTGATACATCGCGAGCACGTCCATCAGATCGGTGTGACGTGCGTGATAGCGGCTGATGTAGTTATTCCACTTGAAATCGCGATCGTCCTCGCCGAGATCCCAGAAGCGCGACGCCGGAATGCCGTTGACGAGTGCCCGGTAGTTAAGCACCGGCAGGTCGAACCCGCCGCCGTTCCATGACACCAGTTGCGGCGTGTACTTCTCGATCACCCGATAGAACGACTGGATCAGCGCCGGCTCGCCGTCGGCCAGCGTACCGAGCGAGCGCACGCGAAACCCCGCGTTGTCACGAAACACACACGAAATTGCCGCAATGCGCTGCAGATGGTGCGGCAGGAAATCGCTGCCCGTCTTCTCGCGACGCGCGGCGAAGGCGTGTTCGGCGACTTCGTCGTCGGTCAGCGTGGCGGGGAGTCCTTCGAGACGGCGAATGCCGGCGACATCGGGAATCGTCTCGATGTCGAAAACAAGAATGGGTGTCATCAGGTTATAAGACGGCGTCCTTGCGAACACCGTTAGAGGCGAAGAACCGCTTCAGGCGCACCAGCGCTTCCTGCTGGATCTGGCGCACGCGTTCGCGGGTCAGGCCCATTTCGTCGGCGAGTTCTTCCAGCGTGGCCGGCTCGATGTGATTCAGGCCGAAGCGGCGCTCGATCACATGACGGTGCTTGTCCGACAGCCGCGCGAGCCACGCCCGTGTCAGCGTTTCCAGCTCGCGGTGCTGCACCTCGGCATCCGGCGACTGGCTCTGGTCGTCGGACAACAGGTCGAGCAGGCTGCTTGCCGGATCGAGATCGAGCGGCGCGTCGAGCGATGCCGTGTGCTCGTTCAGCGCGAGGATGTCAGTGACTTCGTCGGTGGTTTTGCCGGTCAGATAGGCGATGTCGTCGATGCTGGCGTCACGGCGGTCCGCCGCTGCGCCGGCATTCATCGAATTCTTTTCCAGATGGCGCTTCGCGCGCAGCACCTGGTTCAGTTCGCGGATCACGTGAACCGGCAGCCGCACGGTACGCGCCTGGTTCATGATCGCGCGCTCGATGCTCTGGCGGATCCACCACGTGGCGTAGGTCGAAAAGCGGAAGCCGCGCGTCGGATCGAATTTTTCGATCGCGTGCATCAGGCCGAGATTGCCTTCCTCGATCAGATCGAGCAGCGGCACGCCTCGATTCAGATAGCCCTTGGCAATACTGACGACGAGCCGCAGGTTGCGCTCGATCATCACCTGCCGCGCCTCGAATTCGCCGGCCTTGGCGAGCCGCGAATAACGCTGCTCTTCCTCGACAGTCAAGAGCGGCTTGACGCTGATGCGGTTGAGGTAATGCTGGATGGTGTCGGCGGTGAGTTCCGCCTGAAGCAGCGCGCGAAAGTCGTCCGCGTCGGGCACGGAATCGTTTGCGCCCTCGCGCGCATCGCCGGCCTCTTCGGCGCCGGCCTGACGTTCGTCAAGGTCGGCGGCGTTGTCGATTTCGTCCGCGCTGTCTTCGTCGTTCACAGCGCCGCCTTCCTCCACCGAAACAGGCGTGGCACGGCTGACTGTCTCAGTTCCGGCTTGCTGCGGGCGGCGCTTCGATTTCGGCATGGTCGTATCGCTTATTGCGGCGGCAAATACTTCAGTGGGTCGACAGGCTTGCCCTGCCGGCGAACTTCGAAATGCAACATCACGCGGTCCGAATCGCTGTTGCCCATCTCGGCAATCTTCTGCCCTCGGGATACAGCGTCACCCTCTTTTACCATCAAAGCACGGTTATGTGCATATGCGGTGAGATAAGTCGCGTCATGCTTGATGATAATGAGATTGCCGTATCCGCGCAGCCCATTTCCAGCATAAACGACACGACCGTCTGCCGAAGCCTTTACCGCATCGCCCGCCGCACCGCCAATATTCACGCCTTTGTTCTTCGAATCGTCGAAGGTGCCGAGGATCGGACCGCGCACCGGCCATGCAAACGCAACGTTGCCGTTCGCGGCAGCGTTGGCATCGCTTGCGCTCGCTTGCGGCGTCGCGACCGGCGGCGTCGTGGCCGTCAGGCCCGAGCCGTAGACCGGCGGCGCGGCGGTGACACCCGTCGTCACACCTGAGGTGCCCGCGGTACCTGGTGCCGCGCCGTTGAGCGGCGTGGCCTGCACACCGCCACCACCAATCGGCGACGTAGCGACGCCCGGCGTCAGCGCGGCGACGTTCGCACCCGGAGGCGCGACGCGCAGCAACTGGTCGACTTCGATCTGGTTCGGGTTGGTGAGGTTGTTCCAGTTCGCGATGTCGCGATAGTTCTGGCCGTTCTCCAGCGCGATCCGGTACAGCGTATCGCCTGGCTTCACACGGTAGTAACCCGGAGGCGGCGGTCCGAGCGGCACGGCCGGCTGCGTCGCCGAGGTGCCGGCCTGCGTGCCGATCGCGCCCGTACCGGAGCGGTCGACGACGGGCGCGGCGTCAAAGCGCGTCGCGCAGGCCGTCAACAGGGAGAGCGCGACCACGCAGGCGCTACGCCGGGCTACGGTCATGACGGTCGAGTCGTTCAGGCTGGTTGTTTGCATCGCGCGCAACATACTCATCGGTTTCAGATCACTCCGGATTTTAAGGGTACAAAGAAAACGCGATCAAGCCGCGACTCGCGCCACTGCGCGGGCCCGGTGCGCTCGACGAGCGTCAGCACCTGCGACTGCCCCTCCTGCGAGCCAACCGGCGCGACGAGCCGCCCGCCGATCGCAAGCTGTTCAAGAAGCGCGTGCGGCACATCGAGACCGGCGGCGGCAATCACGATCGCATCGAACGGCGCGACGGCCGGCAAACCGATGCGTCCGTCGCCGTAATGCAGACGGATGTTCGGAATGCGCAACGGCCGCAGATTGGTCTTCGCGCGTTCGAAGAGCGGCTTGATACGTTCAATCGAATAGACATCGCGTGCGACCTGGCTCAGCACGGCCGCCTGATAGCCGCAGCCAGTGCCGATTTCCAGCACGCTCGCAAGCGGCCGGCCCGCCGCGGCCAGCTCGATCATGCGGGCCACGACGGACGGCTTCGAGATTGT
Organism: Paraburkholderia sp. GAS42; assembly: GCF_050436565.1. NCBI lineage: Bacteria > Pseudomonadati > Pseudomonadota > Betaproteobacteria > Burkholderiales > Burkholderiaceae > Paraburkholderia > Paraburkholderia sp. GAS42. The sequence goes on along the minus strand of NZ_JBNDML010000020.1, from coordinate 57,727 downwards.
CTGGTGATGACCGATCGGCAGCGCCGCATCTTCGTAGGCCTGAGTCGCGAGACCGGGATCGACGAACATGTGGCGCGGCACAACCGACATCGCCTTCAGCACACGCTGATCGGTCACGCCGTTAGCCCGCAGGCGTTCGACCATCCGCTCGCGAACGCGTTCCGAGGTCAGCGCCATTGCGCTGTTCAGCGCGACGTTCGGTGCTGCGGTGCGCTCGGAACGCGGCGCGGCCAGTTTTATCTGAGACGGTTTGACCGGCGATGCTTTTAACTGCGCCGGTTTGACGGCCGCGTGTTTGACTGCCGCCGGTTTGACGGTCGCAGGTTTCACTGTCGCCGGTTTGACGATCGCTGTGTGCACTGCGGCAGATCTGGCGATCGCGGGTTTAGCTGTCGCAGGTTTGGCGATGGCCGGCTTGCTGGCCAGCGGTTTGACGGTCGCGGGCGTGGCGTTCGCCGGTTTAATGATCGAGGGCCTCGCGATCGCGGGCTTCGCTGCCGCGGGCTTTGCGGTCGAATGCTTCGTTGCAGCAGGGCTCGCGACCACCGGCTTGATGCCAGCCACCACGCGCGTTTCGCCAGGCCGGCCCTCGGACCGGCGCGGCTCACGCACGAGATCGGCGAGACCGAGCGGAAAGCGCTTTGCGCGCTCGCTGGTCATGAAGCGCCGCTCCCGGCGCGCGCCCAGTCGCGCGCCGCGGGCAGCATCTGCGTGTGGGTCAGGTCGAGTTGCAGCGGGGTGATCGAGACATGGCCATTCGCAACCGCGTGAAAATCGGTGCCTTCACTCGCGTCGCGCGCGCTGCCGGACGGGCCGATCCAGTAGATCGGTTCACCGCGCGGGTTTTTCTGGCGGATCACCGGCTGCGACGGATGGCGCTTGCCCAGCCGCGTCACCTGCCATTCGCGCAACTGGTCGTAAGGCAGATTCGGAATATTGACGTTCAGCAACGGATGGCCCGGCAGCGGATGATCGAGATAATGCGCAACGATTTCCGCAGCGACGCGCGCGGCGTCTTCGAGATGCACCCAGTCTTTGTCGACAAGCGAAAACGCGATGGCCGGCACGCCGAACATGATGCCTTCGGTCGCGGCGGCGACGGTGCCCGAATAGAGCGTATCTTCGCCCATGTTCTGGCCGTTGTTGATGCCCGACACGACGAGATCCGGCGTGTGATCCAGCATGCCGGTCATCGCGATGTGCACGGAGTCGGTCGGCGTGCCGTTGACGTAGTAGAAACCATTCGCCGAGCGCAGCACCGAAAGCGGCCGCGACAGCGTCAGCGAGTTCGACGCGCCGCTGCAGTTCTGCTCCGGCGCCATCACGGTAACGTCGGCGAGCGGCTTCAGCGCGTCGTAAAGCACGGCGAGGCCGGGCGCCAGATAACCATCGTCATTACTGAGTAGGATTCGCATGCGGCGATTGTAACCGAGGAACTATGCGATGAAACACGGCACGCAGACGTCCTTCCGGCCGATGCGCAATACACGGCGCGGCCGCACGGGAATCGCACGGTCGTTCGGGTTGATTTACACTCGGATGATTATGCGTAGCCACAATCGATAAGGAGACACGATGCGCGCAATTCGCTGTAATCAATATGGCCCGCCGGAAAGCCTGACCGTCGAAACGCTTCCCGATCTCGAGCCGCAAGCCGATCAGGTCGTGATCGACGTCAAGGCGGCCAGCGTCAATTTTCCGGATGTGCTGATCATCGAGAACAAATATCAGATGAAGCCGCCGCTGCCGTTCACGCCGGGTTCGGAAGTCGCAGGCATCGTGCGCGCGGTCGGTGCCGACGTGCGGAATTTCAGACCCGGACAGCGCATCGTCGCGTTCACGGGTTCCGGCGCGTTCGCCGAGCAGGCGGTGGCGCCCGCCTCCGCCTGCGTGCCGCTTCCCGACGATGCCGATTTTGCTGTGGCGGCTGCGTTCACGCTGGCGTACGGCACGTCGCACCACGCGGTCGTCGATCGCGCGCAGCTGAAGGCCGGCGAAACCCTGCTCGTGCTGGGCGCGGCAGGCGGCGTGGGCCTCGCCGCGGTCGAGATCGGCAAGGCGCTCGGCGCGCGCGTGATCGCGGCTGCCTCGACGGACGAGAAGCTCGCGATCTGCGTTGAACATGGCGCCGACGCGACGATCAACTACACCCGCGACGATCTGCGCGAGCGCATCAAGGCGCTCACCGATGGCAAGGGCCCGGATGTGATCTACGACCCTGTCGGCGGCATTTATTCCGAACCGGCGTTTCGCAGCATCGGCTGGCGCGGACGGTACCTGGTCGTCGGCTTCGCGAACGGCGAGATTCCGAAGCTGCCGCTCAACCTGACGCTGCTGAAAGGCGCGAGCATCGTCGGCGTGTTCTGGGGCGACTACGCGCGTCGCGAGCCGCAGAACAATGCCGCAGGCTTCGAGCAGATGCTCGGCTGGATGAAGGCAGGCAAGCTGCGTCCGCATATTTCGGCGCGCTACGCGCTCGAAGACGCGCCGCGCGCGCTGCGTGACATGGCTGAACGCCGCGTGATCGGGAAGATCGTCATCACGCCCTGAAGCGCCCTGAAGCGTTACGTTCGAAAACGCCCGGAAACGAAAACGGCACGCGATCCGTCGATCCGTCGATCGCGCGCCGTTTTTCTTTTTGTTGTCCTGCTTTCTCTCAGGCTTTTTACAGCTTCTCGGTTTCACCACTCTTCGGTTGCCACTTCATCAGACGACGCTCCGCCACGCCGACGATCCCATCCAGGATCAGCGCGAACGCCGTCAGCACAAGAATGCCGGCGAACACGGTGTTGATGTCGAACGTGCCTTCGGCCTGCAAGATCAGATAGCCCACGCCGCGCGCCGAGCCGAGATATTCGCCGACCACCGAGCCGACGAACGCCAGTCCCACCGCCGTATGCAGGCTCGAAAACACCCAGCTCATCGCGCTCGGCAGATAGACATTGCGCAACAGCCGCTTGCGATTCGCCCCGAGCATGCGCGCGCTGGCGAGCACGACCGGACTCACTTCCTTCACGCCCTGATAGACGTTGAAGAACACGATGAAGAACACCAGCGTCACGCCAAGCGCGACCTTCGACCAGATACCAAGCCCGAACCACACACCGAAAATCGGCGCAAGAATCACGCGCGGCATCGAGTTCGCGGCCTTGATGTACGGATCGAACAACGCGCTCGCCATCGGCGACAGCGCGAGCCACAGTCCTATACCCAGGCCGAAGATCGTGCCGAACGCGAACGCGAGCACGGTCTCGATCAGCGTGATCCACAGATGCAGATAGATCTCCCCGCTCGAGAACCACTCCCAGATCCGCACAAGCACCTTCTGCGGTTCGCCGAAGAAGAACGCCGCCTTGTTCGGATCGTCGAAATAGAACGCGGGCAACAGCGTCGGACTCGTCAGCGCGTACCAGAGCAGAAAGCTCAGCACGAGTAGCAGCCACTGCCAGATCACCAGGTTGGCGCGATTCGGACGCACACGCTTCCACATGTCTTTTCTTTGCCCTGATCGTAGTTGTCAGTCGGTGGGAAGCCGCGCTCAGGCGGCCGTCAGTTGCTGCTGATAGCCCTTCAGTACTTCATCGCGCAGCACGCTCCAGATCTGCGCATGCAGTTCGACGAAACGTGGATGCGTGCGGATTTCAGCGACATCGCGCGGACGTGGCAGATCAATCGTGAATTCGCCGATCGGCCGCGTGCCCGGCCCCGCCGAAAGCACGACGACGCGATCCGACATCGCAATCGCTTCGTCGAGATCGTGCGTGATGAAGAGCACGGCTTTGCGCTTCGCGGCCCACAGGTCGAGCAGTTCGTTTTCCATCAACTGGCGCGTCTGGATATCGAGCGCGGAGAACGGCTCGTCCATCAGGATGATGTCGGGATCGAGAATCAGCGTCTGCGCCATCGCGACGCGCTTTCTCATCCCGCCCGACAGCTGATGCGGATAGCGGTCGCCAAAGCCGCCGAGACCGACGCGCTTCAGCCATTCATCGGCGCGGCTGCGCGCTTCGTTGAGTGGAACGTTGTGGAACGTCAGGCCCGCCATGACGTTGTCGATTGCGGAGCGCCACGGCATCAGCGCATCGGCCTGGAACATGTAGCCGGCGCGACGGTTGATGCCCTTGAGCGGTTCACCGAACACCGTCACCTCACCCGACGAGGGTTCGAGCAGGCCGGCGCCCACGTTCAGCAACGTCGACTTGCCACAACCCGTCGGCCCGACGACCGACACGAATTCGCCCGGCGCGATACGCAGCGTCGTGTCCTTGACGGCGGTGTAACGCTGCGAACGGTCGTCGCGCGCAGCGAACGTGCAGGTGATGTTTTCGAGCGCCAGTGCGGCAACGGTCATCGTTCGACTCGCTTCTTCGAATACGTTGAGAATCGTGCGGGCGGCGAGCTTCCGTTGAAGACGCCCGCCTCGTCACGCACGCGCGACAGTGCTACGCCTTGACAGTCGTGAGCGCCTTCTTGACGAAGTCGTTGGTCCACGTCTTCGACAGATCGATCGGCTTGCCCTTGATCGTGTCGTCAAACGTCTGCAGTGTTTTCAGCGACGTCGCGGGGCCGTCGGCCGGCATCAGACCATCCGGCGACATGGCCTCTTTCACGTGCTGCCACGCATCGAGATACAGCGCGCGGTCACCGAGCAGATACACTTCGGGCACGGTGTTGATCAGCTCGCTGCCTGTCGCCGTCTGCAGCCACTTCAGCGCGCGGACCATCGCGTTGGTCAGCGCCTGCGTCGTGCCCGGATTCTTCGTGATGAAGCTTTGCGACGCGTACAGGCAGCCCGCCGGCATGTTGCCGCCGAACACCGTCCGCGTGTCGTTGAGCGTGCGCGTATCGGACACCACGCGGATATCGCCCGAGCGTTCGAGCTTCGTCATCACCGGATCGAGATTGGCGATTGCATCGATCTGACCAGACTGCAACGCCGAGATCGCGCCTGCGCCCGCGCCCACACCGATGAACGACACGTCCTTCGCCGTCAGGCCGGCTTTCGCGAGCACGAAGCTCGCCATGATCGACGTCGATGAGCCCGGCGCGGTCACGCCGATTTTCTTGCCTTTGAGATCGGCGATGGTCTTGTAGTCAGGCATCGCTTTCTTCGACACGGCGAGCACGATCTGCGGCGCGCGCCCTTGCAGAACGAACTCGCGGAACATCTGGCTTTTCGCCTGCAACAACAGCGTGTGTTCGAACGCACCGGACACCACATCCGCGCTCCCGCCGACCGCGGCCTTCAACGCCTGCGAGCCGCCCGCGAAATCGGAGATTTCGATGTCGAGGCCTTCGTCCTTGAAGTAGTTGCGACGCTCCGCGATGGTGAGCGGCAGGTAATAGAACAGGTTCTTGCCGCCGACGGCGATCGACACCTTCGTCGTTTCAGGTTTGCCCTGCGCGAAGGCAGGCGATGTGCCGGCGAGCGCGGCGCCAGCGAATGCGGCCGAGCCGGTCAGGAACGTTCTGCGTTGCATCCTGGAGTCTCCGTTCTAGTTGTGTTTTTTTGCACCCGGCCCCGTGTGCCGGGTTCTTGCGGACCTTATGCCGGTCCGCTGTGTGTTGCTTTCTTCCTTCGCCTGGCGTGCATACGCGTCGGCTCGAATCAGCCCAACTCAGACGATCTGTTCCGCATGCAGCCGGGCAATGTGGTCTGCATCATAACCTAGCGAATGAAGGACTTCATCGGTATGTTCACCCAGTTCCGGGCCCAGCCATCGCGTTTCGCCCGGCGTTTCCGAGAGCTTCGGCGTGACGCCAGGCAGCGTGATCTCGACGTCGTCCTGCCATTTGAAGCGCTGGATCATCTGGCGCGCGAGAAACTGTGGATCGGTGAACATGTCGGCGACGCTGAAGATGCGGCCGACCGGCACATCGGCGGCGTTCAGCACCGCGAGCGCCTCGTCGATCGTGCGCGTGGACAGCCACGCGGCAATTGCGCCGTCGATTTCCTGCGTGCGCGGCACGCGGCCGTCGTTCTGCGCGAGGCCCGGATCGTTCGCGAGGTCTTCACGATCGATCGCGATCATCAGGCGCTTGAAGATCGGATCGCTATTGCCGCCGATTACGATGCTGCCGTCACGACACGGATAGGTATTCGACGGCACGATGCCCGGCAGCGATGCGCCGGTGCGCTCGCGGACCATGCCGTACACGCCGTATTCCGGCACGACGCTTTCCATCATGTTGAAGACGGCTTCGTACAGCGCGACGTCGACGACCTGCCCTTTGCCGCCGTTCACCTGCTTGTGATGCAGCGCCATCAATGCACCGATCACGCCGTGCAGCGCCGCGATCGAATCGCCGATCGAAATGCCGATGCGTGGCGGCGGCAGATCGGGATAACCCGTGATATGACGCAACCCGCCCATTGATTCAGCGATCGCGCCGAAACCCGGACGGTCGCGATACGGCCCGGTCTGGCCGTAACCCGAAAGCCGAACCATCACAAGACCAGGATTTTCCGCCGACAGCACGTCATAACCGAGCCCGAGCTTTTCGAGCAGCCCCGGCCGGAAATTTTCGATGACGATATCGGCTTCCTTCGCGAGACGCCGGACGATTTCCTTGCCCTCTTCGGCCTTGAGATTGATCGTCACCGACTTCTTGTTGCGCGCCTGCACGGCCCACCACAGCGATGTGCCGCCCACTTCCGGATAGAGCTTGCGCCACTTGCGCAGCGGATCGCCGCCCTTGGGGTCTTCGATCTTGATGACGTCCGCGCCGAACTCGCCCATGAAACGGGCCGCAAACGGACCTGCGATCAGCGTGCCGAGTTCGAGCACCTTGACGCCCGCGAGCGGGCCAGTGGTTACGCTCATGTGTCTCCTTCTGTATTGCTGGGTCTGCGGCAGGTGTTCGCTCCTGACGTTCGCGTTGTGCGGCAAACGCCGTGCTACATCGAACGCCGGTCGAGCATCGCGCGGGCGATGGTGCCTGCGTCCACGTATTCGAGTTCACCGCCGACCGGCACGCCGCGCGCAAGACGCGTCACGGACAGGCCGCGCGCCTTCAGCGTCTGGCCGAGGTAATGCGCGGTCGCTTCGCCTTCATTGGTGAAATTGGTTGCGAGCACGACTTCCTTGACGATGCCATCCGACGCGCGCCTCACCAGCCGGTCGAAGTGGATCTCCTTCGGGCCGATACCGTCGAGTGGACTGAGCCGCCCCATCAGCACGAAATAGAGGCCGCGATACGTCATCGTCTGTTCGAGCATGATCTGGTCGGCGGGCGTCTCGACGACGCACAGCAACGTAGGATCGCGCGCTTCATCGAGACAGACCTCGCAGATCTGCGCCTCGGTGAACGTGTTGCACTTCTCGCAGTGCTGGAGATGTTCGGTCGCGAACAGCAGCGAGCGGCCGAGCTTTTCGGCGCCGTCGCGATCGTGCTGCATCAGGTGATACGCCATGCGTTGCGCGGACTTCGGCCCGACTCCGGGTAGCGCGCGCAGCGCTTCGACGAGCGCCGACAGGGCGGAAGGTTGTTTCATGCGAAATCGGCGTCGTCGAAAGGGGTGAAACGAAAGTGCTGCGGGTGCTGATCGTACCGATCGTGCTGTGCGCCGTGCTGGCGCGGCACGATCAGAACGGCAGCTTGAATCCCGGCGGCAACGGCAGACCCGACGTCATGCCACCCATCTTCTCCTGCGCGGTGGCTTCGGCCTTGCGGACCGCGTCGTTGAACGCGGCGGCGACGAGGTCTTCGAGCATGTCCTTGTCGTCGGCGAGCAGGCTTGGGTCGATCGACACGCGGCGCACGTCGTTCTTGCACGTCATCGTCACCTTGACGAGACCTGCACCCGACTGTCCCTCGACTTCGATCAGGGCAAGCTGCTCCTGCATCTTCTTCATGTTTTCCTGCATCTGCTGGGCTTGTTTCATCAGCCCGGCGAGTTGACCTTTCATCATGGCATGCTCCTTCGTGATCGTTTGAAATTCAGGGAACTGGCGACGGGTTTTTCGTGATCCGGCGCCTTATGGAGTATTCGAGTGTGTTCGATGCGTCTGGTTTAATGCGGGGCGGACGCGCTGCCGGCAGCGCCCTGCCCGGCATCGGGCGCGATCGGCCGGATCGAATCCGGCACGATGCTCGCGCCGAAATCGCGGATCAGCGATTGCACAAACGGGTCCTGACGGATCTCGCGCTCGGCGTCCTGCTGACGCTGCGCGCGTGCGGCGGCGTCGAGCGCGGCGGCCGTGCGGCGCGCCGGGCCCACTTCAACCTGCACGTCGATCGCTTTACCGAGCCGCTCGGCCAGCGCTGTTTTCAACCTGGCGACCTGCGCAGCGTCCGCGTATTGCGGCACCGGAACGTTCAGCTTGAGCGTCGTGCCGTCGAGCGACATCAGTTCGCTGTTGAACGCCAGTTGATACGAAATGCCCTTCAGCGGCAGGCCGGCTGCGAGCGCGGGCCAGTCGCCTTCGAAGCCAATTGCATCGAGCGGAATGGCCGGCGGTAGCGGACGCGTATCGACGACCGGCGCGGGCTCTTTCGCCACGGGCGTCAGACGGACGTCGTCGGGGCCGCTGTCGAAGACCGGCATGTAGTTGTCGTCGGGCGGCCCAAAATACGCTTCGTCCGACGCGACCGGCATGTAATCGTCCGGCGGAATGTCGTCCCACGGCGGGACGGACGAACCGCTCTGCGTGTCATTGCCGCGTGGCTGTTGCTGCGGCTCTACGCGTGCGGGTGCGGCTTCCTGCGCGCGGCGCGGTGCGCCTGGCGTCGGCACCGGGACGTTGACACGCGGCGCGGCGGGCTTCGGCGCGGGCGCCGGTGCGGCTGGCGCGGCGGTGCGGCCACGGTCGGACGACACCTTCAGGCCCGCGCTGCGCAGCACGTCGAGCGCCGCGCTCGCGCCGCCGGCGCGACGCGGTGCGGCTGCAGGCGCCTGCTGTTGCGTCGGCGTATCTGGCGGACGGGCGTTTTCGTTTTCCCCGGCGTTCGAGGTCAACGTGGAGGCGGTACCAGTGATTTCAGACGCAGGTGCCGGAGATGGGGCAACGGGCGAGCCGTCGCTGTCCTGATGCGCAGCCGTCGCGGGCGTTGCCGCAATTCCGGCGCTTGAGGCATCGGCTTGATCAACCGGGATTGACGACGCCGCAACGCGCGTTTCCTCGCGCGAATCCTGCTTCAGCGTGACGCTGCCGGCCTCATCGCCGACGTCGGCTGGCGCGGACTGCGCCCCGGCGGCATCGCCGGCCTGTTCGCCCGACGCCGCTCCCTGAGCCGGCACCCCGTCGGCAACCGCCGGTACAGATGACGACGCATCCGGCGTGGCGACGACACTTGCGGTCCCCGACGCCGGCAACGATGCCTTCGGCGCAGCCGGTATGGAATCTTCGACACGCACTGCCGGTCGCGCGCTGACGTCAGGTTCGATCTTCGCCGGTTCGCGACGCTCTGGCGCGACCGGGCGTGACGAAGCGGCAGCACCTGGCGCCACTGCGTCAGCAGCCGTACGCACAGCATTCGCAGCGACGCCCTGCTGGGCCGCAACCGCCGGCGCCGCAGCACGCGAGCCCGACGCGGCACCGGCCGCAGCCGACCGCGAAGCAGGCGCCACACCGCCTCCGCCGCCACCATTGGGCGCGGGCTCGAACGCCAGCATCCGCAACAGCGTCATGGTGAAACCGGCGTATTCGTCGGGCGCGAGACCGAGTTCGTTTCGCCCCACCGTCGCGATCTGATAGAAAAGCTGGACCTGCTCCGGGCTCAGCGTATCGGCGAAGCGGCGGATATCGCCCGCTTCCGGCCATTCGTCCAGTACCGACGACGGCGCAAACTGCGCCCAGCCCACCCGGTGCAGCAGACTCGCCAGATCCTGCAGCGCCGTCGAAAACGACAGGCTGCGCAGCGCCATTTCATCGGCGACCGCGAGCACGCCCACACCATCGCCCGCTGCGAGTGCATCGAGGAGACGAATCAGATAGCTCTGGTCGAGTGCGCCGAGCATGCCGCGTACGGCTTCCTCGGTGACCTGATTGGCCGAATAGGCGATCGCCTGATCGGTCAATGAAAGCGCGTCGCGCATCGAGCCATCGGCCGCGCGTGCAAGCAGGCGCAGCGCCTGCGCTTCAGACGGAATCTTTTCTTCGCCGAGAATCCGCTCGAGATGCGACACGATGTGTCCGGCCGGCATCTGCTTCAGATTGAACTGCAGACAGCGCGACAGCACCGTCACAGGAATCTTCTGGGGATCGGTCGTAGCAAGGATAAATTTGACGTGCGAAGGCGGCTCTTCCAGCGTCTTCAACATCGCGTTGAAGGCGTGGTTCGTGAGCATGTGCACTTCGTCGATCATGTAGACCTTGAAGCGCGCATCGACCGGCGCGTACACAGCGCGCTCGAGCAGCGCCGCCATTTCGTCGACGCCGCGATTACTCGCCGCGTCCATCTCGACATAATCGACGAAGCGGCCCTCGTCGATCTCGCGGCACGCACGGCAGACGCCACACGGCGTGGCAGTCACACCGGTTTCGCAGTTGAGCGCCTTGGCGAAGATGCGCGACAGCGTCGTCTTGCCGACGCCGCGGGTTCCGGTAAACAGATAGGCGTGGTGAAGACGCCCGCCGTCGAGCGCGTGCGTGAGCGCGCGCACCACGTGCTCCTGTCCGACGAGCGACGCGAAATCCTTCGGCCGCCACTTGCGTGCGAGAACTTGATAGGTCATCCGGAAATTGTATCAGCAACGATGACGCACAAAGGCGAATCGGAAAGACGCGACGACGCGCTGCCGCTTCATTGTATTTCGCTAACGACGCGATAGAGAAAACCGTGGAAAACAGGAGAGAAAAACAGAACAGCTGGAGATAACCAGACGTACAGCCGGACGAACAACTGGGAGAACAACGAACAGCAGAAAGGAGGAAGGTGACGAGCCCGACCCTCGGCACTGGCGGAAAACGGCTGTGGCTGCTTCGTTCCCGACCTGACCAGGTTGACCATCCCTCCATGCGAGGAGGCCCGTCACGAAGCATTCTATCACCGGTCGTCGCATAACGCGACTCCCGATGAAGGCGAAATGCATGACTACCGGGTTGCAGCAGGGTTGCGGTCGCGCCCGCAGCGCTCTTGTGTTTACGACTGGCGTCACCAGATACGCGTCGAAGCAGCACACCTGGGACACACGTGGTGACACGCGTATTGGCCTACCGGCATCACTACTATCAGCGTCGGCAACGCATAGCGATTTAGGCTAAACTGGCGTACGAATGACCCGCAAAGTCATGGTCGTGGCGCCTCCATCGGGTAGTGCCGAAGGGTGCCCTGCCGGGCGATGAATGCGGCGAGGCGAACAGAAGTTTTCCTGGTTTGATGTATCGTGGCGACCAATCAAGGCGGGCCCCGATCCGATAGAGGTATTCATACAATGAGCGAACAAATCAAGCATATCAGCGACGCATCGTTTGAACAGGACGTCGTGAAATCCGATAAACCCGTGCTGCTCGACTTCTGGGCCGAATGGTGCGGCCCGTGCAAAATGATCGCGCCGATCCTCGATGAAGTCGCGAAGGATTATGCGGATCGTCTGCAGATCGCGAAGATCAACGTCGACGAACATCAGTCGACGCCGGTCAAGTTCGGTGTGCGCGGCATCCCCACGCTGATCCTCTTCAAGAACGGCGCTGTCGCCGCGCAGAAAGTCGGCGCTCTGTCGAAATCGCAACTCACCGCGTTCCTCGACGGCAACCTTTAAGCCGGTCGTGTAACGCGCTCGTGGCGCATTGTTGTCGCCTGACAACAATGCGCCACGAGAACATGCTTTTCCGCTGCACTGGCGGAATCCGGCATGTGCTATGCTAGAATCAATTAAACGTCGAAAAGACGTGTAAGTCCCTGAGCGGTTCCGCTCACTTCTCCTCCCAGATTCCATTTCGTCGCACCTTCTCCTCCCCGGCGGGTTCTCCGTATGCATTTATCCGAGCTTAAGACTCTGCACGTGTCCGAATTGATCGAGATGGCCAATGGCCTCGAGATCGAAAGTGCCAATCGCCTGCGCAAGCAGGAACTGATGTTCGCCATTCTTAAAAAGCGCGCCAAGACCGGCGACACTATCTTCGGCGACGGCACGCTCGAAGTGCTCCCGGACGGTTTCGGCTTCCTCCGCTCGCCGGAAACGTCGTATCTCGCCAGCACGGATGACATCTACATCAGCCCGTCGCAGATCCGCCGCTTCAATCTGCATACCGGCGACACCATCGAAGGTGAAGTCCGCACGCCGAAAGACGGCGAGCGCTATTTCGCGCTGGTGAAGGTCGACAAGGTCAACGGCCAGCCGCCGGAAGCCTCGAAGCACAAGATCATGTTTGAAAACCTGACGCCGCTTCACCCGAACAAGGTGATGCTGCTCGAGCGCGAAATGCGCGGCGAGGAAAACGTCACGGGCCGCATCATCGACATGATCTCGCCGATCGGCAAGGGCCAGCGCGGCCTGCTGGTGGCGTCGCCGAAATCCGGCAAAACCGTGATGCTGCAGCACATCGCGCACGCCATCAAACAGAACCATCCGGATATCGTGCTGTTCGTGCTGCTGATCGACGAACGCCCGGAAGAAGTGACGGAAATGCAGCGTTCAGTGGCAGGCGAAGTGATCGCCTCCACGTTCGACGAACCGGCTGCACGTCACGTGCAGGTCGCCGAAATGGTGATCGAAAAGGCGAAACGTCTCGTCGAAATGAAGAACGACGTCGTGATTCTGCTCGACTCGATCACGCGTCTCGCACGTGCGTACAACACGGTCGTGCCGGCGTCGGGCAAGGTGCTGACGGGTGGTGTCGATGCCAACGCGCTGCAACGTCCGAAGCGCTTCTTCGGCGCGGCACGGAACATCGAGGAAGGCGGTTCGCTCACCATTATCGGCACAGCGCTGATCGAAACCGGCAGCCGCATGGACGACGTCATCTACGAAGAATTCAAGGGCACCGGCAACATGGAAGTGCACCTCGAACGTCGCCTTGCTGAAAAGCGCGTCTATCCGTCGATCAACCTGAACAAGTCGGGCACGCGTCGCGAAGAACTGCTGATCAAGCCCGAAGTGCTGCAAAAGATCTGGGTGCTGCGCAAGTTCATCCACGACATGGACGAAGTCGAGTCAATGGAATTCCTGCTCGATAAGATCCGTCAGACAAAGAGCAATTCCGAGTTCTTCGACATGATGCGCCGCGGCAGCTGATTCTTCGCTGCACGCAGGTACGCTTCAGATAAAAACCGTCCGCTTTTGCAGGCGGTTTTTTTTCGCCTGAACATCCGGATCACAGTACAACCTGTACGTGAACGTTCACGTTGAACTATAATGCGGCTCAGACTCTGAGATTCCAGCGCCGCCATGTCGAGTGAAGAAAGTCCCACCCTGCTGACCGTCCGCGATGCAGCGGAACGCCTGAACGTCACGCCGCGCACGCTCAAATACTACGAGGAGCGCGGGCTCGTCACGCCGACGCGCAGCGAAGGCCGCTATCGGCTGTACGACGAAAACGACCTCGAACGTTTCGCGCGCATCCTGCGTTTCCGCGCGCTTGGCTTTTCACTGCAAGGCATCACGGAGATGCTGAAGCGCCCGCTTGAACCCGTCGAAGGCGGACGCAACCGCTACTCCACCGAATCGTTGCTTGAAATCCGCGACGCGCTTGCGCAACAGGTCGATGCACTCAACGCACGCATCGAATCGGCGCGACGCGAACTGAAGGAAGTGCAGACGCTGAAAGCTGAACTCAGCGACGACCTCGATTACGTGCAGCGTCGGCTCGCAGGTGAAAGCGCCGATGCCCTCCTCGCGCAACGCAGCGCCGCCCGCCTGAAAAGGAAGGCGCAGACACAGTCAGCTACGAAAGCGAGGCTCGGCAAAAAGGACAATCCCGAAGGCGAATCCGCATGAAAGCGGCGTCCCCACGCGTGCCGCTCTTCAGCGTCGCGAAGCTGCGCGGCGACTTTTTTCCGTGGGTGCTTGCCCTCGTCACCGGCCTCGATTACTTCGACAACGCGATCTTCTCTTTCTTCGCGAGCTATATCGCGGGCGGTATCAACGCTTCGCCGGATGAGCTCGTGTGGTCGTCGAGCGCGTATGCGGTGGCGGCGGTGCTGGGCATTCTGCAGCAGCAATGGTGGGTCGAGCGCTTCGGCTATCGACGCTACGTCGCCGGCTGCATGCTGCTGTTTTCGGCGGGTGCGGTTGCGGCGGCGTTATGCGAAACGTCGATTGAACTGGCGTTCGCGCGCGGCTTTCAGGGTTACTTCATCGGCCCGATGATGGGCACCTGCCGGATCCTGATCCAGATCAGTTTCACATCGCAGCAGCGCGCCGGCGCCACGCGCGCGTTCCTCATCCTGATCGTGCTGGGCAGCGCGCTTGCGCCGCTCGTCGGGGGGCAATTCGTTGCGCATTTCGACTGGCGCGCGCTGTTCATGTGCACCGCGCCGGCCGGCGCGCTGTTCGCGGGCCTCGCACTGCTCGCGTTGCCGGACTCGGGCGATCTGCAGCCGAAAGAACGCGGCGTTTCACACTTCTGGCCGTACATCATCTTCGCTTTCGCGCAAGGCGCGCTGCAGATCGTCATGCAGCAGGTGCGTTACCAGCTGTTCAGCGCATCGCCTGGGCTCATCATGCTGACGGCTGCGGGAATCGTTGGGCTCGCATGGTTCGCCTGGCAGCAGTGGCATCATCCATCGCCGCTGATGCGCCTGCATGCGCTGCGCGAGAAGACATTTCAGGTCGGCCTCGTCCTTTACATGTTCTATTACTATGAGTCGACCGGGTTCAGCTATCTGGTCTCGCGCTTTCTCGAACAGGGGCTCGGCTATCCGGTCGAAAACGCAGGACGGCTGGTCGGTGTCACGTCGTTGATTTCGTCGAGCGCGCTCTTTGTGTATCTGCGTTATGCGAAGCTGTTGCCGCGCAAGAAGTGGATCATCGTGCCGGGCTTTGCCGTCGCCGCGCTGGCCGCTGCGTGGATGGCGCATATGGCGCCCAACGTCGACCAGCGCGCGCTGATCGGTCCGTTGCTGCTGCGCGGTCTGCTGCTGCTTTTCATCGTGCTGCCGGTGGCCAATTTGACGTTTAAAATCTTCGCGATCGAGGAGTTTACGCACGGCTACCGGTTGAAGAACGTCGTCCGGCAACTGACGATCTCGTTTGCCACCGCGTCGGTCATCATCGTCGAGCAGCATCGGCAGGCGTTGCATCAATCGCGGCTCGCTGAATTCGCGAATCCGTACAATCCAGTTTTTCAGAGCACGATTGCAACGTTGACGAACGGGTTCGCTGCCGCCGGCCGTCCGATCAGCGAAGCGCACGCGCTCGCGGTGGTTCAGGTGAGCCGGATGGTGGCGCAGCAGGCGAGTTTCCTTGCGTCGCTGGATGGCTTCTATTTTCTGATCGGCGTCGCCGTTTGCGGCGGGATTTTCGCCGCGTGGCAAAAACAGATCGACTGACCGATGCTTTCGAAACTCACGCACTGGCTCGACACTCGCCGCCGCGACCGCGCGCTGCGCACGCACGCGATTCCCGACGCGCTGTGGCAATCCACACTCGACGGCCTGCCCTTTCTCGCGCATCTCGATGCCGCCGATCTCGTCCGTTTGCGCGAGCTGACCAGCCTCTTTATCGCGCAGAAGTCGTTTTCGACGGCGCACGAACTCGAACTGACCGACGCGATGACCGTCGGCATCGCGGTTCAGGCGTCGCTGCCGGTCCTGAACCTGAGCCTCGACCTGTACCGCGGCTGGGTCGGCGTGATCGTCTATCCGGGCGAATTCGTGATCCGCAAGACGGTGGAGGACGAAGACGGCGTCGTTCACGAGATCGAGCACGACGCGAGCGGCGAAGCGTGGGAAGGCGGACCCGTGGTGCTGTCGTGGGAAGACGCGCAGATGACCGACGGCACGGACGCCTATAACGTCGTCATCCACGAGTTCGCGCACAAGATCGACATGCTGACGGGCGAAGCCGATGGCCATCCGCCGCTCTTTCGACGCTGGCACGCGCCGCTCGACGCCACCGCATGGGCAGACGTGTTCGATGTCGCGTACGACCAGTTCTGCGCCAGGGTCGACGCGGTGCCCGACCGCCGCTGGGCGCGTTTCGAGCGCGACTCGCTGATCGATCCTTACGCTGCCGATCATCCGTCGGAGTTTTTCGCGGTCTGCAGCGAGGCGCTTTTTGTCCGGCCGCAGGCGTTCGAGGCCGAATATCCAGAGCTTTATCGCCTTCTGGCCCGCTTTTATCGCCAGGATCCAGCTCGGGTGGGCGCATTACTACCGGAAACCGGCCCTGCCCCGGCAAAATAGCCCGAGAAATTCGTCAAGGGACTGATTTTCTGGCATAATCGCCGTTTTTCGACCTTAGGCAAGTGGCTCGCGCCGAAGTCCGCTGCGTCGGTTCGCAACGGCACGCGGGTTGGCTACCGCCAGATTAAAGGAAAGACCATGAAAGAAGGCATTCACCCCGATTACCGCGAAGTCCTGTTCGTCGATATGTCGATCGACTTCAAGTTTGTGACGCGCTCGACCATCCAGACGCGTGAAACGGGCGAGTTCAACGGCAAGACGTACCCGCTCGCCAAGATCGAAGTGTCGTCGGAATCGCATCCGTTCTACACCGGTCAGCAAAAGATCATGGACACGGCCGGCCGCGTCGAGAAGTTCAACAAGAAGTTCGGCGCACGTGCTACGGGCAAGGCGACCAAGTAATATCGCTTCGTTACCGGCTTCGTGTTGAACGTCAGCCGGATCGATGCAAGAAAGGGCAGCGAAAGCTGCCCTTTTTTTGTCCCCATGTTTTGCCTGTCAGCGAAGGAATGACCTCACTGGCAGGGCTTCCTTGTCATCACGCATCACCGACTGTTGCAATATGGCTGTTGCCGCCTGCTATCCGCCGTGACGCGCGCCATGCCGCCCGTCTACAATGCCGGATGCTCAGGGCTGGCCCAGCCCGGACACGCCGTCCATCGCCCGCCAGTCCGTTTATCCGATACCGCCCATCTGCATGAGATCTGTCGTCCGTCTGACTGCCTCCGCCACCAGCGCCCTGCCGCGCTGGCTGCTGCTCACTATCTGTATCGTCTACGCGTCGTTTGGCCTGTTCGGGCGCGACCCGTGGAAGAACGAAGACGCAGCCGGCTTCGGCGTCATGTGGACAATGGCCAAAGGCACCGCGCACGACTGGCTGCTGCCGAACCTCGTCGGTAAATTCATCACGTCGTACGGGCCGCTCGGTTACTGGCTCGGCGCTATTTCAATCCGCGTACTGTCGCCGTGGGTCGATGCGAGCAATGCATCGCGCGTGTTCACCGGGCTGCTGTTCTGCGCGGCCTGTGCGTTCGTCTGGTACGCCGCGTATCTGCTCGGCCGTCGCCCCGAAGTGCAGCCATTCAAGTATGCGTTCGGCGGCGAACCGGAACCGCGCGACTACGGCCGCACGCTCGCCGACGGCGCCCTGCTGATTCTGCTCGGCTGCTTCGGTCTCGCTGAACGCGGCCACGAAACCACGCCGCAACTGGCGCAATTCGTCTGTATCGCGATGCTCGTATATGGGCTCGTGCGGATGATCGACAAACCGGTACAAGGATCGCTGCTGTGGGGTCTTGCGCTCGGGCTCGTTGCGCTGACAAGCAATCCCGTGCTGGTCGGCGCATTGCTGGTCGGCACACTGGTCATGACGCTCATCGTGCGCGAAGCGCAGCTACGCTGGCTGCTGCTCGCCGGCTTGCCGGTCGCCCTGGTGCTGTCCGTGGCGTGGCCGGTTGCGGCGCTGATTGCGTTTCCTGACGATGCCGTATGGTTCCTCAACCAGTGGGTGCACGTTAGCATCAACACCTTTGGCGGTCCGCCTGGCTCCGTGCTGCGCTACGCGCTGAAAAATCTGCCGCTCTTCACGTGGCCGGCCTGGCCGCTCGGCATCTGGGCATGGGTCAGCTGGTCGGGGCTGCGCCGCGCACCGCACGTCGCCATTCCGGTGTCGGTCATTACTCCGCTCCTGATCCTCGTCGTGCTGCAAAGTCACTCGACGAACCTGCTCTTCATGCTTCTGCTGCCCCCGCTCGCGGTGCTCGCAGCGTTCGCGCTGCCTACGCTGAAGCGCGGCACGATCAACGCGATCGACTGGTTCGCCGTGCTGAGCTTCACGATCCTCGGCAGCTTCGTGTGGCTCGTCTGGCTCGCCGGTTTGACCGGTTTTCCGCATCCGCTCGCGCGCAATCTGGCGCGCCTCGCGCCGGGCTTCACGCCGCAGTTCAAGATCCTGTCTTTCGTGTGCGCGGTCGCCGTCACGGTCTGCTGGGTCGTGCTGGTTCAATGGCGTATCGCGCGGCATCCAAAGGTGCTCTGGCGCAGCGTGGTGCTGTCGAGCGCTGGCACGACGCTCATGTGGGTGCTGCTGATGACGCTCTGGCTGCCGGTCGTGAACTACAGCCGGACGTACAAGGATGTGGCGCAACAGATCTCGATCCATCTGCCGGAAGACTACACGTGCATCTCGCCGGTACGGCTCGGCAACGCGCAGATCGCGACGTTCGCGTATTTCGGCCAGATGCATTTCTCGTTCGACGATGACTGCGACGTGATCCTGCGTCAGGACACGCAGGATTTCGGCGAGCCCAGCTCGATGTCGAACTTCGTATGGAAGCTGGTATGGGAGGGCCGGCGCGTCGCTGACCGCGATGAACGCTTCCGTCTGTACGTGCGCATCGACCGTCCGAAGCCGCCGGTCAAACGCCCGAACCTGCGCCAGAAACCAGGCTGACCATGTTCGCCGATGTGCGAAAAATTGCCGCGCTCGCGTGGCCCGTGCTGATCGGACAACTGGCGATCATCGCGTTTGGCGTGCTCGACACGGCGATGGTCGGCCGTTACTCGGCGATCGATCTCGCGGCGCTCGGCCTTGGCTCGTCGATCTATATCTCGGTGTATATCGGCCTGACCGGCATTCTGACCGCGTTGCAGCCGATCACCGGTCAGCTTTATGGCGCGCGGCGCTATCGCGAGATCGGCGAAGAGGTACGTCAGGCGCTGTGGCTTGCGCTCGCGTTGATGGCGCTCGGTTTCTCGATTCTCTACTTTCCAGGCCCGCTGCTGCGGATCGCGCACGCGCCGGAGGCGCTGCGCGAGCGTACCGTCGCGTATCTCCAGATCCTCTCGTTCGGGCTGCCGGCGAGCCTCGCGTTTCGCGTCTACAGTTCGCTGACCAATGCCGTGGGTCAGCCCCGACTCGTGATGATCCTGCAGGTCGGCGCGCTGCTTCTCAAGATTCCGCTCAACCTGTGGTTTATTTTTGGCGGCGCAGGTGTGCCCGCGCTCGGCGGTCCTGGTTGCGCGCTCGCGAGCACCGCGATCAACTGGACGCTTGCCATCGTCGGCATGACGCTGATGACGCGTCTGAGCATCTTCAGCCCGTTTGCCACGTTCTCGCGCTTCTGCTGGCCCGTGTGGAAGCGCCAGGTTGCGCTCCTGAAACTTGGCATTCCGATGGGACTCTCGTACCTGATCGAAGTCACGTCATACACATTCATGGCGCTCTTCATCGCGCGCTTTGGCACGACGACACTCGCGGGTCATCAAATCGCCGGGAATCTCGGGGCCGTGCTGTACATGACACCGCTTTCCATTGGCATCGCCTCATCGACGCTCGTCGCGCAGGCGCTAGGCGCGCAGCGTCCTGCCGCCGCACACACGCTCGCGCGGCACGGCATCCTGATGGCCTGTGCGATCGCGTGTTGCTATGGCGTGATCGTGCTCGTGCTGCGACCGTTTATCGTCGCGGGCTATACGTCGAATGCACAGGTCGCTGCGGCCGCGATGCCGCTTGTGCTGATCGTGATCGTCTATCACGTCTTCGATGCACTTCAGATCACCACGGCCTTCGTGCTGCGCGCGTATCGCATCGCCATTGTGCCGACCGTGATTTATGCCGTCGCACTGTGGGGCATCGGGCTCGGTGGAGGCTATCTGCTCGGCTTCGACATCGGTGGCGCAATCCCCGAATGGCTTACCGGCGCACGCGGTTTCTGGGTCGCCAATGCATCGAGCCTCGCGATCGCGGGCATCGGCCTCGCGTTCTACTGGCGCACGATCAGCACGCGGTATCTGCGCGCCGATACACAAACGTCACACGCTGATACTGTCGCATAGCCGTATTGCGCGTGACTCCGAAGTGACGCAAAACGCATCGCTTCTTCCTGGTGCATCTTCGTGGCACCCGGCCCTCTTCCGGTTTCGAGCACCTGTCCCGCGGCAGTAATTGTCAAATATTGCCCGCGTCGATTTACTTGTCACAAATCGATGGGTATAAATCGGCGTCTTTCATAAAAAGGGCGCGCAATCTATCCTATGCTTGAAGGCAGCGCCTGCTGACTGGATGCGTCCCCCGTTCCCGGCTACTTTTTTGCCCTCAATGGAGTGCCTGCCATGCTGAAGAAGCTGTTAATGCTCTGCGTTGCTCTCGTCCTGTCTTTTTCCGCCAGCTTCGCGGCGGCTGTCGAAGTCAACTCGGCCGATCAGGCCGCACTCGAATCGGTCAAGGGCATCGGCCCGGTCCATGCGAAAGCGATCATCGATGAACGGACGAAGAACGGTCCCTTCAAGGACGCCGACGATCTCGCGACGCGCGTGAAGGGGATTGGCACCAAGTCGGTGGTCAATCTCGAAGCGGCCGGTTTGACGATCAACGGTTCGACTGCGCCGCCAAGCGGCGCGAAGGCGGCGGCACCGGCTGCGGCCACGCCGATGAGCAAGCCCGCTGCGCCGGCCGCCACGCCCGCCACTGCGTCAGCAAGCGCACCAGCAGCAGCCTCGGGCACGAAGAAGTCGAAGAAGAGCAAGGCAGCGGACGCCGCATCGGCGCCGGCTACGACTGCGGCTGCTGCGGCAAGCGCTCCGGCGGACGCATCGGACGCGAAAGCGTCGAAGAAAAAGTCGAAGAAGGCCAAGGCCGCATCCGCAGCATCAGGCGCCTGAAGTTCGACATCTGACGATCGCTCCGGCCGCATTGCCGGAGCGACCGGCGCAATCCCCGCCGCGCCCCCGCGCGGCGCATTTCACCCCGCTGGCGCGTTCATATCGTGCCGGCATTCCAGAGAGATAGCCATGAGCCTACTCGACACCATCGGTTCCCTGCTTGGTAAATCGCCCGAAGGCGGCGGCGGACAGCAGGCGTTGATCGCCACCGCGCTCGAATTCGTGAACAACCAGCCGGGCGGCCTGAATGGCCTGATCCAGCAGTTCAAGGATAAAGGCGCCGGCGACATCATCAGTTCGTGGGTCAGCAATGGCGAGAACCAGGCGATCTCGCCTGACACGCTGCATAGCGTGCTCGGTTCGGACACCGTCACGAATCTCGCATCGAAGGCAGGCGTGGCACCCGACCAGGTCAGCGGCCTGCTCTCGCAGATCCTGCCGCACGTGGTCAACGCCGCGACACCCGAAGGTGAAGTACCCGCCGATGGCAAGCTGAACACAACGACTGTGCTCGGCGCGCTGGGTGGTCTTGCGTCGTTCCTCGGCAAGGACGACAAGACCGCGTAACACGTAGCAGGTCGAGCCTTCGCAGAAAGCAAAAAGGGGCGGCGAAAATTCGCTGCCCCTTTTTGTTGCTACAACGCTGGAACATGGGCGACGCCAGGCGCCGCCCATGTTCACTTCGTTTAATGCACGACACGCTCGAACACGAGCTTGCCGTTATCCACTTCGACCGGTATCACATCCTTCGGACCGAACCTGCCGGCCAGAATCAGCTTCGCGACCGGATTCTCGATCTCCTGCTGGATCGCACGCTTCAACGGCCGCGCGCCAAACAGCGGGTCGTAACCGACCTTGCCGATGTGTTCCAGCGCGCCGTCAGACACGACGAGCTGCATATCGAGCTTCGCGAGCCGTTCCTGCAGACGCTGCAACTGGATCCGCGCGATCGACTGGATATTCGAGCGATCGAGTGCATGGAACACCACGACGTCGTCGATCCGGTTCAGGAACTCGGGCCGGAAGTGCAGCTTCACCTCTTCCCAGACCGCGTCCTTCACTGCGTCCTGCGGCTCGCCGACCATCGACTGGATTACCTGCGACCCGAGATTCGAGGTCATCACGATCACCGTGTTCTTGAAGTCCACGGTACGACCCTGGCCATCCGTCATCCGACCGTCGTCGAGCACCTGGAGCAGCACGTTGAACACATCCGGGTGCGCCTTCTCGATTTCGTCGAGCAGGATCACGCTGTACGGCTTGCGGCGTACGGCTTCCGTCAGATAACCGCCTTCCTCGTATCCGACATAGCCCGGCGGCGCGCCGATTAGACGCGCGACGCTGTGCTTCTCCATGAATTCGCTCATGTCGATGCGGATCAGATGATCTTCCGAATCGAACAGGAACGACGCCAGCGCCTTGCACAGTTCGGTCTTGCCGACACCCGTCGGCCCGAGGAACAGGAACGAACCATACGGACGGTTCGGATCGGCGAGACCCGCACGCGAACGACGGATCGCATCCGCGACCGAGCCGATCGCTTCGTCCTGCCCGACGACGCGCTCATGCAGCTTTTCTTCGATCTGCAACAGCTTCTCGCGCTCGCCCTGCATCATCCGGGACACCGGAATGCCGGTTGAACGCGACACGACTTCCGCGATTTCTTCCGCACCGACCTGCGTGCGCAACAGACGCGGACGCGTCGGATTGTTCTGCTCCTGCGCTTCAGCCTGCGTAACCTGCTTCAGTTGCGCTTCGAGTTGCGGCAGTGTGCCGTATTGCAATTCCGCGACCTTTTCGAGCTTGCCCTGACGCTGCAAACGAACGATTTCGGCGCGTGTCTTCTCGATCTCTTCCTTCAACTGCGCGCTGCCCTGCACCGCCGCTTTTTCAGCCGTCCAGATTTCTTCGAGATCCGAATATTCGCGATTCAGACGCTCGATTTCTTCCTCGATCAGTTGCAGACGCTTCTGCGACGCTTCGTCCTTTTCCTTCTTGACGGCTTCGCGTTCGATCTTCAACTGGATCAGGCGGCGGTCGAGCCGGTCCATCTCTTCCGGCTTCGAATCGATTTCCATCTTGATCTTCGAAGCGGCTTCATCGATCAGGTCGATTGCCTTATCCGGTAGAAAACGATCGGTGATGTAGCGATGCGACAGTTCCGCTGCCGCGACGATCGCCGGGTCCGTGATATCGACGCCATGGTGCAGCTCATACCTTTCCTGCAGACCGCGCAGGATCGCGATGGTTGCCTCCACAGTCGGTTCGTCGACCAGTACCTTCTGGAACCGGCGTTCGAGCGCCGCGTCCTTCTCGATGTACTTGCGGTATTCGTCGAGCGTGGTCGCGCCGACGCAATGCAGTTCGCCGCGCGAAAGCGCCGGCTTCAGCATGTTGCCTGCGTCCATCGCACCTTCGGCCTTGCCGGCGCCGACCATCGTGTGGATTTCGTCGATGAAGACGATGGTCTGGCCTTCGTCTTTCGCGATGTCGTGCAGCACGGCCTTCAGGCGCTCTTCGAACTCACCGCGATACTTCGCGCCGGCGAGCAGCGCCGCCATGTCGAGCGATAGCACGCGCTTGCCCTTGAGCGTCTCCGGCACTTCGCCGTTGACAATGCGCTGCGCGAGGCCTTCGACGATTGCCGTCTTGCCGACGCCCGGCTCGCCGATCAGCACCGGATTGTTCTTGGTCCGACGCTGCAGGATCTGGATCGAACGACGGATTTCATCGTCTCGGCCGATCACCGGATCGAGCTTGCCGGCCCGCGCGCGCTCGGTCAGGTCGACCGTGTATTTCTTCAGCGCTTCACGCTGGCTTTCAGCGTCCTGATTGTGTACCTGCGTGCCGCCGCGCACTGCGACGATTGCGGTTTCGAGCGACTTGCGCGTCAGCCCGTGCTGGCGTGCGAGCCGGCCCGCCTCGCCTTTGTCGTCGGCGATAGCAAGCAGGAACATCTCGCTTGCGATGAACGTGTCGTTGAGCTTTTGCGCTTCCTTGTCGGCCTGGTTGAGCAGGCCGGTGAGTTCGCGACCGATCTGCACGTTACCGTCGGTGCCCTGCACCTGCGGCAGACGCGTCATTGCGTCGTTCAGCGCGGTTTGTAGCGTCTGCACGTGCACACCTGCACGCGAGAGCAGCGAGCGGGCCGAGCCGTCCTGCTGCGCGAGCAGCGCGGAGAGGACATGGACCGGTTCAATGTATTGATTGTCGTGACCGACAGCCAGGCTTTGCGCATCCGCCAATGCTTCCTGGAATTTGGTGGTGAGTTTGTCGATTCTCATCAAGAGACCTCCAATTTCGAATATCACCAAAATGAGGCGTTTTGTGCGGGTTTCAAGCGCCTTTTTGCGTTCGACAGGAGTTTTTTTGACGAATACACCAACAAACCGCCGACGCTCGTTTCAGCGCCGGCCTGATGCCGCTCTGGCGACCTGCGCGATCGGGACAATCTGCCCGATACCGAGCAGCGCGGCAAGTGGCGCGGCCGGTTGCGCCAGTTCGCCGATTGTGTGACGGTCGAGTTCGGCGAAAAATGCATCGCGCGCGGCTTCGAGGACGCCCTTCAGACCACATTGCGACTGAATGACGCAGCATGGCTTGCCGTCGCGCCCCGC
Source organism: Paraburkholderia sp. GAS42 (assembly GCF_050436565.1). Lineage (NCBI taxonomy): Bacteria > Pseudomonadati > Pseudomonadota > Betaproteobacteria > Burkholderiales > Burkholderiaceae > Paraburkholderia > Paraburkholderia sp. GAS42. Next base: position 33,158 of record NZ_JBNDML010000020.1, on the reverse strand, counting down.
GTGTTGCCCGGCGGCAAAACATGCGACCAGTGCAAAGTCGTGCTCGGTGGCCCGCACGATCTGGCCGATCGTCAGCGATTCCGATCGCTCGACGAGCCGCAGGCCGCCGTTCCGGCCGCGTGTGGTCTCGATCCAGCCGAGTTCGCCGAGACGCTGCACGACCTTCATCAGATGATTCTTCGAAATGCCGTACGCATCGGAAATATCCTGGATCGTCGACAGTCCATCGCGCCGGACTGCGAGGTAGAGCATCACGCGCACCGAGTAATCGGTATAGTCAGTTAATCTCATGGCAGGGGAGTTGCACTAGCGGCAAAAGCGGATGACAGCGCCAGTCCGGAGTGAACGGACGAGGACCATCATCGCGTCGGCGCGAAGGTTGTCGATCCACTATGTACGCAATAACATGCCGCCTGGATGCGACTATTCGTGCCGGGCGCTGGAGGTTGTCACGCGACGTGCGGGGTCCCCGCGGTCGCGAGCGAGATGCGTCCACCCTGTTGTGCTTCACTCATTGCCCCGCGCCTCGCGTCCCTTGCGCGTTGACGCTTTTCACCGTGGTCACCGAATGAATCCGTCCTTCCCGCCCTTGCCAGCCGCCGTGCGCGAACCCGAACCGACTGAAGACAATATCCGCGCGCTCGTCTATGCGTTCTATGACCGTGTGCAGGCCGACCCGATGCTCGGCCCGGTCTTCGAGCAGACGCTCGCCGGCAAATGGGACGAACATCTGCCGAAGATGTGTACGTTCTGGGCGAGCATCGTGCTCGGCCAGAAGGGTTACCGTGGGAACGTGCAGCAGGCGCACCAGCCGCTACCAGGGATCGAGCCGCGGCATTTCAGCCGCTGGCTCTATCTGTTCCTCGACACAGTGGAATCGCGCTATGAGCCGGCGGCGGCGGTGCGTTTCATGGAACCCGCGTTGCGTATCGCACAGAGCCTGCAACTGTCAAAGTTTGGCTGGGATTACACGATTCCGGCGGAGCAGAAGGCGCTGCTGGAACAGCTGGCGCCGCGCCGGCACAGGGATGAAGACGACGCACGTGAGAGCACGCCCCGTCGCGGCGAACCGTTTCCGACAAAAATCATAGGGCGGTCGACCGGGGATTGAGCGAACTGTGCCGGTGCTGCCGCTCGCGACGGTCCGGCGCCGCACAGCTGTGTTCGCACGGTCTCTCCGGCCACGTCCAGAAGACGGACCGATCGGCAAAACGTTGCACGAACGAGCCGCGAACAAACACGCGAGACCGCCGCGCCGCCGCTCTTAGCGGGTCGCGCCGACCGGCGCCTCGCTACTCCGCATTCCCCGAATCCACACCCCACCGCGCTAGCGCGGCATCATCGGTGACGCGCGCATCGACCCAGCGCTCGCCGTGTTCGGTTTTCTCTTTCTTCCAGAACGGCGCCTGCGTTTTCAGATAGTCCATCACGAATTCGCACGAAGCGAACGCGTCGCCGCGGTGCGCGGCGGTCGTCGCGACCAGCACGATCTGGTCAAGCGGACAGAGCTTGCCGACCCGATGCACGATCAGCACTTCGATCCCCGACCAGCGCTCGCGTGCAGTAGCGACAATCGCTTCCAGCGCCTTTTCTGTCATGCCCGGGTAATGTTCGAGCTCCATCGTCTCGACCGCGCGGCCGTCGTTCAGGTCGCGCACGGTACCGACGAAACACGCCACCGCGCCGACCTTCGGATTCAGCGCGCGTAGGGCGGCCACCTCGGTTGTCAGGTCAAAATCTTCAGTCTGGACGCGGACAGTCATCGATCGTCTCTCAACCGCCCGTGACCGGCGGAAAAAATGCAACTTCGCAGCCTTCGGTGATGCGCGTGCCGGCATCGGTCATCACATGATTGCAAGCCATGCGCAACGCGCGGCCTTCGGCCAGCGCCTCTGCCCACGCGCCGCCGCGCACACGCAACCAGGCGCGGACATCGCCCAGTGTGGCGACACCGTCGGGAATGACCACGGATTCGTTCGCGATGCCGACCGCCTCACGTACGCTCGCAAAATATTTCAGCTGGATCTTCATGTTCGGTCTCTGATGCCGCTAGCGACAGCGTCAGTTCAGCAATTCGGAAAAGGGGATGAACCGCACGGTTTCGCCTGCGGTAATCGTGTGATTCGGCGGATTGTCGATCAGCCCGTCCCCCCAGACTGTCGAAGTCAGCACGGCCGAGCTCTGGTTCGGAAACAGCTCGAGTCCGCCCGCCGGGTTGACACGCGCGCGCAGGAATTCATTGCGCCGATCAGCCTTCGACTGCGAAAAATCGGCGCGCAACGACAACGCGCGCGGCGTCACCGTGCGCACGCCGGCGAGTCGCAGGACGAACGGGCGGACGAACAAAAGGAACGTGACGAAGCTGGAAACGGGATTACCGGGCAGCCCGATGAAAAACGTTTCGTTCGACTCCGACGCATCTGCATTTGCCTCGCCCGCGCGACGCACTGCGCCGAACGCGAGCGGCTTGCCTGGCTTCATCGCGATCTGCCACATCGACAGACGACCTTCCGCCTCGACGGCGGGCTTCACGTGATCTTCTTCGCCAACCGACACGCCGCCGCAGGTCAGAATCAGATCGTGCGCCTGCGCCGCCTCGCGCAGCGTAGCGCGGGTTGCGTCGAGCCGGTCGGGCACGATGCCGTAATCCGTTACTTCGCAACCGAGGTTTTTGAGCAGGCCGCGCAGCGTAAAGCGATTCGAGTTGTAGATCGCACCGGGCTTCAGCGGCTCGCCGGGCATCGTCAGTTCGTCGCCGGTAAAAAAGACCGCGACTTTCACGCGACGCACCACCTTCAGCGATGCGCTTCCGACCGACGCCGCCAGCCCCAGCGCCTGCGGCGTCAGGCGCGTGCCCGCTGGCAGGATCACCGACCCGCTGCGGATATCCGCGCCCTGCTGCGTAATCCACTCGCCCGCTTTCGGCGTGTGCAGGATCGAGACCTCCGCGCCGTCGGCTTCGGCCTGTTCCTGCATGACGATCGCGTCCGCGCCGGGCGGCACCGTCGCGCCCGTGAAAATGCGCGCCGCCGTGCCCGCTGCAAGCGGCTGCGGCGCATGACCGGCCGGAATGCGCTGCGACACCGGCAACCGGCGATCGCCCTGAGAAAGATCGGCCACGCGCACCGCGTAGCCGTCCATCGAACTGGTGTTCATTGGCGGCACATCAAGCGGCGAGACGACGTCGGCGGCGAGCACGCGGTTCAGGGCGTCGAGCGTGGGCAACGTTTCAGCGCCATCGACCGCGCGGGCTGCGCCCAGAAGCGTGACGAGCGCATCGGCAGTCGAGAGCATCGGCGCACGAGGCGCGGAAGATGGAGGCGTGGACATCGAATGGGCTGGCACAGGACCGAAAGGAATATTGTAGCGGTCAGCGGCCTTTGACGGGCGTACGCGCCGGCATGTTGGCCATCCGGCCAGGGCTGCAGACGGCAAAACGGCCATGACGCCTGCCTCACATCGCGAGACCCGCATCATGGCCGTCCTTCAGCCTTGCAGCGCTCCAACCTTCGCCAGCTTACCCACACGCGACGCTTATTCAGGCGGCCGCCCGGTTACCTGCTCAGTCGCCCGTGTGCGCGGCGACAAAATCCTTCACCTGCTGCGCATCTGCCGGCAGCACTTCGAACCGTTGCGGCAGCGCTTCGATGCCGGAAAACGCCGCCGGCCGCTCCGGCTCACGCAGCAGCGCTTCGCGGATCGTCTCGCCGAACTTGATGGGTTGCGCGGTCTCCAGCACGATCATCGGAATGCCCGGCTGCAGATGCTCGCGCGCGACCTTCAGGCCGTCGGCGGTGTGCGTGTCGATCATCGTGTCATAGCGCTCGAACACGTCGCGGATCGCGTCGACGCGGTCCGCGTGGCTGCTCCGTCCCGACACGAAGCCGAACTCCGCCACCCGCGCGAAATCACCGCTTGCCGCCAGATCGAAACCGCCCTTCTCCTCGACGTCACGGAACAGTTGCAGCACGCGCTTCGGATCGCGGCCGAGCAGATCGAACACGAAACGCTCGAAGTTCGACGCCTTCGAGATATCCATGCTCGGGCTGCTCGTGTGATACGTCTCGGCGGCCTTGCGCACGCGATAGATGCCCGTGCGGAAGAACTCGTCGAGCACGTCGTTTTCGTTCGTCGCGACCACGAGCTTTTCGATCGGCAGACCCATCATCCGCGCGATGTGACCCGCGCAGACGTTGCCAAAATTGCCCGACGGCACCGTGAACGACACACGTTCGTCGTTCGACTTCGTCGCGGCGAAATACCCTTTGAAGTAGTACACGACCTGCGCCACCACGCGCGCCCAGTTGATCGAGTTGACCGTGCCGATCCTGTACTTCGCTTTAAAAGCGTGATCGTTCGACACCGCCTTCACGATGTCCTGGCAATCGTCGAATACCCCCTCAACCGCCAGATTGAAGATGTTCGGATCCTGCAGGCTGTACATCTGCGCCGTCTGGAATGCGCTCATTTTTTTATGCGGCGACAGCATGAAGACGCGGATGCCCTTCTTGCCGCGCATCGCGTATTCGGCCGCGCTGCCCGTATCGCCCGACGTCGCGCCGAGGATGTTCAGCGTCTCGCCGTGCTTCGCGAGCGCGTACTCGAACAGGTTGCCGATCAGCTGCATCGCCATGTCCTTGAACGCGAGCGTCGGACCGTTCGACAGTTCCAGCAGCGACAGCGGCGCACCGTTTTCGACGCCCAGCGTTTTCAGCGGCGTGATCTGCGCGGCGCTTTCGTCGTCGCGTACGTTGCAATACGTTTCGGCCGTGTACGTGCGGCGCGTGAGCGTGCGCAGATCTTCGGCGGGAATGTCGTCGCTGAATTTCGACAGGATCTCGAATGCGAGATCCGCGTACGGCAGCGTGCGCCAGCGGGCCAGTTCGTCAGCGGAGACGCGCGGGTATCCGGCGGGCAGATACAGGCCGCCGTCCTTCGCGAGACCACCAAGCAGAATGTCGGAGAAAGTGTGGCGCTCGCCGGCACCGGCGCCGCGCGTGGAGATGTAGTTCATGTGTCTGCCTAGTTCAGCGCTTCCATGCGCAGCTTCGTCACGTTCGATACGACCGTCTTGAGCGCCTCGATTCTCTTGATCGCCGCATTCACGTTCTTTTCGACCGTTTCGTGCGTAATCAGGATGATGTCGGTTTCGCCCTTGCCGTTCGCGTCGACCTGCTCGGATTCCTTCTGAAGCAGCGCGTCGATCGAAATACCCGAATCAGCCAGGATACGCGTGATGTCGGCCAGCACGCCGGTCACATCAGCGACACGCAGACGCAGGTAGTAACCGCTCGTCACCTCGTCGATCGGCAGGATCGGCGTGCTCGACAGGCTGTCCGGCTGGAATGCCAGATGCGGCACGCGATGTTCCGGGTCCGCTGTATGCAGACGCGTCACATCGACCAGATCGGCGATCACGGCCGAAGCCGTCGGCTCCGCGCCCGCGCCCTTGCCGTAGTACAGCGTCGAACCGACAGCGTCGCCGTGCACGACGACCGCGTTCATCGCGCCTTCCACGTTGGCGAGCAGGCGCTTTTCCGGAATCAGCGTGGGATGCACGCGCAACTCGATGCCCTTCCCCGTGCGGCGCGCGATACCGAGCAGCTTGATGCGATAGCCAAGTTCTTCGGCATATTTGATATCGATCGCGGCGAGCTTGCTGATGCCTTCGACATAAGCCTTGTCGAACTGCACCGGCACGCCGAACGCAATCGCGCTCATGATCGTCGCCTTGTGCGCAGCGTCGACGCCTTCGATGTCGAAGGTCGGATCGGCTTCGGCGTAACCCAGTTCCTGCGCGGCCTTCAATGCGGTCGCGAAATCGAGACCGCGGTCGCGCATTTCCGACAGGATGTAGTTCGTCGTGCCGTTGATGATGCCGGCGATGTATTGAATGCGGTTGGCCGTCAGCCCTTCACGCAGCGCCTTGATGATCGGAATGCCACCGGCCACCGCCGCTTCGAACGACACCATCACGCCATTTGCGCGCGCGGCCTCGAAAATCTCCGTACCGTGCACGGCGAGCAGCGCCTTGTTCGCGGTGACGACATGCTTGCGGTTCCTGATCGCGCGCAGCACGAGTTCGCGCGCGATGCCCGTGCCGCCGATCATTTCCGCGACGATATCGATCGACGGATCGTCGACCACCGAACCGAAGTCGTCCGTGACCTGCACGGAGCCGGCTTCGCTGCCAAGCGCCGCGCTCGCCTTCGCCGGATTGCGCACGGCGATGCGTGCGACTTCAATACCGCGGCCCGCGCGACGTTTGATTTCTTCCTGATTGCGGCGCAGTACGGTGAAGGTGCCGCTGCCTACCGTGCCGAAGCCCAGCAGTCCAACTTTGATCGGTTCCATGCAGCGTGTGTTTTCGTGTAAGAGATTAAGGGAACAGTATTGCGGACGGCGATGCCTTTGAAAACCTGGCCTTACGCCATATGCCGTTTGCGGTAACCGTCGAGAAAACGCGCGATCCGGTTGATCGAATCCGCCAGATCGTCGACGTTCGGCAGGAACACGACGCGGAAATGGTCGGGCGCATTCCAGTTGAAGCCCGTACCCTGCACGAGAAGCACGCGCTCAGCGAGCAGCAGATCGAGGATGAACTGCTGGTCGTTCTGGATCGGATACATCTTCGGATCGAGACGCGGGAACATGTAGAGCGCCGCCTGCGGCTTCACGCACGTCACGCCAGGAATCGACGTCAGCATGTCGTACGCGAGTTCGCGCTGCTTATACAGGCGGCCGCCCGGCACGATCAGATCGTTGATGCTTTGATAGCCGCCCAGCGCGGTCTGGATCGCGTATTGACCCGGCACGTTCGGGCACAGCCGCATCGAAGCGAGAATGCCCAGCCCTTCGACATAGTCTTTCGCGCGGCGGCGGTTTTCGCCGGTCAGGCCCGAAATGAACATCCAGCCCGCGCGATAGCCGCACGAACGGTAGCTCTTCGACAGACTGTTGAACGTAACTGTCAGCACGTCTTCCGACAATGCGCCTATCGCCGTGTGCGTCTTGCCGTCGTAGATGATCTTGTCGTAGACCTCGTCGGCAAAGATCACGAGGCCGTGTTCGCGCGCGATCTGGATCAGTTCCAGCAGCAGTTCGTCCGAGTACAGCGCACCGGTCGGGTTGTTCGGGTTGATCACGACGAGCGCGCGCGTATTCGGCGTGATCTTCGCGCGGATGTCGTCCGGATCGGGCATCCAGCCGTTCGATTCGTCGCAGATATAGTGCACCGGCGTGCCGCCCGACAGGCTCACGCCGGCTGTCCAAAGCGGGTAATCGGGCGCGGGCAGCAGCACTTCGTCGCCGTCGTTGATGAGGCCCTGCAGCGCCATCACGATCAGTTCGGACGCGCCGTTGCCGATGAAGATGTCGTCGAGCTCGACGCCCTGCACGTTCTTCTGCTGCGCGTAGTGCATGATCGCCTTGCGCGCGGAGAACACGCCCTTCGAGTCGGAATACCCCGAGGAGACGGGCAGATTCCGGATCATGTCCTGGATGATTTCGTCCGGCGCATCGAAACCGAACGGCGCGAGGTTGCCGATGTTCAGCTTGATGATGCGATGGCCTTCATCTTCGAGGCGTTTCGCGTGTTCGAGAACGGGCCCGCGGATGTCGTAGCAGACATTCAACAGCTTGTTGGATTTCAGAATCGGTTTCACGGCGGGCACGGGGTCCTGTAAATCAGCCTGCGAATTCGACCTGGCAAATGAGCCAGGTGAACCAGTCACATTAGTCAGCCAAATAAGTCAGCCACATCAATCGGCCAGATAAGTCAGTCTGGATAGTTCAGCCGGGGTGAACCGGCCGGGGAAAGCCTGAAGACGGAAAACCGGACCCGGGTGGGCCGGTCCATGCGCGGGGTGTGCGGACCTGTCTGATCGCGCCCGTCCGCCGCCTGGCGGAACGCTCGCGCGCTGCTTGTGGCGACGCGCGAAGCAAGGGGGCGCCGCCGGGCGGCTAAAAAGTTATAATTTAGCGGATTTTGGCCGACTTCCGCAATGCACCAACCACGTCGGCGGGCCTTTTCGGCCATTTCGTGTCAATTTGCGCGAAACCTTTACAATGCGCGCCGGTCCGACCGGCGCATGCAGTATCGCACTGCAGCCGCACTGGAACCCACGCTGCATCTGACACAACGCTCCACGACGACCCCGGATCACAAATTTGAAACTACACCAGGATTCCAGCGGCGCCCTCAACACGGTTACCGGTTACGGGCCCGACTACGTCGAAATCAACCTCGAGCGCCATCAAGGCAGCATTCTCGTGCTGCCGGATGCGCCCGTCATCCCCTGGCCGGTGTCTTCGTTCGAAGCGCTGACCGCCGAACATTTCGAGCTTTTGATCGCCCCCGCGCCGGAAGTCGTCGTGTTCGGCAGCGGCGAGCGCCTGCGTTTTCCGCATCCGCGCCTGACGGCCGCCCTCGCGAAACATCGCATCGGTGTGGAGACGATGGACTTCAAGGCCGCCTGCCGGACTTACAACATCCTGATGGCCGAGGGCCGCAAGGTCGCGGCCGCGTTGCTGATCGAAGGCTAGCCGGCATGGAACACGGGTTTCCGTGCCGCGCCGGTGACGTACACTGCGCGACATTCGTCGCCGGGCCGACGTGTCCTGAGTGCCTGAATAGTGCCTGAAGCGTCCGGCGCGTCCGCGCGTCGGCTGCGTACCTGAAGCGCGATCGATTCCAACCTCAAAAAGCCGCCCGCGCGGCATTGACAAACAGGCTGACCCCATATGAACGATACGCCGTCCCGGCTACCGCTCAACCGTACAGCGATCCTGCTGCTACTCCTCGCGCTCGCCCTCGTCTGGTTCGTGCCGCTCGGCTGGCGCCATCTGGTGCCGAGCGACGAAGGCCGCTACGCGGAAATGGCACGCGAAATGTTTCTGACCGGCGACTGGATCACGCCGCGCTACAACGGTTACAAGTACTTCGAGAAGCCGCCGCTGCAAACCTGGCTGAACGCGCTGACGTTCGCCTGGTTCGGCATCGGCGAATGGCAGGCGCGGCTCTATACGGCGCTGACGGGCTTTGCCGGCGTGCTGCTCATCGGTTATACCGGCGCGCGCGTCTTCAACGCCGCGACCGGCATCTTTGCCGCGATCGTGCTCGCGAGCGCGCCCTACTGGAACCTGATGGGCCACTTCAACACGCTCGACATGGGCCTGTCGCTCTGGATGGAAATCACGCTCTGCGCGTTATTGCTCGCGCAGCGCCCCAATCTGCCCGCGAGCCAGGTGCGCCTCTGGATGTGGCTGTGCTGGGGCTCGATGGCACTCGCCGTGCTGTCGAAGGGCCTGATCGGCGTGGTCCTGCCGGGCGCGGCGCTCGTGCTCTACACGCTCGTCGCTCGCGACTGGGCGATCTGGAAGCGCCTGTATCTGGTGAGCGGCCTCATCGTGTTCTTCGTGATCGCGACGCCGTGGTTCGTGCTCGTGCAGCAGCGCAATCCGGAGTTCCTGAACTTCTTCTTCATCGTGCAGCAGTTCCAGCGCTATCTGACGCCCGAACAGAACCGCCCGGGCCCGTTCTACTATTTCGCAGCCGTGCTGCTGGTCGGCTTCCTGCCGTGGCTGTCGGTCAGCGTGCAGAGCATCCGGCACGCGCTGCGCGTGCCGCGTCAGCCGAACGGCTTTTCGCCGCCGATGCTGCTGATCGTCTGGTCGGCGTTCATCTTTGTGTTCTTCAGCGCGTCGCATTCGAAGCTGCTGTCGTATACGTTGCCCGTCGCGCCCGCGCTGGCGCTCTTGATCGGCTTGTATCTGCCGCTCCTGAAACGCGATGAATTCCGCCGTCATCTGGCGGGTTACGCGGTGTTTCTCGTCGTCGCCGCGTTTGGCGCGATTTTCCTGAGCCGGGCCGGCGATGCGCGCAATCCGAACGAGCTGTACCGGGCGTTCCAGGTCTGGGTCTTCGCGGCGCTCGGCGTGGCTTTCCTGCTGACGGTCGCCGCGTTGTGGATCAACCGTCGCAGCCGCGGCGGCATCGTCGGTGCGACAGTTGCGTTCGCCGCAGGGTGGGTGCTGCTCGGCACGATCGCGGGCACCGGACACGATGTGTTCGGGCGCCTGAGTTCCGGCGCCCCGCTCGCGCCGGCCGTGCGCGCCGCCATTGCGAAGCTGCCGCCCGATGCGCCGTTCTACTCCGTCGGCGTACTCGACCATACGATGCCTTTCTACGTCGGCCATACGATGATCATGGTCGAGAACCCTGACGAACTGCGGTTCGGCGTGACCGTCGAACCGCAGAAATGGGTGCCGACCGTCGCTGAGTGGATCCAGCGCTGGAATTCGGAGCCGTATGCGCTCGCCCTGATGACGACCCAGCGTTTCAACGATCTGTCGGCGCGGCATGTGCCGATGCAGGTCGTCGCGCGCGATTCGCGGCGCGTGATCGTGGAAAAACCGCAACAGTGACCCCACATATCGACTACGGGACCGCCCTTCGCTGATGAACCCCATTTCCCTTTTCTGTATTCTCGCGGGCGTTTCGCTGAACGCGGGCGCCCAGTTGCTGCTCAAGGCCGGTACGAATGCCGTTGGACACTTTGAATTCACCCGTGCGAACATCATTCCTGTCGCTTTCCGGCTCGCGACACAACCGCCGATCATCGGCGGCCTCGCCTGCTATGTGATCAGCGTTGCGGTGTGGGTCGTGGGGTTGTCGCGGGTGGACGTGTCGATTGCCTATCCGATGCTGTCGCTCGGATACGTCGTCAACGCGTTCGCCGCCTGGTATCTGTTCGGCGAGATCATGTCGATCCAGAAGATGGTCGGCATCGGCATCATTCTGGTTGGTGTCGTCGTGCTTGCACGAAGCTAGCCGGTCTCAAGCGGCAAACCGGGCCGCGCTAAACGCCAATTTGCACATTTTTATAGAGCACAGCATTCATGACCCAGTCATCCGTCCCGTTTTTACCGTTCGTGCGTCCGGAAATCGATGAAGAAACGATCCAGGGCGTCGCCGACGTGCTGCGCTCCGGCTGGATCACGACCGGCCCGCAGAACCAGCAGTTCGAGGCGGCGCTGTCGGCCTTCTGCGGCGGCCGGCCGGTACGCACGTTCAATTCCGGTACGGCGACGCTCGAAATCGGCCTGCGTATCGCGGGTGTGAAGGAAGGCGACGAAGTCATCACGACGCCCGCTTCCTGGGTTGCGACCAGCAACGTGATCATCGAAACGGGCGCGACGCCGGTGTTCGTCGATATCGACCCGAAAACGCGCAATATCGACCTGGAACTGCTCGAACAGGCCATCACGCCGCGCACGAAGGCGATCATTCCGGTGTATCTGTCCGGGCTGCCGGTCAACATGGACCGTCTCTATGAAATCGCCCGCGCCCACAAGCTGCGCGTGATCGAAGATGCGGCGCAGGCGTTCGGCTCGACGTGGAAAGGCGAGCGGATCGGCAAGATCGGCGATATGGTGTCGTTCAGCTTCCACGCGAACAAGAACCTGACGTCAATCGAAGGCGGCGCGCTCGTGCTCAACAACGAAGACGAAGCAATCCTCGCCCAGAAATACCGTCTGCAGGGCATCACGCGAACCGGCTTCGACGGCATGGACTGCGACGTGCTGGGCGGAAAGTACAACCTGACCGACGTCGCGGCGCGCGTCGGCCTCGGCCAGTTGCCGCACCTCGAACGCTTCATCGCGCAGCGCAAGAAGCTCGCGCGCGCGTATTTCGCTGGTTTCGAAGGCGGAGCGGCAGTGAAGCTCGGCGTGGGCCTGCCGCTAGCGGACTTCGAGAACAGCAACTGGCACATGTTTCAGATCACGCTGCCGCTGGAAACGCTGTCGCTGGATCGCGCCGGCTTCATGGCGCAACTGAAGGAACGCGGGATCGGCTCGGGCGTCCATTACCCGGCGATTCATCTGTTTTCGCTGTATCGCGCCCGCGGCTTCAAGGAAGGCATGTTCCCGCACGCGGAGCGCTTCGGCGCGACCACGGTCACGCTGCCGCTGTTCACGCTGATGAACGAAGGCGACGTGACGCGTGTCTGCCGCGCGGTCAATGAAATTTGCGAACAATACGGAAAATAAGCGGAAATGAGTCATACGGAACATCACGCCGTCGCGCCGGAAGTCTCGATTGTCATTCCGGTGTACAACGAAGAGCAGGGTCTTGCTGCCCTTTTCGAGCGCCTGTATCCAGCACTCGACGTGCTTGGCACGACGTATGAAGTGATCTTCATCAACGACGGCAGCCGCGACAAATCCGCCGCCATCCTCGCCGGGCAGTTCCGCGCCCGGCCGGACGTGACGCGCGTGATCCTTTTGAACGGCAACTTCGGTCAGCATATGGCGATTCTCGCGGGCTTCGAGCAATCCCGCGGTGAGATCGTCCTTACCCTCGATGCCGATCTGCAGAATCCGCCCGAAGAAATCGCCAAGCTCGTCGCCAAGATGCGCGAAGGTTACGACTACGTCGGCTCGATCCGCACGCAACGTCAGGACAGCCTCTTCCGGCGCAAGGCATCGCGCGCGATGAACCGTCTGCGCGAGCGCATCACGCGCATCAAGATGACCGATCAGGGCTGCATGCTGCGTGCGTACAGCCGCCAGGTGATCGACACGATCAACCGTTGCGGCGAAATCAACACGTTCATCCCGGCGCTGGCGTACACGTTCGCGCAAAATCCGGTCGAGATCGAGGTCGCCCACGAAGAGCGCTTTGCCGGCGAATCGAAGTATTCGCTTTACAGCCTGATCCGGCTGAATTTCGACCTGGTGACCGGTTTTTCGGTGGTGCCCCTGCAATGGCTGTCGTTCATCGGGGTGATCCTGTCGTTCGGATCCGCCGCGCTGTTCGTGCTGCTGCTGATTCGCCGTTTCATCATCGGCGCGGAAGTGCAAGGTGTGTTCACGCTGTTCGCCATCACGTTCTTCCTGCTCGGCGTGATCATTTTCGCGCTCGGGCTGCTCGGCGAATATATCGGCCGCATCTATCAGCAGGTCCGTGCGCGGCCGCGCTATCTCGTGCAAACGATCCTCGAACAGCGCGACGGCACGACGGTCACGCAGACGCCGCGTCAGACCGTCGTTCAGGGCGTGCAGAATGTGCAGAACGCACCGTTGATCGATCAGGGATCTCAGTCATGAAGCCGCGCGCCGTCGTTTTCGCGTATCACAACGTCGGCGTGCGCTGCCTGCAGGTGCTGCTCGCGCGCGGCGTCGAGGTGGCGCTCGTCGTCACACACGAAGACAGCCCGACCGAGAACATCTGGTTCGGCAGCGTGGCGTCGGTGGCCGCCGGGCATGGCATTCCCGTCGTCACGCCGGCCGATCCGCGCAGCGCCGAACTGCGCGCGGCGGTAAGTGCCGCGCGACCGGATTTCATCTTCTCGTTCTACTACCGGCACATGCTGCCCGTCGACCTGCTGGCGATTGCCGCGCGCGGCGCGTACAACATGCACGGCTCGCTGCTGCCGAAATATCGCGGCCGCGTGCCGACCAACTGGGCCGTGCTGAACGGTGAAACGGAAACCGGCGCGACGCTGCATGAAATGGCCGCGAAGCCGGACGCCGGCGCGATTCTCGCGCAGACACCCGTGCCGATCCTGCCCGACGACACCGCCGCACAGGTGTTCGACAAGGTAACGGTGGCCGCCGAACAGACGTTGTGGCGCGTGTTGCCCGCGCTGCTTGCGGGAGAAGCGCCGCATCTGCCGAATGACCTGACGCACGGCAGCTACTTCGGCGGCCGCAAGCCCGAGGACGGCCGCATCGACTGGAGCAAGCCCGCGCAGCAGGTCTACAACCTGATCCGCGCAGTCGCGCCGCCGTATCCCGGCGCGTTCACGGATATCGACGGCGAGCGTTTTATCGTCGCGCGGGCGCGACTGGTACGTCCCGGCGCGATACAGTCAGATTTGCCGCCGGGTCTGCACGTAAGCGATAATGCCGTTTTTGCGATATGCGGCGACGGTCGCTCGATCGCCATCCACGAATTGCGGCATCAGCGCGACGGGCAGGAAACCGTCGTCACCCCCGCCGAATTCGCCCAGCTCATTCATTCTTCCCGCCATCCTTCATGAAAAAAGTCCTGATTCTGGGTGTGAACGGCTTCATCGGCCATCACCTGTCCAAACGCATTCTCGAAACGACCGACTGGGAAGTGTTCGGGATGGACATGCAGACCGAGCGCCTCGGCGACCTCGTCAACCACGAGCGGATGCACTTCTTCGAAGGCGACATCACGATCAACAAGGAGTGGGTCGAGTATCACGTGAAGAAGTGCGACGTGATCCTGCCGCTCGTCGCGATCGCCACGCCGGCCACGTATGTGAAGCAGCCGCTGCGCGTGTTCGAACTCGACTTCGAGGCGAACCTGCCGATCGTGCGTTCGGCCGTCAAGTACGGCAAGCATCTGGTGTTTCCGTCGACGTCGGAAGTCTATGGCATGTGTTCCGACGAGCAGTTCGATCCGGATGAATCGGCCCTCACCTACGGCCCGATCAACAAGCCGCGCTGGATCTACGCGTGCTCGAAGCAGCTGATGGACCGTGTGATCTGGGGTTACGGCATGGAAGGCCTGAACTTCACGCTGTTCCGTCCGTTCAACTGGATCGGCCCGGGCCTCGACTCGATCTACACGCCGAAGGAAGGCAGCTCGCGCGTGGTCACGCAGTTCCTCGGCCACATCGTGCGCGGCGAAAACATCAGCCTCGTCGATGGCGGCGCGCAAAAGCGTGCGTTCACCGATATCGGCGACGGCATCGATGCGCTGATGAAAATTATCGATAACAAGAACGGTGTCGCGTCGGGCAAGATCTACAACATCGGCAATCCGGTGAACAACTTCTCGGTGCGGGAACTCGCGCACAAGATGCTCGCGCTTGCCGCCGAATTCCCCGAGTACGCGGAAACGGCGAAGAAGGTCCAGCTCGTCGAGACGTCGTCGGGTGCGTATTACGGCGCGGGCTATCAGGACGTGCAGAACCGCGTGCCGAAGATCGACAATACGATGCAGGAACTCGGCTGGAAGCCGACTTCCACCTTCGACGAAGCGCTGCGCAAGATTTTCGAAGCGTATCGCGGGCATGTGGGCGAAGCACGCGCGCTGGTCGAACAGCAGTAAAGGGCCGACCTTGCCTCGTATCGTTCTGAAGATCGACGTCGACACGTTGCGCGGCACGCGTGAAGGCGTGCCGAATCTCGCACGCATTTTCGACCGTTTCAAGGCGCGCGCAACATTCCTCTTCAGCCTCGGGCCCGATCACACCGGTTGGGCAATGCGCCGTGTTTTGCGGCCGGGTTTTCTGAAGAAGGTATCGCGCACGTCGGTCGTCGAACATTACGGCGTAAAGCAGCTGATGTACGGCGTGCTGCTGCCCGGCCCCGACGTCGGCGCGCGCGCGGCGTCGGAAATGCGCGCGATCCACGAAGCCGGCTTCGAGTGCGGCATCCATACGTGGGATCACGTGTACTGGCAGGACAACGTCCGCTCGCGTTCGCGCGAATGGACGGCAGGCGAGATGCAGAAAAGCCACGCGCGCTTTATCGAAGTGTTCGGTTCGCCGCCGGTCACGCACGGCGCGGCCGGCTGGCAGATGAATGGCCACGCGTTCGAGCAGATCGACGCGTGGGGCATGCAGTACGCGTCCGACGGCCGGGGGCATTCGCCGTATTTTCCGGTGGTCGATGGCCGGCAGCTCTCGCATGTGCAGATGCCCACCACACTGCCGACGCTCGATGAAGTGCTGGGCGTCGATGGCGTGGACACCCGTAACGTGGCGGCCTGGTATCTGAAACTCACCGGGAATAATCCGCGCGATCACGTGTTCACCCTGCATGCGGAACTCGAGGGGCAGAAACTTGCGCCCGTGTTCGAGCAACTGCTCGACGGCTGGCGCGCGCAAGGCTACACGTTTGCGACCATGGGCGACTATCACGCCACACTGGACCGCAGCACGCTGCCATCGTACCCTGTTACGTGGGGTGAAATTCCCGGCCGCTCCGGCGAACTGATCGTCCAGCCTGACTGATCTGTGCCGCGTTTTCCGGCCGTCCCGCGTACCGCGCCAGTTCGCTGTTTCGCCGATTCGCCTCTTCCCCCGCTCGATGCTTAAGGTCCTGCGCAGCCGTTTCACCGCGGCGCGCCGGCCAATAACAACCGGAGAACCTCGTGCCCATCGCAGTCGACCAACCCGTCCCCGACTTCACCGCTGCCGCAACGGGCGGCGAGTTCACGCTGTCCAGTCTTCGGGGCAAGAAGGTGGTGCTGTATTTCTATCCGAAGGACAACACGCCGGGCTGCACGACCGAAGGCCTGCAGTTCCGCGATCTGTATCCGAAGTTCAAGAAGGCCGGCGCGGAGATCGTCGGCGTGTCGCGCGACAGCGTCCGTTCGCATGACAATTTCAAGTCAAAGCTCGAACTGCCGTTTACTCTGGTATCGGATCCCGAAGAAACGTTGTGTCAGCTCTTCGGCGTCATGAAACTGAAGAAAATGTATGGCAAAGAAGTACGTGGCATCGAGCGTTCGACATTCCTGATCGACGCCGAAGGCGTGCTGCGCCAGGAATGGCGCGGCGTCAAGGTGCCGGGGCATGTCGACGAGATTCTGGAAACTGTACAAGGCCTTTGAGGCGCGTTATATTGGGCTGCAATGAGTGACTGTCCATCCCATTCTTTCCGCCGCTGTGCCGCCTTCGACGCCGGTTCTGATACCGCTCCCGTCGGAGAAGTGAGGCGCAACGCGACGACCGAAGTTGAGCCGCTTGCCCCGGTTGCCGGGGCGGCGGCTTTTTTATTTGCGCGAAGCCGCTCTTTCGTACAGCAACGCGTTTTCCTCAAGGAGCTCATCGAAACTCAGGCGAACCGGCATTTCTAGACCAAAGCGCGTCTCCGGACGCAAACTGCGTGCGCGGTTCAGGCACGGCAGGATGCGACAGGCGACGCACGATATGTGACCCGCTTTTTCGAGGGAAACCATGCCTTTGCCTACCGCACCCAGCAAGCTCGGCAATCTCCTGCCGCCTGACGAATACAAGGCGAAAGCCACGACTGCGGCAAAATCCGCCCGCAAACAGGCACACGAAGGAGAGCCGGCACAGACGGCCGCGCAGCCCACCGATTACGGCCGCGCCCATGTCGCCACGCCAATGACGCACGCGGCCAACGCCGCCACGACGCTGCGCCCTGTTCCGGCGTCGTCCGCTGCCGCCGCGCCGGCTGAAGCACCCGCGCCCGGACGTGGCCGCAAGCAGAAACAGACCGCCGCGTTGCTGCAGCCGGTGCCGTCCGCGCGCGCCGAGCCAGCGCAACCCGCGACACAGCCTGTTGTGGCCCGCGCGGGCAAGCAGGCGGATGCCGCGACGCCCGCCGCAGCCGCGCCGACTACCCGCGGCACGGCGAAAAGCCGCGGCCGCAAAACGGATGAAATCGAAGTCCGCAAGCTGTTCGTGCTCGACACGAATGTGCTGATGCACGATCCGAGCTGCCTGTTCCGTTTCGAGGAACACGACGTCTATCTGCCGATGATGACGTTGGAAGAACTCGACAACCACAAGAAAGGTATGTCGGAAGTCGCGCGTAACGCGCGCCAGGTGAGCCGGACGCTCGACGCGCTCGTCGCCAACGCAGGCGCAATGTCGGAAGGTATTTCGCTTTCCCGCCTTGGCAGTCGCGAGGCCGCTGGCCGGCTGTACTTCCAGACGAAACTGACGCACATCGAGCCCGTTGAAGGCCTGCCGCAAGGTAAGGCGGACAACCAGATTCTCGGCGTTGTGCGTGCGTTGCAGCGTGATCGCGAGGATCGCCAGGTCGTGCTGGTGTCGAAAGACATCAACATGCGGATCAAGGCGCACGCGCTCGGCCTGCCTGCGGAAGATTATTTCAACGACCAGGTTCTCGAAGACAGCGACCTGCTCTATTCCGGTATTCGCGCGCTGCCGCAGGACTTCTGGACGAAGCACGCGAAGGGCATGGAAAGCTGGCAGGACACGAAGACCGGGACCACGTACTACCGTGTGACCGGTCCGCTGTGTGCGTCGATGCTCGTCAACGAATTCGTCTACCTTGAGCCGCAGAACGGCGAGCCGGCGTTCCACGCGCTCGTTCGCGAGCTGAACGGCAAGACGGCGCTGCTGCAGACGCTGCGCGACTACGGCCATCACAAGAACAACGTGTGGGGCATCACGGCGCGCAACCGCGAGCAGAATTTCGCGCTCAACCTGCTGATGAATCCGGAGATCGATTTCGTCACGCTGCTCGGGCAGGCTGGTACCGGCAAGACGCTCGTCGCGCTGGCGGCCGGGCTTGCGCAGGTGCTGGACGACAAGCGCTATAACGAGATCATCGTGACGCGGGCGACGGTGCCGGTCGGCGAAGACATCGGATTTCTGCCGGGCACGGAAGAAGAAAAGATGCAGCCGTGGATGGGCGCTTTCGACGACAACCTCGAAGTGCTCCAGAAAACCGACGACGCCGCCGGCGAATGGGGCCGCGCCGCGACGCAGGAACTGATCCGCTCGCGCCTGAAGGTGAAGAGCATGAACTTCATGCGCGGCCGGACGTTCGTGGACAAGTATCTGATCATCGACGAGGCGCAAAACCTGACGCCGAAACAGATAAAGACGCTGGTCACGCGCGCGGGTCCGGGTACCAAGATCATCTGTCTCGGCAACATTGCGCAGATCGATACGCCTTACCTGACGGAAGGGAGTTCGGGCCTGACGTACGTGGTCGACCGCTTCAAGGGCTGGGCGCACAGCGGGCACGTGACGCTGGCGCGAGGTGAACGTTCACGGCTGGCGGATTACGCGTCCGAGATTCTGTAGGTCCAGGTTCTTCTGGTTGGTCTGGAAGCCGCGCCGGTTAGATCCGACGCGGCTTTTTTCATGGCTTCGCGTTTCGCGAAGGCAACACTTAGCGCGTTAACTTCAAGTAAATTATCAGGTTTTGTTGCCCAGTCCTCTTCAGACGGGCTACCATCGGCACATCTTCGCCTTAAGCGGACGCTTACGCTCGTCCGCGTCGCCATGCGCCGACTCGGGTTTTCGCTGCTGATCGTGCTGTTGCTCGCTGCCTGCTCCGGCGCGCCGCAGAAGACTACGCGCGGCCCCGCCGGGTCCTCCACATCGACCGCCGGCGCTTATCGCACAACCCCGCCCGGTTTCCCCAACTTCATCGACCATACGGTAGGACGGGAAGAAATCTCAATTCAGGCGATGAGCCTCGTCGGCGTCCCGTATCGCTGGGGCGGCAATACGCCGGATAGCGGCTTCGACTGCAGCGGGCTGGTGCGGTACGTGGTTTCGCGAGCCGCTTCCGTGGACCTGCCGCGCACGACAGCCGACATGAGCGGCCGCGGCGAATCGATCGAACCTGACGAAATCGCAACCGGCGACCTGATTTTCTTCAACACGACCGGACGACCGCACTCGCACGTCGGCATTTACGTCGGCAAGCTCCGCTTTGTGAATGCCCCTTCGACCGGTGGCACCGTGCGACTCGACTATCTGACAAATCCGTACTGGGCGAAGCGGTTCGACGGCATACGCCGGGTTGCGCCGCCGGGTGCGAAGCCCGCGCCGTTCGATACGCCGACTTATCAGGCATCGGTTGCGCCAGGGTCTGACGGCTCGTCTCCTGCGCAGGCGGGCTCCCGGCCGGCCGCCCAGTCTGCGTACGGCGCCGCCGGTGCGGGCGTTTCGTCCGCGCAGCCGTCTATGCGCGTCGTAGCCAGTGCGCCGCGTACGATGTCGCCGGGCGCGTCTACCGCGCCTTCGCCTGCCGCGCTTGCCACCGTTCCGGCCTCTCCGGGTGCGGCATCTCCCGATCCGTTCGAGCCACCGCCTCCCGGCATGACCGCTGCACAGATACAGGCGCAGGGCGCTGGTGCGACGACTCCGCTCGTCGTATCCGGCGCGCGGACCCAGTCGGACTCGGGTGTGCCCGCTTTAGCCCAAACCGCCGTTTCTCCGTCATCGCAATCGCCTTCGACCGCAACCGCCCGCGTGCCCGACGCCATCGACGCCGCAGCCGATGCCTTCGAACCGCCGCCGCCCGCTGCGGTCGCAGCGCGTCAGGCACAGCAGGCGCAACAAGCCCAGCAGATACAACAAACGCCGCCATCCGATGGCGATAGCGGCGTACGGATCATGCGCGCATCGACCGCCTCTCGCCCCCTTCCCGCTCCCACTCAAACCGGAGATGACCCAATCGCCCGTTTCGCTAACGGCAGTTTCTGACTTTCGCTCTGCTCAGTCCATATGCCGTTCGGCCGACTCGCCGGAGGTCCGAGGCTCTGCTATCGTTGCCCATATTCTCCTGACGGCGGGTGACAAACGATGGATCTCGGTCTGAAAGACAAAGTAGTGTTGATCACGGGCGGCAGCAAAGGCATCGGGCTCGCCTGTGCACGCGCATTTGCCACTGAAGGCGCGAAAGTCGCGATCGTATCCCGCGACCCTGCAAATCTCGCCCGTGCCCGCGAGCAACTGGCGAAAGAAGGTCTGCATGTTCACCTGACGCGAGCGGATCTGCACGAGCCGCACAGTGCTGCGGATGTCGTCGAGGAAGCCAGCCAGGCCATGGGCCCCATCGATATCCTGATCAACAGCGCTGGCGCCGCGAAACGCTACGATCCGGAGTCGCTCGACGCGGCCGCGTTCAAGGCAACGATGGACGCCAAATATTTTCCGTACATCTATCCCCAGCAGGAAGTGCTACGCCGGATGGTTGAACGCGTAAAGGCGGGAGGAGGATCGGAGCCCGGCACGATCGTGAACGTGATTGGAATGGGCGGGAAGATCGCCAGCGACATTCACATCGCTGGGGGCGCAGCGAACGCGGCACTGATGCTGGCCACGGTCGGGCTCGCGCACTACTACGCGCGCTACGGTATCCGGATCAACGCAATCAACCCGGGCGCAACGCTGACCGAGCGGGTCGAGGAAGCCCTGAAACTGGAAGCCGACCAGCAGGGTATCGGCACTGAAGAAGCGCTCTCGCGTGGACAGGCGAAGGTGCCGCTCGGGCGCTACGCAAAGCCGGAAGAAATCGCCGACGTCGTCCTCTTCCTCGCCAGCCGCCGCGCGAGTTACGTAACGGGTGCGATCATCCCCATGGACGGCGGAAGCGCGCCGCTGATCTGAAGCGATGCGGCGCGCGACCAGTCTGACAGTCTTACATCAGACGGTGACCGACCCACCATCCGGCCGCAGCGAGCGCCGCCGATGCCGGGATCGTGAGAACCCAGGCCCAGACGATGTTGCCGGCCACGCCCCAGCGCACGGCGCTCAGCTTTCGCGTTGCACCAACGCCGACAATCGCGCCGGTGATCGTGTGTGTGGTCGATACCGGAATGCCGAGCCAGGAAGCGATGAACAGCGTGATCGCGCCGCCCGTCTCAGCGCAAAAACCACCGACCGGCTTGAGCTTCGTGATCTTCTGGCCCATCGTACGGACGATCCGCCAGCCGCCGAACAGGGTGCCAAGGCCCATCGAAAGATAGCAGCCGCCGATCACCCAGATCGGCGGAGCATCGGCTGTTGCCGACGCGTAGCCGGTCGCGATGAGGAGCATCCAGATGATGCCGATGGTTTTCTGCGCGTCATTGCCGCCGTGACCGAGGCTGTACAGTCCAGCCGACACCAGCTGCAGCCGCCGGAAACGCCGGTCGACCTTGCTTGGCGGCGTACGGAAATAGAGCCACGACACCGCCAGCATGAAGAACGATCCAAGCACAAAGCCCAGCAGCGGCGAGATGAAAATGAACGCGACCGTTTTCAGGAGGCCGTCGAAATTGAGCGCCCCCCACCCCGACTTCGCCAGCGCCGCACCGACGAGACCACCGATCAGCGCATGCGACGAACTCGACGGAATACCGTAGTACCACGTGACGACATTCCAGCCGATCGCACCGACAAGCGCGCCGAATATGACGTAGTGGTCAACGATGTCCGGGTCGATCGTGCCCTTGCCGACCGTCTGCGCGACCTTCAGGTGAAAGATGAAATACGCGATGACGTTAAAAGCTGCCGCGAAAGCTACCGCCTGTTGCGGCTTCAGAACACCAGTCGATACGACGGTCGCAATCGAATTCGCGGCGTCGTGAAAACCGTTCATGAAGTCGAATACAAGGGCGACAGCGACGAGGGCGACGACTATCCATATAGCGAGTTGAATCGATTGCATCTCAGGCGTTTTCCAGCACGATGCCTTCGATGATGTTCGCCACATCCTCGCATTTGTCCGTGATCGTCTCGAGCAGTTCGTAGATTGCCTTGAGCTTGATCAGCGTCTTCACGTTGTCTTCCTCGCGGAAGAGCTTCGACATCGCGGAACGCAGTACGCGGTCCGCTTCCGATTCGAGACGGTCGATGTCCTCGCACGCCTTCAGTATCTGGCTCGCCTGCTTCATGTCGGATAGCAGACTGACCGCGAACTGCACACGCTCCGACGCGGCCGTGCAGATATGCGCCAGCTGGCTCGCTTCGGAGGTCACCGCCTGCACGTCATAGAGCGAAATGGCGGTAGCGACGTCCTCCATCAGGTCGAGGATGTCGTCCATCGTCGTGATCAGCTTGTGGATCTCGTCGCGGTCGAGCGGCGTGATAAAGGTCTTGTGCAGCAGGTCGATAGCTTCGTGCGTCAGCTTGTCGGCGGCCTTTTCGGCGGACTGCACGTTCTGCTTGTGGATCTCGGCGTCCGACAGGTTGTCGATCAGCAGCTCGAGTTCGCGGCTTGCCGAGATAATGCAACTGGCGTGCGCGTTGAAAATTTCAAAGAACTTGCCCTCGGTGGGCATGAATCGACCGAACATTGGGATCCCGGAAATTAGTCACGGTTGTGGCTGTCATAAAACCGCAATATTGTACCGTCGCGACCGGGATGTCGCACTTGTGACAGCGTGGTTACAACAGATCAGCCAGATACGGCTTTACTCGCCGTAGAAGTTCTGCGCGCCGGCAAAATTGTCGAACTTCGTAAATTGACCGTGGAACGTGAGCCGAACCGGACCGATCGGGCCGTTACGCTGTTTGCCGATGATGATTTCGGCCGTGCCCTTGTCCTGGCTGTCCGGGTTATAGACTTCGTCGCGGTAGATGAAGAGAATCACGTCCGCGTCCTGCTCAATAGCGCCGGATTCACGCAGGTCCGACATGATCGGGCGCTTGTTGGGACGTTGTTCGAGGCCGCGATTCAGCTGCGACAACGCGATCACCGGGACATCGAGTTCCTTGGCCAGACTCTTCAGCGAACGGGAAATTTCAGAAATTTCGGTCGCCCGGTTCTCACCCGATGACGAACCGCTCATCAGCTGCAGGTAGTCGATGATGATGAGGCCAAGTTTGCCGCACTGACGCGACAGGCGTCGCGCGCGTGAGCGCAGTTCCATTGGGTTCAGACCGCCGGTTTCATCAATGAAGATTTGCGCTTCGCTCATCTTCTGCACGGCGTGCGTCAGTTTCGGCCAGTCTTCGTCGGTCAGGCGGCCGGTTCGCATCCGGTGCTGGTCGAGCCTGCCGACGGAGCCGAGCATACGCATCGTCAGCTGTGTGCCCGGCATTTCCATCGAGAACACTGCAACCGGCAGGCCATACTCCACGGCGACGTATTCGCCAATGTTCATCGAGAACGCCGTCTTACCCATCGAAGGCCGCCCGGCGACGATGATCAGCTCGCCGCCGTGCATACCGGACGTCATCCGGTCAAGGTCGACGAAACCCGTCGGCGTGCCCGTGACGTCACTCGGGTTGGCCGTGTGGTACAACGTGTCGATCCGCTCGACGACCTGCGTCAGCAGCGGTCCGATTTCCAGGAAGCCCTGCGTCCCGCGCGCACCGTCTTCGGCGATCGAAAACACCTTCGATTCCGCCTCGTCCAGCAACTGGCGCACTTCCTTGCCTTGCGGATTGAACGCGTCAGCCGAAATTTCATCAGCCACCGAAACGAGGCGCCGCAACACCGCCCGATCCCGCACGATTTCCGCGTACCGGCGAATATTCGCCGCACTCGGCGTGTTCTGCGCGAGTGCATTGAGATACGCGAGGCCGCCGACGTCTTCCGCCTTCCCCGACGTCCCGAGCGCCTCGTACACCGTGATCACGTCGGCCGGACGCGTCGCCGCGATCAGCTTGCCGATGTGCTCGAATATGATCCGGTGGTCGTAGCGGTAAAAATCGCTCTGCGACAGGAAATCCGCAATGCGGTCCCACGCGGCATTGTCCAGCAGCAGGCCGCCGAGCACCGATTGCTCGGCCTCGATTGAGTGCGGCGGGACTTTCAGCGATTCGAGTTGGGGATCTTTCGACGGTGCGTTCATGGAAACGGATTATCGGGTAAATGACGGCGTCAGGAAACCAGAAATGCAGCATCGGGGACGGAAACGACGGAAACAAAAAAGCGGGAGCCGGTTACCCGGCTCCCGCCTTCTGCCAGAAACAATCTGGCAAATACTGCTCAGTACGTGGCGTGGACGTCGTCTTAGACGTGCTCGCCCAGCACCGACACCGTCACATCGACGAGAACGTCGGTGTGCAGCGAGATCTGCACCGGATGGTCGCCGACCAGCTTGAGCGGACCTTCCGGCAGACGCACTTGCGCCTTTTCAACGGCAAAGCCTTGCTTGACCAGTGCGTCAGCGATGTCAGCGTTCGTCACCGAGCCGAACAGACGGCCGTCGACGCCAGCCTTCTGGCCGATCTGAACCGTCGAGCCTGCCAGCTTTTCGCCTTGGGCTTGAGCGGCTGCCAGCTTTTCAGCGGCGATCTTTTCGAGTTCCGCGCGGCGGACTTCGAATTCAGCGATCGCTTCCTTCGTGGCACGGCGAGCGCGCTTGTTCGGGATCAGGAAGTTACGTGCGTAACCGTCCTTGACCTTGACGATATCGCCCAGGTTACCCAGGTTGACGACTTTTTCGAGAAGAATGATCTGCATTCGGATGCTCCTTGTTGCGTCGTCGGGTTAGGCCTTGTGCTGGTCGGTGTACGGCACGAGCGCGAGGAAACGCGCGCGCTTGATTGCCGTATCCAGCTGGCGTTGATAGTGCGACTTCGTACCCGTGAGACGCGCCGGCGTGATCTTGCCGTTCTCGCCGATGAAGTCCTTCAGCGTTTCGATGTCCTTGTAGTCGATCTGGTCGACACCGGCTGCCGTGAAACGGCAGAACTTCTTGCGCTTGAAGAGCGGATTTTGTTGCTGACGACGCTTGTCGAATTTCTTACCAGTCGGGCGGGGCATGTTCAGTCCTTTCCAATGTCCTGCAATTCTGTGATGTGAAACACCAGGGTTCGTGCGTTGCGGCTCTTTTTAGCCAGAAAACCGGTGAAGAGCGTTTCGACGCCCATTCCACACTTTTCCAGCCTGCCGCTCGTCTCGCCGGCGGCCACCGCCGGCATGGTCAGTTCGACTTGCCGGGTAATGCCGGCTTCGACGACTTCCGTGCGGTGAAGCAACGTACAGCTTGCAATCGGAACGCCGGCGGGGGTGTACCGCACCGGTTCGCGTTCGACGACGCTGCCTGTCAGTTGCAGCCTGTTCACGAGAGCGACGCTTTATTCCTGGTGGCTTAAATAACTAACTGTCTTAAGCCTGCGCTTCGGACGGTTGCGTAGCAGCCGCCTTCTTGGCTTCTTCGCGCTGCACTTCCTTCATCATCGGCGACGGGCCGGTTTCAGCCTTCTTCTGCTTGACGATGAGGTGACGCAGAACCGCGTCGTTGAACTTGAATGCGTGTTCCAGCTCGTCGAGCGTGGTTTGATCGCATTCGATGTTCATGCAGACGTAGTGTGCCTTCGCGAGTTTCTCGATCATGTAGGCCAGCTGGCGACGGCCCCAGTCTTCGATACGATGGATCTGACCACCGTGCGACGTGATCGTGCTCTTGTAGCGCTCGATCATGGCGGGCACCTGCTCGCTTTGATCGGGATGCACGATAAATACGATTTCGTAATGACGCATATTCACTCCTTGTGCTGACTTATGGATAGAAGCCACCCGGGCGTCGAAACCGGTGTAGCAAGTGAGAAGCCGGAGAATGTAGCACGAATGGGGTCAGCACGCAAGGCCTGACGTGGATTTCCGCATCGATTCAACCGTGTTTTCAATGGGTTATCGCGCGGGACAACGATCGCCGTCGAATCAGCCCAGAGGAGAAGCTACGGGCCGTCAATGACTGACGGCACGGTCGGGCAAGTGCGGACACCTGCGGGTGCAAACCGGCAAGAACCATCGCGGATCCAGGCGAATCCGGATAATAAACTCACTCAGACGGCTGCGGACGGGCCTTGAACGCCGCCTCCAGCGCAGTCAGCGTCTCGGGCGCGGCGTCCGTGACCGCCCACCAGATCATGCCCCCTTCGTGCCAGCGCGCAAGCGAATAGCCGTCACGAACCTGCGTCGAAGCGGACGTAGCGGTGGAACCTCCCGCGCCCCCCGGATCCGCGTCAGGAAACACATACACGTCGATGACGTGCTTGCGGTAGCGGTAGGTCAGCACTCCCACCCTCCGATGGCCGACGTAATCCAGCCGGCCGCCGGCCAGCGGGAAACCGCTCGCCGCGAGATCCACAACCGGCGGCGCATAGTCGAGCCGGCCGTTGAACCACGGCTTCACGGTGTGCTGATCCGACGAGATGACGTCGATGTCGCGTCCCGACAGCTGTGCACGGACGTGGCTCGATACCAGTTCGTCGACGAACGGGTTGGCGTCGGCGGGACGACGCAGTGTCAACGCGACGCTCGCGACGACCGCACACAACGCGATCACCAGCACGGTCAGCCAGCCCGAACCGAGCGTCCTTCCATATGCCGCGCCGCCGCCCCCACCCACCGGCAGGCGCAAACCGTCGAACCAGGGAAACCGCCAGCCACGCTTTCGCGCCCCCGCCGGCAAAGATGAAAACTCCGCCGCAGGCAGACCCGCGAGAATGCGCGAGCGCAGCGCATCCGGCGCACGATGATAGTCCGCCTGACGGATCGCACCGCTCAACGCACGCACGATGTCGGTTTCACGCTGGCACGCCGCGCAACCGGCCACATGCTGCTGTACGCGGCGCTCATCGACCGGTGGCAGCTCCCGATCGACGCTGGCATCGAGGAGCGGACGCACTTCGTTACAGTCCATCTGGCGTCTCCCGGTTTGCTCCAGCGGCCGCGGCACCCGGATCGCCGGACGACGCCCAACCCCCTTCAGACGCGCCCCGCGCGGAAGCACGCTCCGCCGAAGCGTCCGCCTGGCGGCTTCGTGCGCTATCCCGTCCGCCATCGGCATCCGGATGCCTCCGCTCGCTACCCCGCGCCTCCAGCGCGGTCAACGCCAGAGCCAGCCTTCGCCTGCCCCGTGCCAGCCGCGACATCACCGTCCCGACAGGCAGATCGGCGACGATCGCGATCTCGCGATAACTCAGTTCCTCCAGTTCACGCAAAATCAGCACCTCGCGATACTCCACCGGCAGTTTTTCGAGCGCCGCATGCACGCGCCGCGTGTCTTCCTCACGGATCAGCAGTGCCTGCGGATCGATGCTCGCCTCGCTCCAGCCGTCGAACGCGGCCTCTTCCTGCGAGTCGTCGAACCCGGCGACTTCGCGCGACGACGCCCTTCTGCGCCACTCCGTGTACCACGTGCGACGCACGATCGCGAGCAGCCATGGGCGGGCATTGTCGCCACGGAACGTATCGAAGAAACGGAATGCGCGCATATAGGCTTCCTGGACGATGTCGTCGGCATCGCTGGCATTGCCGGACAACCAGCGCGCGAGGTTGAAAGCAGCATCGAGATGCGGCAGCGCCAGTTGCTGGAAACGACGACTGCGCGCGGCTTCGTCGCCGTTTCCTGTTGCGGTTGTTTCGGTCTGGCGCACGCGGGCCCTCCTGGCTTCACGGCTGGAATACTGGTTGCACACCGAGTTTATTCCCGCACCTGCCGCATCACGGCGAAATAAATCAGGAATAAGGCCCGCGTCCGGGCTGCCCGGCTGGAACCGGGCACGCGACGACGATTTCTTCTCCGTGCAGTTCACGCGATCACACCACGCCGCTCCAGTAACCGTCGCGCGCGTACACGTCCTTCAGAAAATCGATGAAGTAGCGCACCTTCGCCGGCACGTAACGCTGCTGCGGGTACACCGCGAGAATGTCGTAGTCGGGCAGCGCGAATTCATCGAGCACGGTTTCGAGTTCGCCGCGGGCGAGTTGCTGCTGCACTTCCCACGTCGAGCGCCAGCCGAGCCCGAGCCCTTCCGACACCCAGCGATGCAGCAGTTCGCCGTCGTTGCAATCGAGCGTCCCGCCGACGCGCACCGTCGCCAGCTTGCCATTGCGCCGGAAGTACCAGCCGCGGTTCTGGCCGCCCTGCAGGTTGAACGCGAGGCAATTGTGCTGCGGCAGGTCTTCGAGCGTCTTCGGCCGGCCGTGTTTGCGGAAATACTCCGGCGTACCGCACACCACGCGCCGGTTCGTCGCGAGCTTCACCGCGACGAAATTCGGATCGACCGCGCCGCCGATGCGAATCGACAGGTCGTAACCCTCGCGCACGAGATCGACCACGCGATCCGTCAGGTTGAATGACAGCTGCAATTCCGGCTTGTCAGCCAGAAACGCGGGCGCGAGCGGCGCAACGTGCTTGCGTCCGAACGCAGCCGGCGCCGATACGATGAGATGGCCGGTCACCGCGCGCCGCCCTGCCGTCAACTCGTCTTCCGCCTGATCCCACTCCGTCAGCAACCCGCGACACCGTTCGAGAAACGCGGCGCCTTCCTCGCTGACGACAAGCCGCCGCGTCGAGCGGTACATCAGCTTCACGCCGAGCCGTTTTTCGAGCGCGTCGATACGCCGTCCGAGGATCACCGGCGACACGCCCTCTTCCAGCGCCGCCGCCGCAAGACTACCCGCGTCAGCGACGCGCACGAAGGTTTCGATCTGCTTGAAGCGGTCCATTCCTCTCTCCTGTCGACCAGAGTTGACGCTTTAGCGTCGTGCTCTGGTCCCATGCAAGATCGTTGCTGCCCTTTTTCGGCGGCGCCTGCCCCGCTTTCACGCGCCGGGGGCAAAACCCGCATTCCGTACTTTTTGTTTCGAAATAAGCGACCTGAACCGATCTTATCAAACCTTCGCGTGAAGCCTAAAGTGGATCCCAACAGCCTGCAACGGTCCGTCCGACGCAGTTCAAGAAATATTCGCAGACATCAGGAGACATTCCATGGCCAGGATGAGAGCCGTCGACGCAGCCGTACTCGTGCTCGAGAGAGAAGGTATCGATACGGCATTCGGTGTGCCGGGCGCCGCGATCAACCCGTTCTATTCGGCGATGCGCAAGGCCGGCAACATCAGCCACGTGCTGGCACGGCACGTCGAAGGCGCGTCGCACATGGCCGAGGGCTATACGCGGGCGTCGGCGGGCAACATCGGCGTGTGTATCGGCACCTCGGGCCCCGCCGGCACCGACATGATCACCGGTCTCTATTCCGCTCAGGCCGATTCGATTCCTATTCTCGCGATCACGGGCCAGGCGCCGCGTGCGCGTCTGTACAAGGAAGACTTCCAGGCCGTCGATATCGAATCGATCGCGAAGCCCGTCACGAAGTGGGCAGTCACCGTGCGCGAGCCCGCGCTCGTGCCCCGCGTCTTCCAGCAGGCATTCCATTTGATGCGCTCGGGCCGTCCGGGTCCGGTGCTGGTCGATCTGCCGATCGACGTACAGCTCGCCGAAATCGAATTCGACATCGATACGTATGAACCGCTGCCGGTCTACAAGCCCGCCGCGACGCGCAAGCAGATCGAAGCCGCGCTCACGATGCTCAACGATTCAGACAAGCCGCTGATCGTCTCCGGTGGCGGCGTGCTGAACGCAGCCGCCGAAGATCTGCTCGTCGAATTCGCAGAAACGCTCGGCGTGCCGGTGATTCCGACGCTGATGTCGTGGGGCGCGATTCCTGACGATCACCCGCTGATGGTCGGCATGGTCGGTCTGCAGACGTCGCATCGCTACGGCAACGCAACGATGCTCGCGTCCGACTTCGTGCTCGGCATCGGCAACCGCTGGGCAAACCGCCATACAGGCAGCGTCGAAGTCTATACGAAGGGCCGCAAGTTCGTGCACGTCGACATCGAGCCGACGCAGATCGGCCGCGTGTTCGGTCCGGATCTCGGCATTGTGTCGGATGCGAAGAAGGCGCTCGAACGCTTTGTTGAAGTGGCGAAGGAATGGAAGGCTGCGGGCAAGCTGAAGGATCGCAGCGCATGGGTCAAGGATTGCCAGCAACGCAAGAGCACGATGCTTCGCAAGACGCACTTCGACAACGTGCCGATGAAGCCGCAGCGCGTGTATGAAGAGATGAACCAGGTGTTCGGCCGCGACACGTGCTATGTGAGCACGATCGGTCTTTCGCAGATCGCCGGTGCGCAGTTCCTGCACGTGTACAAGGCGCGTAACTGGATCAACTGCGGCCAGGCCGGCCCGCTCGGCTGGACGATTCCGGCGGCGCTCGGTGTGCGCGCCGCTGATCCGCAACGCCCGATCGTCGCGCTCTCCGGCGACTACGACTTCCAGTTCATGATTGAAGAACTGGCCGTCGGTGCGCAGTTCAAGCTGCCGTACGTGCATGTGGTGGTGAACAACTCATACCTCGGCCTGATCCGTCAGGCACAGCGCGCGTTCGACATGGACTTCTGCGTACAGCTCGCATTCGACAACATCAACGCGCCGGAAGTGAACGGTTACGGCGTCGATCACGTCGCGGTGGCCGAAGGTCTCGGCTGCAAGGCGATCCGCGTGTTCAAGCCGGAAGAACTGAAGCCCGCGCTGGAACGTGCGCAGTCGATGCTCTCCGAGTTCAACGTCCCGGTGATCGTCGAAGTGATCCTCGAACGTGTGACCAACATTTCGATGGGCACCGAAATCGATGCGATCAACGAGTTCGAAGAGCTTGCCGAAAAGCGCGAAGACGCGCCGACCGCCATCAGCATGCTCGACTGAGCTTCTTTCGTTTAACTGACCGACCAGCCGGAATCAACTGACACCATGCCGAAATTTGCAGCCAACCTGACCATGCTGTTTAACGAAGTCCCGTTCCTCGACCGCTTCGCGGCGGCGGCGGATGCGGGCTTCAACGCAGTCGAATTTCTGTTCCCGTATCCGTACAAGGTCGAGGAGCTCGTTGAGCGTCTTCAACAGAATCGTCTCAAGCTCGTCCTGCACAACCTGCCTGCTGGCAACTGGGAAGCAGGCGAACGTGGCATCGCGTGTCTGCCGGACCGTGTCGGCGAGTTTCAGGAAGGCGTCGGCCGCGCGATCGAATATGCGAAGGCGCTGAAGGTGCCGCAACTGAACTGCCTCGTCGGCATTCCGACGGCAGGTATCGACGCGGACAAGGCGCGCTCGACCATCGTCGACAACCTGCGTTTTGCAGCAGGCGAACTGAAGAAAGAAGGGATCAGGCTGCTCGTCGAACCGTGCAACTCCTACGACATTCCGGGCTTCGCATTGAACCGTTCCTCGGAAGGTCTGGACGTGATCCGCGCCGTCGGTTCGGACAACCTGTTCCTGCAATACGACATCTATCACATGCAACGGATGGAAGGCGAACTCGCCGCGACGATCAGGAAGAATCTGCCGCAGATCGCGCACATCCAGCTCGCCGACAACCCCGGTCGCAATGAACCGGGCACCGGCGAAATCAACTATCCGTTCCTGTTCGAGCTGCTCGATTCGCTCGGCTATGAAGGCTACATCGGCTGCGAATACAAGCCGCGCACGACGACCACCGAAGGTCTCGGCTGGGTCCAGCGTATCGCCGGCCAGACGCGCGGTGCGGCACACGCCGCTGCGTGAGCGTCACGCAGCGCACCCCGCATCCGGATCCAAACCCAACATCCTGGAGACACATCAATGGCAACAGTCGGTTTCATCGGCCTCGGCATCATGGGCGCGCACATGGCGCGCAACCTCATCAAGGGCGGTCACACGCTGATCGTCAACGGCGCGTATCCGGTGCCGGACGATCTGCGCACACAAACGACCGTCGTCGAGAGCTCGACTGCTGTCGCGAAGGCCTCGGACATCATCATCTCGATGGTGCCGGACACGCCTGACGTCGCGAACGTGCTGTTCGCCGACGACGGCGTCGCGAACGGTCTCACGAAGGGCAAGCTCGTCATCGACATGAGTTCGATCTCGCCGCTCGAAACCCAGGCATTCGCAAAGAAGATCAACGCGCTCGGCTGCGACTATCTCGATGCGCCGGTCTCGGGCGGCGAAGTCGGCGCACGTGAAGCGACGCTGACCATCATGGTCGGCGGCCCGCAAAAATCGTTCGATCTCGCGAAGCCGCTGTTCGACCTGATGGGCAAGAACATCTCGCTGATCGGCGACAACGGCGCGGGCCAGACGTGCAAGGTTGCGAACCAGATCATCGTCGCGCTGAACATCGAAGCGGTTGCCGAAGCGCTGCTGTTCGCCGCACGTTCGGGCGCCGATCCGGAGCGTGTGCGCAAGGCACTGATGGGCGGCTTCGCTGCGTCGCGCATTCTCGAAGTGCATGGCGAACGCATGACGAAGCGCACGTTCGATCCGGGCTTCCGTATCGAACTGCATCAGAAGGACCTGAACCTCGCACTCGATGGCGCGCGCAAACTCGGCATCGCGCTGCCCCACACCGCGAGCGCACAGCAACTGTTCAGCGTATGCGCGGCAAACGGCGGCAAGGCGTGGGATCACTCGGCGATGGTGCGCGCGCTTGAAATCATGGCGAACTTCGAAGTCGCACAGGCGCCGGGTAACGAAGCGAAGGCGGCCTGAACGGAGTCCTTTTGACGGCCCGTTACGCATATCGACTCCAGCGCACATCGTGGAACGACGGACGCGGATACGGGTCGACAAAATACGTCACACCAGAACACAGCGGCCATGCGTTTCAAGGCTGCTGATCAGTGGGGCGCTTCGTCCGGTGCGCGGCACGCGTGACGGGTGAGGCATCGAGCCGCTCTGGGCTGAGAGCGGCCAGTGGGGTCCGCAGCGGCGCCCGGCGATGCCGGGGAAGCCTTGGTCGGTCAGACGTCGTCGTCGGGTGTCCGGCTGTCGGATTTCATGTTCCTGCATAGCTTCCTAGGGCCGGCAATCGTCCCCGGTGTTCCGGAAGAAACGCTGCTGCGCTATAACACAGGTGGCAGCGCCCTGATGACCGGAACATCACTGGTGCCCG